>CAZGDE010000100.1:0-18736 GCA_964524315.1 uncultured bacterium
TGTACAATCTCGATCCCACCATCGAGCCAACCTACGCAAACTGGTTACGTTGTATTCATCCAGATGATCGGGAAATGGTTAACGATCAAGTCTTACACACTTTAGAACGTAGTCAGGTGGAGTTCCGACTGGAATATCGCATCATCGCTGATAACGAGGTGCGATGGTTCGCCACGATTGGTCACATTTTCCGTGAGGTAACTGGAGCAGCAAACCGGGTCATTGGTATCACGATTGACATGACTCAGCAAAAGCAAACGGAGATCACCTTACAAACCCTGAATGCGCAGTTAGAACAACGAGTCATCGAACGGACAACAGAGTTAAGTATTTTAACCGATCGCCTGGTCGTTGCCTTAGAGGAACAACTCCGCACCCAAGAAGCTTTACGTGAAAGTGAGGCCAGCCTCCGACTAATCCTCGATCTAACCCATGTCGGTTCCTGGGATTGGCACATCCAGAACCAGATCATGAGCTGGAACGATAATCACTTTCGTCTGCTGGGTTTGCCACCCCGTTACGCGGAGGCAAGCTATCAACTCTGGTGTGATCATGTCCATCCCGACGATCTGGCACGGGAACAACAGAGGTTTGTTGAAGCGATCGAGAACCATCTGGATCTCAACACGGAATATCGAGTCGTTTATCCAGATGGCTCCATCCATTGGGTCATGGCACGGGCGCGGGGACTGTATGATGAAGCGGGGCAACCGATACGGGCGATCGGGGTTGTATTAGATATCACTGATCGCAAACAGACTGAAATTGCACTTTTGGAAAGCGAAGCTCGCTATCGTATTCTGACTGAGATTAGCCCGGTCGGGATCTTTCGTTTTGACGAACCCTTAAATTGCGTTTATGTCAACGATCGCTGGAGCGCCATGACCGGAAGATCGAAAGAATCCGCCCTGGGACGGGGATGGATAGAAGCACTACATCCCGATGAACGAGACAATTTATTAGCGCACTGGACGGAACAATATGCTCAACTCAACCAGCCAAAGCTAAGTCTCTCGCCCAACGAAGGGAGACATGTCCGCCCGGATGGCACCATTAGCTGGTACTACGTTCAAATGGCGCAGGAGACAGACGCCCTGGGAAGGGTAACCGGTTATGTTGGCACGCTGACTGACATTACCAATCGCAAGCAAACCGAAATGGCACTCGCGCAAGAGACAGCTCGTCGCAAAGCGCTCTTCGACACGTCCATTGATGGGATTGTGGCACTTGATCAGGCTGGCAATATTATTGAAGCGAATGCTAGTTTTGCCGAAATGTTAGGTTACTCCGACGAAGAGATCCTCACCCTCAATCTCACTGATTTTGATACGCAGTGGACGCATCACAAGTTGGAGCAAATGCTCCATAACCAGCAGCTTTGCAGTCATACCTTTGAAACTCGCTATCGTCGCAAAGATGGATCCATCTATGACATGGAAATTAGTTCCAATTTATTCGACTGGAATGGTCAGTTGGTGCAATTTTGTATTTGTCGCGATATCAGCGAACGCAAACAGGCAGAACAGGCCCTCGCCCTGGCAAAAGCTGCCGCAGAAACGGCAAACCAGGCAAAAAGTATCTTTCTGGCCAACATGAGTCATGAATTACGGACACCCCTTAACGCCATTTTGGGATTTTCCCAACTGATGCAACACAGTTCTAATCTATCTGCCTCAGATTGCGAGCATCTCAACTTGATTTACAACAGCGGTAATTATCTACTGCGGTTAATCAACGAAATTCTCGACTTAGCCAAGATCGAGGCTGGCAAACTGACGCTGGCAACACAGCCCATTGATCTGTTCGATCAACTTCGTCGCATTGGCGATATGCTGCGTGAGCGGATCAGTCGCAAAAACCTATGGTTCCAGCTCAACATTGATCCTGACGTGCCCCAATACGTCCTGGTAGATGATCAAAAGCTAGAACAAATCTTGCTCAACCTCCTGAGCAATGCCATTAAATTTACCAAACGGGGCGGGGTAACCTTGCATGTGAGCATGGCAGCAGTGGCGGTAGGAGTCGGGGATCAAGTTAGCAACAATGAGCTAACACCTGACCAATTCCCAATCCCCATATCCCTCCGCTTTGAGGTCGAAGATACGGGTATTGGCATTGCCCTGACAGACTTGAACCGAATTTTTGATGCCTTCACCCAGACGGCGGCGGGGCAACAGGCAACCGAAGGCACCGGACTGGGGTTAACCATTAGCCGTCGGTTAGCCCAATTCATGGGTGGTGACATTACGGTTCGGAGTGTTCTGGGAGAGGGTAGTACCTTTGAATTCACGCTACCAGTTCAGACTGCGACCAGAGCAATACGCCAATCATCTGGCGATCGCCCCGTACTCAGTCTGGCACCCAACCATCCGAAGTATCGCATTTTGATTGTTGATGATCAGCGAGAAAATCGCCTGCTGTTGAGCAAGTTATTAGCACCGATCGGGCTATCCGTCCAAGAAGCGAGCACCGGCGAAGCAGCCCTGGAGATCTGGCAACAATGGCAACCACACTTGATCTGGATGGATATTCGCTTACCAGACATAGACGGATATGAAGTTACTCGACAAATCCGTCACTGTGAGCAACAGTGGCAAGTGGGGGCTAAGCAGCCAGCACAATCAGAGGCGGAGAAGCAATCAATAACGTCCCTCCCAACCCCAACAGTCATTATTGCCCTGACCGCCCAGGCCCTACCGGAAGATTACAACCTGGCCCAATCTGCTGGATGCACTGACTATCTCAGTAAACCATTTCAAGAAGCAGACCTGTTCCGTAAGCTAGCCCAACACCTGGACATCCAGTTAATTCAACCAGAACTCGATTCAGTGAGCCTTGCACCTGATCCAACCATTGAGCCAACTGCAACCACTGCAAATCTGTCAGTAATGCCACGGGATTGGATCAGGGCGTTGTATGAAGCCTCCATCATGTGCCAGGACAAGGCGGTGAAGCAGTTAGTCCAACAGATTCCATCCGAACACGCCGCCCTAGCCCATCATTTAGAGGCCCTGGTTTATAACTTTGATTTTCAGCCCATTATGGATTTAGCGGCGGTTTGCCTCAGCGAAGAATAAAAGCGGGCATTGCTGATCAGACGTATGAATCCCGTAGGGGCAGTTCGTGTTCGCGTCGCGTCTCCCTGGGAGACACCGCCCCTACAGCAGATATGTGCGTACCTCCAAATCATATCTACGTTTAGCAATGCCTAAAAGCGATGATCCCAGGTATGAAGATCGGTTACCGCCGGCATGGGAAGACAGGTTCGTTGGCTGACAAATTTTTAGAGTAAAGAAAAATTTCTCTGGAGAAACTTTTTATTTCACCCAACTTATGATGGGTAAAGTTAGGCTAGATGTTCCGTGGTTATTCTAATATGAATCCTCCAGGCTACTGAAACACCAGGCTGAAGGATGTGTAGGGTTATTTGTCATTCTTTACTGGTCGAACCGGTTATTTTCCATTTTCAGAACACTTTTTATCTTCAGATAAATTTCTTTTTAGCTACATTTCGCAGTCTTGCTACGCTTCATTACCAGACTTTATTTCCGGCTTACACAGTTTCCTCGATCCTCTACCCGTTATGTCTCTGTATCGAGTTCTCTGGGTTGAGAACGATATGGCTGATGCGCTGGCAGTTAGACAACAGGTTGATCAGGGTAAATTGGCTTGTTCTTGTGAGTACGCTGATACCATTACAGCTGCCAGAGAAAAATTAGCTGCCCACGTTTTCGACTGTCTTATTTTGCATGTCGGTATGGTTGACGACACCATACCTTTGCTTTTAGCTGACCTAACGAATCAGGGTACTCCTTTCATTGCGGTAGCCCCAGTTGGGCAGGAAGATGCGGTAATTCATTTAATGCAGCAGGGTGCAGTTGACTATTTAATCCAAGACTCGGATGATCACTATCTCAAATTGATCCCCATCGCCTTGCAGAAAGCGATCGCCCTGGCCCAACCCAGCCCCCCCGTGCCGACCATCCTCCAACCGCAACAACCGCAGGAAGTCGTTACCACTATCACGGACAATCACGATCGCTCCGATAAAGCCCAAAGTAACCCCCAAGAGCAACTCCTGGAAGGGCAACGTCAGGTCTTAGAGCTACTGGCGTTAGATACACCCTTGCCAGAGATCCTCACGCTCCTGGTAGAACTGGTGGAAGAGCAGGGAAACGGTCAAATCGCCTCAATTCTATTGCTGGACGGGCAACATCTGCACCAGGGGATTGCCCCAAGTTTGCCCGATGAGTATGTGCAAGCGGTTAACGGCATTGAAATTGGGCCACAAGTCGCTTCCTGTGGCACAGCAGCCTTTTACAAAGAGCCCGTTGTTGTCACCGATATCGCCACCGATCCCCGCTGGCAAAACTACCGCGATTTAGCCCTCCAGCATGGGTTACGCGCCTGCTGGTCTGTCCCCATCTTTTCTAAATCAGGGTCGGTTTTAGGCACCTTTACCCTGTACCATCGGCAACCTTACACGCCCAATGCTGAGGACTGGAAACTGGTCAACATCGCTGTCAATCTGGCAGCGTTAGCGATCGAGCGGAAACAAACCGAACAGTCCCTCCACGAAAGCGAAGAACGGTTTCGAGCTACGTTTGAACAGGCGGCGATCGGCATTTGCCATGTTGCACCCGCAGGGCAGTTCCTGCGCTTTAATCGCCGGTTTTGTGAGATCAGTGGCTATACAGAGCGGGAACTCCAGTCCCTCACCTTCCAGGCAATTACATACCCGGAAGATCTACCCGCTGACTTGCACAATCTCCATCACCTGTTGCAGGGGCAAATATCAACCTACGTCAGTGAGAAACGGTATATTCGCAAAGACCGGACAGTCATCTGGGGGAATTTAACTGTTTCGCTGGTGCGGGATGATGCGGGCGAACCCTCCTACCTGATCGGTATTGTGGAAGATATTACCGATCGCAAAGAGGCGGCGGTCAAGCTCTACCAGAGTGAACAACGTTATGCCACCCTGGCCGCAGCCGCCCCAGTGGGGATCTTTCGTACCGATGAGATCGGGTACTGTGTGTATGTGAACGATCGCTGGTGCCAAATCGCTGGCCTCTCCTCCGACCAGGCAATGGGTAGCGGGTGGCTGGAAGCAATTCATCCTGAAGATCGAAACCTGGTTTTTACGGAATGGGAAGCGGCAACCCAGACGGGCCAGCCATTCCGGCTAGAGTATCGCTTTCAGCGACCGGATGGCACAAGTTCCTGGGTATTTGCCCAGGCAGTTGCCGAATATGACACCAAAAGTAACATTACCGGCTTTGTGGGCACCATCACGGATATTACCGAACGGGTGCGGCTCGATACCGAGCGCAGGCAGGCAGAGGCGGCGCTGCATCAGTTAAATTGGGAATTAGAACGGCGGGTTGAAGAACGGACAACAGCGCTACAACAAACTAATCGACAACTCCAGTATGCGATCGCTGAACGGCAACGGTTAGCAGCACTGGTGGAAAACAGTACTGACTTTATTGCCACAGCAACTCCCTCTGGGCAACTCACCTATTTAAACCGGGCAGGGCGGCAACTCATTGGTTTAGATGTGGCTGCTGACATTACCAGTTATAGTATGGCCGACTTTCATCACCCCGATGACTGGGCAGAACTACAGCAAACCATGCTCCCAGCCATCAACCGGGGCGAAACCTGGCAAGGCGAACTGCCATTACGCCACTGCCAAACGGGAGCAGCCATTCCCATCATGCACAGTTCCTTCCCCATCAAGCACCCCAAAACGGGCAAAACGTTGGCGATCGCAGGCATCCTGCGAGACAGCACCAAGCAGAAACAAATCGAACAACAATTGCACGATCTCACCGAGCGTTTGACTTTAGCCGTCACTGCGGGCGGCATTGGCATTTGGGAATGGGATATTCCCAGCAACCAGCTCATCTGGGATGACCGGATGTATGAACTCTACGGCATCCAGCAGGGAGAGTTGACCAATGTCTATGATGGTTGGCTCCAGGCTCTCCACCCGGACGACCGGACAGAAGCGGCCATGATCCTGGAACAAGCATTGCGGGGAGAACGAGAATTTAACCCCGAATTTCGGGTAATCCACGCAGACGGTTCTATCCATTACATTCAGGCATATGCGTTGATCCAGCGCGATCCAGCAGGAGAACCCCTGCGGATGGTCGGGCTAAATTTTGATATTACCGATCGCAAACAGGCTGAAGTAGCTCTGCGGGGCAGTGAAGAACGCTGGCAGTTAGCCGTCGCAGGAGCCAATGATGGCATCTGGGATTGGAACGTGCAAGCCAACACCGTTTTCCTGTCAAGCCGCTGGAAGGAAATGCGCGGGTTTAGCGAAGCGGATAATAACAACTCGCTGCAGGAATGGTTGGATGGTATTCATCCCGATGACTATGAGGCGGTCATGGGAGGGGTCACCCATCATTTTGCCGGAAACACCGAATTCTTTGAAATGGAATACCGGGTGCGTTGCAAAGACGGTTCCTATAAATGGATCCTTGACCGGGGTAAGGCCCTGCGAGATGGCACCGGACAGGTGATTCGCATGGCTGGTTCCGAAACCGACATCACCCAGCGGAAACTGGCAGAAACAGCCCTGCGAGAAAGCGAGGAATGGTCGCGCAGTTTGATGGAAGGAGCGGGAGATGCCATTCTGCTGTCCGACATTAATGGGCACTGCCTCACGGGTAACCGTAAAGCGGAGGAACTCCTGGGATATCCACGGGAGGAGATTAGCCATCTCACGTTTCTGCAACTTTATCCGCTTGCCGACTGGGAACGGCATACCACTGCATTCGCGAATATTAGCCACACTGGGTTCGGTCAGGTCATAGACACCACTATTCTTCGCAAAGATGGCACACTGGTTCCGGTTGATATCATCGCCAGTGTCATTACAGCGGGAAATCAACAGGTTGTATTAGAGAGTATTCGGGACATCACCGAGCGCAAGACAGCGGAGTTAGCCCTGCGTAATAGCGAAGCTCGTTATCGTGCCATTTTAGAGGCAGTACCCGACCTGTTATTGAGGCTGCGCAAAGATGGTACCTGTCTGGACTGTATTTTGCCCAAAGGTGCCCAGGCCAAAAAATTTATTCCGATCGCGCATCATCTGTCGGAATTGTTGCCCCCTGACCAATTGCGTCAGCAGCTAGAAATTGTGCAACGCACCCTCGCAACCAGGGAGTTGCAAGTGTATGAACACCAGTTGCTGAAACAGCACCAGCCCATTTATGAGGAAATCCGGGTCGCAGCCATTAATGACGACGAGGTTCTCATTATTGTTCGTGATATTACCGAGCAAAAACAATCCGAAACCGCCCTGCGGGAAAGTCAGGCAGCCTTACTGGCCGCCCAACGGGTTGCCCACATTGGCAACTGGTCAATGGATGTGCCCACTCAAACCATTACGGCATCAGCAGAACTTTACCGCATATTTGGGATTGATCCGTCCCAACCTGTCTCTTTCTACAAGGAGTATTTACAAAGAGTCCACCCCGCTGATCGGGAGGCTTTAAGTCAATGTATTGATGCTGCGATCGCGGCGGGAACATCTTATACCATTGACTACCGTGTATTGTTACCGGATGGCTCCGTGCGCCACCACGAGGGGCGGGGGGAAGCCGTGTGCGATCAACAAGGCCACGTGATCAAGCTCTATGGTACCGCCCTGGATATCACTGATCGCAAACAGGCCGAACTGGAACTTTGCCAAAACCGGGACTTACGCGAAGCTATCTTTGAAGAATCCGCCGATGCCCTATTCATTGTTGATCCCGACACTGAACTGCTAACCGATTGCAACGAGAGAGCCGTCCAACTATTTGAGGCTACAGCTAAACATGAACTCATTAATTCCTGTAGCAGTTCGTTGCAGTGTCAACCATTCAGCATTGAAGAACTCAATCAGATTTTTCTTGAACTCCATTCATCCGGGTTCTGGAGTCGAGAAGCGGAATATATTACTTGCAAGGGTACCTCTTTCTGGGCCAATATTGCGGGTACGACAATTTCGGTTGCTGGCCGAGAAGTAGGGTTAATTCGGCTAACTGACATCACCGAACGTAAGGTGATTGAACAATTACTGCACCAACAACTGAATAAAGAGCAACTATTGGTGTCAGTGTTAATGCGGATTCGCGATTCGCTGGAGCTGAACACAATTCTGGCAGCAATGGTGCAGGAAATCCGCCCGGTACTTGAGACCGATCGCATTTTGGTTTATCAGTTCTACCCAGACTATTCCGGCAGGGTAGTAGCAGAATCCTGTGCTGACTCCTGTCAACCGATGCTCAATCTGGAGTTTTCAGCCGAACCCTTTCCGGCAGAGAGTTTCCAGCGGTATGTCGAGGGCGGGTACTACATGGTCGCCGATTGTCACCAAGTAGATATGGCCGAATGTGCCCGGCAGTTTATGCTGAGTTATCAAATCCGGGCCAAATTAGTCGTTCCCATTGTGCAACAGGAAAGCAAGAAGTTGTGGGGGTTACTGATCGCCCATCAATGTGGGGCGGCACGGGAATGGGACTTCTGGGAAATGGGCCTGTTACAACAGTTAGCTGGGCAATTGGCGATCGCCATTCAACAGGCTGACCTCTATCAACAGGTGCAGGCGGAACTGGCCGAGCGCCAACGTGCTGAAGCCATCCTCCAAACAACCAATGAGCAATTACACATTGCGAACCAGGAGCTAGCACGGGCAACACGGTTAAAGGATGAGTTCCTAGCTAACATGAGTCACGAGCTACGAACGCCCCTCAACGCGATTTTGGGCATGTCTGAAACCTTACAGGAAAAGGTCTTTGGCTCTTTAAGCGATCGCCAGCAAAAAGCAGTTGGCACGATTGAACGAAGTGGTCGCCATCTGCTCGATCTCATTAATGACATCCTTGACCTGGCCAAGATTGAAGCGGGCAAGCTGGAACTGACAACTGCCCCCTGCGCCGTGCAAAATCTTTGTACATCCAGCACCAACCTGGTGAAACAAATTGCCTACCAGAAAAATATCCAGTTTAATGCCACCATTGCCCCGGACTTAAGTGATATTGAACTGGATGAACGCCGGATGCGTCAGGTTCTAGTCAATTTGCTCAGTAATGCGATTAAATTTACGCCCACTGGCGGATCGGTCACGCTAGAAGTCTGGAGCCAGCCAGCCCCCACTCCTGCTAAAGCCCCCGACCCATTACCGTTCCCACCAGCCCTGTCAGATCACTTTATGCATTTTTCAGTAGTGGACACCGGGATTGGCATTGACCCAGACGACATCACCAAATTATTTCAAGCCTTTGTCCAAATCGATAGCAAACTGAACCGCCAATACAACGGGACGGGGTTAGGGTTGGCTCTGGTGAAGCGGATTACAGAATTACATCGGGGTTGGGTACAGGTCGAGAGCCGACTCAGCCAAGGCAGCCGATTTACCGTTGTGATCCCCTATCACCCTGTACCACAAACCTGGCAATGCCAGGTGCATCTACCTACGGCAGAAGCGCAACAACTGATTATTGCAGAAAGAGTAATCAAGCCATCCCTCGAGCAGCAACCACTTGTGCTTCTAGCAGAAGACAATTCGGCGAATGTGGAAACCTATTCAAACTATTTGATGCATTGCGGTTATCGGTTAGTGGTAGCAACCAATGGCATAGAAGCCGTGTCTCTGGCGAAGGAACATCATCCTGATATTATTCTGATGGATATTCAAATGCCTGATATGGATGGGTTGGAAGCGGCATGTCAGATTCGGGCGTTACCAGAATTAGCCGATACTCCAATAGTTGCCCTGACGGCATTAGCGATGCCGGGCGATCGCGAACGTTGTCTTGCTGCCGGTATGAGTGAATATGTCGCCAAACCCGTTCGTTTAAGATATCTCGCGAACCGAATTGCCCAACTACTGGAGCAGTAGGAATTGCCGCCTATCACGATCCGACATCGACGGATTTCCGTAAAATGGGGCTATCCTGATAAGATTCCAAGTCTGCCCGGCATTGAACCTATGGATCTTGAAACCCTTGACCTGCCAGAGTGGGAGCAATTTACCGAACTATGGGATGTGAACGCTAGCCGCATCTTAGAGTGGGTCGAGAGCGCTGAAGCCTGCTTGCAGGCCATGCAGGATCGGGAATTGTCTGACCAGTTAGCGATTGATATTAAACTCAGCAAAGCTCGGTTGGAATCCGCCGGTAAACTATTGGAGGAAATTTCCAGTGGTTTTGCGGCAGTTGTTAAACCCTCTTTACATCAGGCACAGTGCGATCGTCTCCAAAAAGAACTGGAACGAACTGAAAGCCGAGTGCGCCGGCTGAACAATGAACTGGACGATCTCATTACCGTCAGTGTGATGCACTCACCGAAACAAGCAGAACTGTTTCTAAATAAGAACGTTGAACCAATTCCCACAGGAGCCCCCTTCATCAGTTCCTTAGAATCTCAATTGCGAAAGGATCTCTGGCGCGATCGCGATGGGATTGCGGTTTTTTCCAAAATTGCCAAAAGTAATCCTCAAAATTACATTGAGCATTACATTTCCAGTCCCGGCGACGTCACCACCCTCCCCTGGGATGCGGCCGAGAAAATTATCAATAACTTTGGGTTTAATACAGTTAAACTCCAACTTATTCTGGCAGCCCATGCCATGAACCAGGTAGAACCCTGGAGCGGTAGTTTTACCCTTTCGGGAGAGGATGTCATTAAGAATCTTGGGTGGAACAACCGGAAAGACATTCCCCTCAATCAAAAACTTTCCGAATTAGCCAGTTGTGCATTTGCGCTGGATTGTCTCCTGGTGAAAGTAGAGTGGAAAGAGGGTCAGATCAGTCGCCGGAAGACACAGGTTACAGTGCAAACCTCCCGCATGTGGAATATCAGCATCAGTGCCACGGGGCAAAAAAGCCTGTTAACCGGGAAGATAGAAAACCTGGACAAGGTCGAACTTCAAGTGCAACCGGGCCTATGGACAAAAGGGTTTCTCAATCGGGGTGGGGCTAAAGCTAAAGAAGCCTTATACCAATTTGGTTACCTTGCCCAAAGTGTGTTGAAGATTGATCCCTATCACAATGAACTGGCCCTTCGCCTGGCCCTTCATCTGACCGTGGAAAGCCGGATTCATACGTCTGGTGAGTATAAAGTCAAGACACTGCTGGCGTCTTTGTTGGTTGGCTATCACACTAAGCTGGAACAGGCCCTTCAAGATCGTTACAAGGCGCGAGATCTGGTCGATCAATGGAATGAAGCCCTCAAAATGCTGGTCAAGTTGGGTTGGACGATTGAGTTCGATACAACGTATCCAGAGTCGCTGAGGCCGGATAGTACCATTCGAAAGCCCAAAGGATATATCAACATTCTGCTTGAAAGTAAACTCACGATCCGTCCGCCAGAGCCCATTCCAGAGCTATTGGAGCGTAGGAAGGGTAAGAAATTTGGCGATCGCCGCAAACCTCAGTCCCAATTATCCTCGGCCAAGAAAGCACCGATTACAGGAGAACAGGTACGGGAAGCGCGCAAAACGAAAGGATGGAGTCAGGCAAAGCTGGCTGGCACATTAGGTGTTTCCCAACAATTGATTTCCCATATTGAATCGGGTCGGCGGGAACCAACACCCGAATTAGAAGCAGGGTTACGATCAGTTTTCAAGTTGTAACTCAGGTTTCTGCCAGCTTTTGTGCCTGTGTTGTTTAAGGCATTGCTGCTTAGAAATATGCATCCTGTAGGGGGGGTTCGCGTTCGTGTCGCCCTGGGAGACACCGTCTCTACAGCAGATAGCGTGCCTGCAAGTCGGATCTGTATTCAGCAACGCCCTTTTTACTGTAAACAGTGCCCTACTACATGATTAAGTTGGGGTTTCATCATTTTGGCGATCGTTTTTAAAAGATCGAGTAGGATCGGATCCGCTCCTATCGTTTTACTACAAACTTGAATTGTAGTAAAAGTTTGTATTACTTTCTTAGCTCAAAGCCTTTACCAGTAAGGATTTGAAGCTTACAGAAAAGCTTGTATTATCTGAGAAATATGCCCGGATCGACTCACAAAGGTTTTCTCAATCGCTTTTGCCACTTTCGTTAGGATTACTACAACTTTGTCTTGTAGTAGATTTTGGATTTGGCCTGAAGGCTATAAGCTAGATTCACCAAGGGTTTAGCTCAGATGTTGAGTTGGGTTATACCTCTGAGATATACCCGGATCGACTCACAAACTGATTTACCCTATGGGGGTACTTTTTCTATGCCGATGCCTAATCCTATAACCTGACTGGAACCGGATCACTACAATCCTGTTTTGTAGTAAGGTTTGCTTTGGCATGAAATACTGTAACCCTTATTTAGACTGGGCTTTGCGCGATCATTTGCTTGCGTTTTTCTGTTGAGGTACACCCGGATCAACTCACACTGACGTACCCAGGACAAGACTGAGTTGTGCTATCCTAACCCTGCTCAGGATCACTACAATCCTATTTTGTAGTAAAGTTTGGTGTTATACGAAGTGCTGTAATCCTTATTTAGATTGTCTTTAAGCACCGTTATATCTGATTACCTCGGTTCATAGAGTGCCCGGATTAACTCACAAAGCTGCTTGTTTAGTTTGAACCGAACCTGGATTGATCACTACAAAGTAGCTTTGTAGTAAAGAAAAAACTGGTCTAAATTGACCTATAACCCTTAATAGAAAGCACTTTTGGGATACTACAACTGAGCCCGGATTGACTCACATGATTACCCGGATCGACTCACAAAATGCCCGGATCGGCTCACAATTAGATTGCTAAAAGCCTTACTCTGTAGCTGTTTTGCCCTTCTTACTACACCCTGATCAGTTTGATTAAACTGATCACTGGTTAAACACGGTTTTTCAGAATCTGACAAAATTTGGCATCCATTTTTTCCAAATGCAGAGTGAAGTTTGGATGAGCCATTCAACCTCAACACCTTATGGTGCGGCCAAGTCTCAGTTTGAGTATGTATCTGAGTTCCAAGATGCGTTTTTAGCCCTTTTCCCGCATCGGTTTGACTACATTTGGGCAGAGCATCCTCATTTGGGAGAGGACGTTGCGTGGCAGACGGAAAGTCGTCATCCATTGAGCGATCGCCTGATTCGTCAAGGGGCTTATCTCTTTGGTGTTCGGTTTGGTGCAGAAACAAATTACTGTGTGCTTGATATTGATGCGGGTAGTCTTTACCACCCTAATCGTGATCCCTTTGCAATTTCTCGTATCGTCGCTGCTTTAGAGCCATTGGGTCTTGTTAGTTACGTTGCTTGTACGTCCAGTTATAGTGGCGGTTTACACCTTTATTTCCCCTTTCAGTCGGCCCAAAGTTCCTGGCAATTGGCGATCTCCCTTACCTGTGCCCTTGAAACTGGTGGGTTTAAGGTTTGTGCTGGACAACTTGAAATATTTCCTAATCCCAAGCCCTACGCAACAGATGGTAACTTGAGTCTCTTCAATGCGCATCGGTTACCAATGCAAATAGGTTCTTACCTGCTGGATCACTCATTTGAACCGATTTGGAGTGATACACAAACGTTTGTTAATCAATGGCAACTCGTTCAACAACGCAATATTGTTGACAGCAAGATGCTTCGATTGATCCTCAAACGGGTTAAACGAAAACACTTTGGTATTTCGGGTAAAGCGGAAAAGTTTATCAATGACCTGAATGCCGAAATTGAATTGGGCTGGACTGCCTATGGGCAAACTAATCGGTTATTGGGGCGTATTACTATGCGCGCCTATATTTTTCATCATATCTTGTCGGGTGGAGACCCCTTAGAAGGAGACGCACTGATTAGTGAAATTGTTGAGACAGCCCGTTCCCTTCCTGGTTATCGAGAGTGGTGTCGGCATCAACATGAAATTGAGCAACGTGCTACAGAATGGGCACGTTGTATTCAAAGCAGTCACTATTTCCATTTTGGAACCCAGACTAAAAAGATTGTCCAGCAATCTCAGAATGTGGCTCAGAATGTGGAATTAACAACTGCGATTGAGCAATCTCCTTCCTGGAATCAGCGGCAATCCGCAGAGACTAGAGATCGAATTCGACGGGCGATCGCCGATTTACTGGAACAGAATAATCTTCCTATCAAGCCAACTGCCCGGTTTCAAGCGCTGTTGAAGTACGGCATTGGTGGGTCATCGCTTTATCGTCACCGGGATCTCTGGCACCCTGATTACTTCAGGCTAAATCCTCCCTGTGAGGCAAATAGCTACGATGCGGGTGAAGTACAGAGTGCTGTGGAAAACCCCCCGTACCCCCCTAACTTCAAACTGGATAGCCAGTTAGATTGCGTAGAGGACGCATCTAACTGGCATAATCCTCCAAGCTTATTCCCTATGATAGGCGGTAATACCCCTCCTGGTAATGGTTTCAAGCCTCAAGCAGAACAATTGCTCCATCCTGAAGAGAGTAATTCGCTGCCGATTTCTCCAGACGTAAATACAGACTTTTCGCTATTACAGGATGTGCAACGACAGGATGTGCATTACATTCAGCACGTTTTGGCTGATATTGAAGCGTCGCAGGCGGCGAACCGGGAAACTATGCAGATGGTCAACCAACAGCAACGCCAAATGAAGAAACAAGCTGCGGCAGCACGGATGATTGCCCGGATGCAACAATTTTTCGCCTCTGGCGATCCGATTTTGATGGCAGAAGCGCTGGCATGGGCAAAGGTAAATTCCTGGCAATTTGACCAGGATGCTGATGCTTCGTCGGCTTAAGTTGCATTGCTGCAACGGCTGATTTTGAACGTGGTAATATCAGGCAGTTCGCCGGGTTGACAGAGGAAAGGGAATTGGTCAGTGGAGTATAACCGTCTCCTCACGGGAATTAGCTACGTCAATAGCTGTAGTCAGGTTGCTGCTGCGCGTGCGGTGAATCAAGTCCTTACCCTGCGTAACTGGCTTGTTGGGGCTTACATTATTGAGTATGAGCAAAATGGGGTCGATCGCGCTGCCTATGGGACTCAGCTCATGGAAACCCTGGCCAAAGATCTGAAGCAGCAGGGGATTTCTGGCTTCGCAGTCAGTAATTTAAGGAACTTTCGCCAGTTTGCGCTGGTGTATCCTCACCTGGCCCAGGACACGATTCTGCCGTACTTGATATCTACCGCTCGACTGGAACCGGCAATTCACCAAACACTGTCTGGTGAATTAGAGTTTGGTGAATTAGGCACAGAAGTGCCGGAGTTGATTACCAGTGAGATCGAAGTCTCAGATAGCCAGCGCATGGCGTTCCCCTCGTTACAGGCTCGTTCCTTGGCTGAACCACCGTTACAGTGGCAGGATGCAAAGTATTACCAGAAGCTATTTACGACGTTGTCATGGTCTCATTTGTTAGAGCTATGCCGGATTAGCGATCGCCTCAAGCGGGCATTTTATGAGTTAGAGGCGGTCAAGAGCAATTGGTCGTTGCGCGAGATGAAACGCCAGATGAACAATATGCTGTACGAGCGGATTGGGCTATCAAAAAACAAAGCGGCAGTCCTTACCCTTGCGGAACAGGGGCAATTGATTGATAGCCCCCAAAACCTGATCCGTGACCCCTATATTCTGGAATTTTTGGGGTTGGCAGAACGACCGATTTACAACGAAACGGAATTGGAGCAAGCTCTGATTGATCACCTCCAGGAATTTATGCAGGAATTAGGCCGGGATTTCTGCTTTGTTGAGCGGCAATTCCGTATGACCGTTGAAAACGAACACCATTTTCTCGACTTGCTGTTTTACCATCGCGCGTTGCAATGTTTAATCGCGATCGACCTGAAGTTAGGCAAGTTCAAGCATGACTACGCTGGACAGATGAATTTCTATCTCAACTACCTGCGCGAAAATGTGGCGTACCCTCATGAAAATCCTCCTGTTGGTCTCATTCTCTGCGCTGAACGAGATGCGGAAACGGTTCGGTACGCGACTGCCGGGTTAGATAACCAGTTGTTTGTCTCGCGCTATCTCATTGCGCTTCCCTCGGAAGCGATGCTGACACAGTGGCTCCGGGAGGAGCAGGAACGGTTGAGTCTGAGCAAAGAGCCGCATTGAAGCTAGCGAGTCTGGCTCAGGGGCATTGGTTAGCGCTTGCCAATAAACAAATATTGCGCGATCGGGCATTATCCCATAAAGGCAATTCCTGCATCGTCCCTACAGTAGATAGGCCTGCCTGTAAATCATATCTGTATTCAGCAATGCCCAGATTAGTAGTGCTTGACCATGAGTAAGCAATTGCGATCGTCCTCTGTACGGGTATAGCTAAAGTGGTCAACCAGGTCAAAAATCAACTTAAGTCCCCGTCCACTCACGGCGTTGCAATCGGGTGTTGGAGATTGGCTGGCGAGCTTCTGAGTGAAATCAAACGTAGCACCAGAGTCCCAAATGCGGATCTCTAACTGCTGTGGGGTCATTGTGATGTGAATATCAATGGGAGTTGAAACTGGTAATCCTTTGTGAGCGTGCTTCACAGCGTTCGTAAAGCCCTCGGCCAGGGCCGTTTTGCACTGAATCCAGACCTGTCTGGGAATGGTTGGTTGGTGCAACTGCTCAAACCATTGGATGACTTGATACAGGTCAGTAAGATTGGTGTGAACGCGGAGATGGTTTTCTGTAGTCACAAGCTGATTCGTAATATTACGAAAAACGAGAATGTGGAATAAACAAATGTTGAATAAACACTAGAATGTTGAATCTCTTGGAACACAGGGATAAATAAATTTAGACATCCTCCAATTGAGGTGGCTGCCTCTACAACTGCAATGAAGAAACGTTGCGACACTATTCGTAATCATATTTCCTCTTGTCGAAATGACGCAAATTCCTGGTTCCCCATTCCGCATTCTTCTCATCGATGATGATCCAATTATTCGGACAATTTTGACGCGAACGTTGAAATTGCATGGATACGAGGTGATCGTTGCTGCCAATGGTCAAGAGGGATTGAACCAGGCGGAGAAATGTCAGCCAGCGCTCATCATCTGTGATTGGTTGATGGAAGGTATGGATGGGTTAGAGGTTTGTCATCACATTAAAGCAAATCCAGCGCTCGCCTCTGTCTTTTTTATTCTGCTAACCGCTCGTACAACCATTGAAGACCGGGTGAAAGGACTCGATTCCGGTGCCGATGACTTCTTAACCAAGCCAATTGATAATGATGAACTGAATGCCCGTGTCAGGGCCGGATTACGGCTTTATCAGTCGAATCAAGAACTGCAACGGTTGGCGCAGGACTTACAGATCCAGAAGCAACGTTTAGAAAGCGAGCTGGCCGAGGCTGCTGGCTATGTTCGATCGATCTTGCCCGAACCGATGACGGGTGTAGTGACAATCAATGCACGTTTCCTCCCATCCCAACAACTGGGGGGCGATTGCTTTGATTACTACTGGCTTGATTCAGACCATCTAGTGATCTATCTACTGGATGTTTCGGGGCATGGTTTAAGTGCGGCCCTACCGTCGATTTCAGTACACAATTTGTTGCGATCGCACTCCTTACCCCATGCGAGTCTGTACAAACCCAATGAGGTGCTACGGGATCTGAATGATCTATTTCAAATGACTCAGCGCAATACCCGTTATCTCACCATCTGGTATGGGGTCTATCATCAATCAGCGCGCCAGTTAACCTTTGCCAGTGCCGGACATCCGCCTGCCGTACTGATTGCCGCTCCAGAGACTGAACCACATCAGGGACAACAACTGAAGCTTGCTGGCATGCCGATTGGTTTTTTCCCGGATAGTGAATACACCTGCGGCGTCTGTGATATCTCTCCCGGCAGTACCCTCTATGTCTTCAGTGATGGGATTTACGAAGTTAAGCAAGTAAACGCAACTAACTGGACGTTGAACGATTTCTTTAACTTATTAGTCAGCAAAAATAGCGTGTTTATTGATGACCTGGATGGCGTATTTCACCAGATTGAGCAGGTCACTGGCACTTCATCCTTTAAAGATGATTGTTCCCTGCTGCAAGTGAAATTTTCCTAAATCAGCAGGAAACAGAAGCGGGACGCGTCGTGGCTTAGCCCCGCACAAATTGTTGCTCGAAGTCTTCCTGCGTTGGGAAAACCGGAAACAGACTGTCCATGCTAGTCAATTCCAGGAGCATCTGAATCTGATCAATGGCGGAACACAGAGCCAGTTCTCCGCCGGCCTGCCGCACCTGTTTCAGAATCATGACCAGGGCACCTAAGCCGGAACTATCCATCAAGTCCACATCCTGGCAATTGATTAAAATCGTTTTGGCACCAGCGGCGATCGCGTCGCTCACATCTCGGCGCAATTCAGCTCCATTAATGCTGTCCAATATCCCAGCGGGACGAAACACTTTAATTTCAGGACTCATAGCTTCGGGGCTCATAGTTTGCAAGACTTATACATACCATCTTCATTGTCTAATGCAAGCGGTTTAATGCAAGCGTAAACTTTGGGCGTGAAAACTTGCCTCTGTTAAGAAGCGGATTCCGGTTGCCAGAGAGCGGCGCGAATAACGACCCACAGTAAGGCCAGGTTATACATTGACCACGCTCCATTAATGGCATGGACCGAGGGATCGTCTAACGTGCCAGTGACAAAACGTAAGAGGCTCCAGAACAGGCCCAGGATGGTTAACCCAACCGCTAACACCTGGGGAATCACCAGACCGAGGTAAATGCCGGCCTGACGCTGTTTGGGGGTAACCTGGAACTTGATGGGGCGATTCGTGAGTACGCTCGTGACGGCTTGAATAAACAAGGGGAACATGGCGATCGCATACTG
>CAZGDE010000101.1:0-8721 GCA_964524315.1 uncultured bacterium
TTGGAGGGTTGCCTCCCGCAAAAATAGCACGATGCCAGGCGCATTACTTAGAAAATCTCTCTCTTTTGGCCTTTTAAGCCTTGAGAGAGATTTTTAATGTTGTTAGGTTCTTTCGGTAGGATGGGTACTGAGAACTTTCAGAGATTGTCCCGTCAGCATTTGTAGTTACTGTTTCTAGAGTTTCTCAAGAGTGACTATATTCTAGAGGGTAACCACGTGATGCTGAAATTGAGGATAATTCCCTGGCTTTTGGTTGGATTGCGGTTTGTGATCGCCCCCCTGCTATTGCTTGATGCACTAGATGGCGCAACAGGGATCGGTTGGATTGCGGGTTATATAATCGCAGTTCTCTCTGATATTTTTGATGGCATTATTGCACGTAAGTTAGGCAGTAGTACGGTTCAACTGCGGCAGGCTGATAGCTGGGCGGATATTAGTTTGTATCTTTGTATCGCTATCAGCACCTGTGTTGTTTATCCCACTGTAATCACTCAGTTTCGCTTCCCATTGTTGATGGCACTTGCAGCGCAAGGACTGTTATTTACGATCAGTTTGATTAAGTTTGGCAAATTTCCCAGCTTCCATACTTACACGGCGAAAGCTTGGGGTATTGCATTATTGGTTGCTGTTGTGGGTTTATTTGCTTTCCATATCCCGGTATGGCTTTGGGGTGCGATCGTTCTTTGCTGGATTAATAGTCTGGAAGAGATTGCCATGACTCTGATTCTGCCAGAATGGACGCATGATGTTTTGAGTTTGGTTCATGCGTTCAGGCTGCGGTCGCGCAATTTACAATTGTCTGCTCATCGATGATTCGAATGGTTTCCTTTGTTAAGGTGACAATGCGATTCGCTTCAAAATGAAATCAACAATGGTGTTCAATAAACTTCTGAACGAATTTGGCTAATGTTACTTCAACTTTACATTGGCAGGTAGACACAGTGCCAAAGCCTGTCCATTTGGTTCGCTCATATCTATGTGCATAGATAAGGTGAACATAGGCCAGGTAAAAGAAGGGTTTGGACTTCCAGGGATGCTAAATTCAGCCAGCGAATGACATGGTTGTTTGTATCAGCAACGTAAAGTCTGTTGTTCGCGTAGGCTAGTCCAGCAGGTTCCCAGAAAGAGGTGGCCTTTCCTACGCCATCTTGCAATCTAGTCAGCTTGTTACCAGCGATGCTGGAGCATGCTCCTGTTACTGGATCAATTTGCTTAATTTTGTTGTTATAAGTATCTGCTACCCAGAGCCAGCCTCCGGCATAGAGCAGACCCGAACAATGCTGGAGTTGAGCGTTTGAGCCAGTGCCATCCTGATCGCCAAAGCGAAACAAGTGTCCCTGGCCACAGAGGGTTCGCGCAATTGGAATTGGAGCTAGTTCAATGGCACGAATCGAACTGGTTTCGCTATCGGCGACAAACAACTGGGTGCCATCGGTCGCAATGCCGTGGGGTTGTGCAAAGGCAGCCAAGCCAGGAGTACCATCAACACAGGATTCTGCCCCTGTCCCGATTAATGTTTGTATTGTGTGGTCGTTAAGGTTTAAAGTCCAAATTTGATGGGAACCGGCCATGGCAATGTAGATTTGGTTGTTCAGTAGTACCAGATCCCAAGGAGAGTTGAGCGCAACGTCTAATGCCTTACCTCCCTGAGGAAATAGCGAGCGATTTTGGTTTCCCGTTCCCGCGATGGTAGTAACTGTCTGGTGCCGTAAGCAAATCTGCCGGATGAGATGATTATCAGCATCAGCGATGTAAAGTATTTGCTCAGATGGATCGAATGCCATGCCTTGGGGGGTAGAGAATTGGGCAATATCCCAACTCCCATCCTGCCACCCGGCAATCCCACTACCGATCGCCCCTTTGGGGGTGCCATTTAACGTGGTCATGACAAGGCGATGATGACCCGTGTCAGCGATGAAAAGCGTATCGCTGGTTGCATCAGCGAAAACCTTACTGGGGAAAGCGAGGGGGAAAGATCGCTGAGAGGGTGACTGCAAGATGGCTGCTAGAGATTGTTCATCCAGTGAGCCTTTGCCTCTATGTTCTGCAATTAACTGCTGGATGAGATGGTCAAGGATTGATCGTCTCCCTTCCCCTGAAATGGTTGTCACGATATAACCCTGTGGATCAATTAAAACGAAGGTTGGGTAAGCGCGGATGGCGTACTGATCCCAAAGAGTGCGATCGCAATCTACAACAACGGGATGGGTGATCGCATAACGTGCAATTGCCTGTTCAACACTCTCGACCGTCTGTTCATAGTCAAATTTGGCTGTATGAATGCCAATAACGGTCAGGTATGGTGCGTATTTCTCTTGCAGGTAATGCAGGTCGGGAATAACGTGCAAGCAATTGATGCAACCGTAAGTCCAGAAATCGAGTAGGACAATTTTTCCCCGCAGGGTTTTGAGCGACAGTGGTTGATGACAGTTTAGCCAGGGAACTGTTTGAGACAACTCGGGGGCGCGGATACGAACCATCGTCAAATTTTCCCGATTTTAAGCGACATTGAAGTGGTTACGGTGTACTAGAGCGAATGCGATCGTGACTTACCCACTCATCCCAACTATCACCATAATCGTCATAACTAACGAAGTGTAAACCGTACCAGAACTTTTTCACCGTTGCTGGATACCAGTCCTCATCAAACAGTACCTCAACACGTTCACCTGGAGAAAAGCCCTGAGGCTGGTAGGGGCGAACGTCTTGTTCGGCGACCCATTCCTCGGAACCGTCTTCGGCATAGCGAATCCAGACCTGTTGGTCTTCATCGCCGAGGGTCTTCGCTTTATACCACTCACCTTCCCACTTCACCTCGACACGGCGTTCTGGCTCATGGTCAGTCCCTTCTGTGACGACAGCGATTTGCATTTGGGGGTCAAACTCTCCTGTCGTCAGAAACATGGACTTTTGCTCTTCAACGAAGGCCATTTCTAATTCTGTGTAGCGGGCTAAATCATAGAGGGAAATGGTACCATCGCCGTCTAAATCCACCCAGGCGTGACCACTCCAACCGCGACAAAGACTGGCGGTAAACGTCCATTGTTCGGTTGAAGTATTGTGACTGTACGCTGACGTAATACAGGCAATCGAGGTTTCGAGCGAGTGTTGTTTGGCCTGGTCAATGAGTCCGCCAGAAAAACAACAGTCTGCCAGTAATAGAACACCTGCTCCGCTAAATGAAGTTGCGATCGCTGCAAAAATCGAGGAGATTGACCAGTAATTGTCCTGATTATCAGGGTTGGCATCATAGTTGATGAAAAAATGCTCACCGGTATCGCTGTTCCAATCCCCATGTCCGGCGAAGTACAGAACGAACAGGTCATCAGTCCCCGCCGATGATAGCCATACGGATAACTGCTCCTGAATGGCATCGATCGTTGCTTCCTGGTCTTGCAGATAACAAATTTGCTCTGATGGCACCCCCTTCGCTTTCCAGATGTCGATCAGCTTTTGGTCAGCTCGATTGGGAATGGCATCTGGAAACGGTGCAAACACGTCTCCATGTTTCCATTCCAAAATGCCAACGGCAAAGACCCAGGTTCTTTTGGGATTCCAATTACCTTGAAGAGGATGCATGAATTGACTGAACCAGCTTTGACTGGCAACTCAGATGAGGGTGTTATTTACACCTGATTTCAGCTTGCCATTAAACGTGGGGTTTTAAGATACACTTCATGCATCTTAAAACCCTGTCTAGCGATTCTGAAGTGTTGGTGAACAAGGTGAGTTGTGCAAGTCTTTCCCGCGCGGGAACGTACTTTCATAATCCAAATTGGATTGCTATAGGAATTTGCCCTCACAATTTTTGGATACCCAGTATGCAAACTCTGCAACAGTCATGGCTGCGGGCATGGACAATGTTAGGTGTATCGCCTGATGCCAGTTTGCGCGATCGCCTGATTGCTTGTTACAACGAACCACATCGGCGGTATCACACGCTGCAACATCTTCATGAATGTATTCAAATTCTGGATCCCCTTCTGGCAATAGCTGCGTATCCCGGCGAGGTTGAAGTGGCACTGTGGTTTCACGATGCTGTGTATAGAGTGCAAAACCAGGACAATGAAATCCAAAGTGCATGTTGGGCGAAACAGGTCGTTTTAGCGAGTGGCGCAGCGGTAGAGGTTGCGGCGCGGATTGAGGCACTGGTATTGGCAACTCGGCATGCCGTGCTACCAGCGTCCATTGATGAGTGTGTGCTGGTAGATGTTGATCTGGCTATCCTGGGTGCGTCACCAACACGATTTGAGGAATACGAGCATCAGATCCGGGAGGAGTATGGATCGGTACCTGACGAGATCTTTCACCGTAAGCGGAAAGCGTTGTTGAGCGAATTTCTCGATCGCCCGGTTATATTTAACACGCAACCTGTCCGCGATCGCCTGGAGACGCAAGCACGGGATAACCTCCGGCGGTCTATTGCCGAAATGGGAGGCATATAATGGGGTGATGGATGGACAACGTAAAGTGATCCATGTCGATCTCGATGCTTACTACGCCTCGGTTGAGCAACGGGACAATCCCCATTACCGGGGCAAACCTCTGGTAGTGGGTGGTTCGCCGGCCAAACGTGGTGTTGTTGCAGCAGCCAGTTATGAAGCCCGGAAGTATGGTATTCATTCGGCTATGCCGTCCCGCACAGCGGTGCAACGATGTCCCCAACTAATTGTCGTTAAACCTCGATTTGATCTCTATCGTGCGATTTCGGAACAAATTCGTGCGATCTTTTACCGCTACACGGATGCAGTTGAACCGCTGGCACTGGATGAGGCGTATTTGGATGTTACCCACAATAAACAACAAATACCCTCGGCCACCCTCATTGCCCAGAAAATCAAGCAAGCCATTTATGCTGAAACTCAGTTAACTGCATCAGCTGGGGTATCCATTAATAAATTCCTGGCAAAAGTTGCGTCTGGCATGAATAAGCCCAATGGACTAACGATCGTTTTACCGGGTGATGCCGAGACCTTCGTGGAGGGACTACCCATTGAAAAGTTTTATGGAATTGGTCATGCAACGGCCAGCAAGATGCACGAATTGGGTATTCATACGGGTAGGGATTTGAAACTTAGATCAGAAGCGGAATTAGTCCAATACTTTGGCAAGGCAGGACGGTTCTACTACCAAATTGCGCGAGCCCAGGATGATCGGCCCGTGAATCCGCACCGCATTCGTAAATCCGTGGGAGCCGAAACGAGCTTTGACCCTGACCTGGATGATATAGAGCAGATTCGTCAGGAACTGATGGGTATTGCCCAGGCCGTGCATCAGCGATTGAAAAAGTACCAGAAGGGTGGACGCACATTAACATTGAAGGTTAAGTTCGCGAATTACCAACAGATTACCCGCAGTTGTACATTGCTGGACTGGATTGAAAGCGAGAGCCAGATTCTAAACCTGGCACAAACCCTGCTGGAGCGAGTTGATTGGGACGGTCAAAGAATTCGACTATTGGGCATTACTATTTCTAATTTGGATAATTCCAGTGCTACCGCTCACTATGAGCAACTGGTGCTAAATTTGGAAGCACATTGAACGCAGATTGCCTAGTTCATATTCAGAGGATCTGTTGTACAAGCAAGTATTCCACCCTCATCCCCAACTCTTCTCCCAGAGGGGGGGCAATCTTCCAAGTCCCTCGCCTGGGGGAGAGGGATTGAGGGTAAGGGCAAGGCAGATTGATGCATAACAAGTTTCTTGAAACTGTACTAGTAAAAGTGGATGTGAGAATTTAGCCATATCCAGGGACGTAGGGGAAGGTTGTCAAAATCCGCTTTTATACGGAGGTTACGACTGCTCGATCGATCGCTACAATATGTAAGTTAGTGCTTACATAATAGCTGTTTGAGAACCATGAGCCGAACCAACCGCGCTGTAGCTGAAACCCGCGATCGCCTGTTAAAAGCAGCTATTACTGTTTTCTCGACGGAAGGTTACGTGGGGGCAACGACCCGTGAGATTGCCCGTGTCGCTGAGGTGAGTGAAGTTACCCTATTTCGCCACTTTCAGAGTAAAGAGCAACTACTGAATGCAGTTGCCCAGCACGTTACAGCGTTACGCATGGAGGCATTTAGTCAGCACGACGAGTGGACCTATGACTTGCGGTGTGACCTCCTTCATTATGCGCAATTACATGACGAGATGCTGGAAGAGTACGAGGCCCTATTTCGGATGTTTATTGGGGAGGCCCATCGCCATCCAACAGAGGCAGTGAAAGTACTACAGCAATCATTCCTGCCGTTGCGGAACCAGCTTATTTCCTATCTGGAAGCTTGCATTGAACGGGGCAACCTGCGTGCAGACATTGACCTGTCGTTAGCTGTTGATCAACTGACTGGAATGCTGTTGTCTGGGATGATTCGGCGGCATGTTTATCCAATGAAACGGGAGTACAGCCGCAAACAATATATCGAGGGTTGTGTCGATTTATTTGTGCGGGGACTTGGCTCAACCGTATCCCCGGTTAGCCGTACCTCTCTTTCTGGATAAAAGCAACTGGCAGTTCGGAGACAAATTTAGTGTTTCTCAATTGACGTTGTTTGGAGCAAAGATGGAAATGCAACGACCTCAAATACACGCCCTTCCTAATGAGCCAGATGCGGACTCGAATCATCCAATTAATCAACCCGATCGTCACGTTAATTCTAATCAGGATCATTTAGCATCAAGCTATTCTCTGACTGATAATCAGCAATCATTTAAGTTGGACGAAACCGAACGGGATAACCAAGTAGCTAATCATCTGTCTAATAATTCTGCGTCAATGGATGAACCAATAGTAGCTGATATTGATAATGGGAAAGATGGCGTTGTCCAACCCCAGAAAAATAATCACATACGGAGGCTTCTGGGGTTGATCATGGGTGCGATCGCCCTGCTGGCTGGTTCTGTGTTGGGGGTACAGTGGTGGCAATTTCAACGTACTCATGTGTCTACCGACAACGCCCAGATCAAAGGACATCTTTCACCTATTTCTGCGAAAGTTCCGGCCACGGTCAAGCAAGTATTCGTTAATGATGGTGATTATGTGAAAGCAGGCCAGACGCTCATTGTTCTGGAAGATCAGGACTTGAACTTAAAAGTCCAACAGGCAGAAGCGAATCTGGCTGCTGCTGAGGCCGCCTTACGAGCAGCCAGAGACACTGTGAGTGTTACCAGTCAAACCAATCCAACTCAAGTTCAACAGGCCCAATCGAACCTGGCAGCCAGAACTGCCGCTATAAATGCTGCCCAGGCAAAAGTGAATCAGGCATTGGCACAGGTGGAGGGCGATCGCGCGGGTGTGGTTCAGGCGCAAACGGTGCTGAATCAGACACAGGCTGATTTTCGTCGGTATCAATTGCTGTACAACGAAGGGGCCATTCCAGGACAGCAACTGGATACGGCACGGGCGGCCTATGAAAATGCTCAGGCTAGGCTGGTTGCAGCAACTAAAATTGTTGCCCAATCTCAAGCTAACGTAAAAACTGCTCAAGCGCAGCTACAAAGCGCTCTGGCAGAGGTTGAAGCGGCGCGAGGCCAGGTGGTTGAGAAGCAAGTATCCGGGCAGAACGTCACTGTCCAAAAAGATCAGTGGCAACGGGCACAGGCACAGGTCAAACAGGCACAGGCGGAGTTAAAACTTGCCCGTCAACAAATTACTTACACCGTCATCCAAGCACCAGTGAGCGGATATGTGGGGCAGATTACGGCGCAGACCGGGCAAAAGGTGCAAACTGGACAACCTTTACTATCAGTCGTACCACTACAGACCGATGAGGTTTATGTAGATGCCAACTTTAAGGAGACGGCACTTGGTAAGCTGCAAATCGGTGAGAAAGCCGAAGTTGAGGTTGATGCCTATCCCGGTGAAACATTCCACGCCACGATCGCTGGTATCAGTCCCGCTACCGGTTCGAGTTTTGCCCTGATTCCCCCCGATAATGCCACTGGCAACTTCAATAAGGTGGTTCAGTGGGTACCGATTCGATTGATCTTTGATCCCAACACCGATCCGCAACATAAGTTAAGACCGGGACTGAGTGTGAAAGTCACCGTTGATACCGATACAGCGGCACCTTCCACCGCAACCCGATAGGTTATTCTGCCAAATTCCCTTAATTCTCATGGCCAATCCCGCTCATTCTGCGCGCGCCTCCCAGCACTCTCGGCGATCGCCAGCCAAATCATTGAAGTCATTCCCAGAGGATAGTACTGGATATGTTTATGGCCCGCTAAAGTGGGCAATTGCGCTGACCGCATCTCTGGGGGCCATCCTGGAAGTGATCGACACCAGCATTGTGAATGTGGCCCTCACCGACATGCAGGCAACCTTAGGCGCAACTGTAACGGAGATTGGTTGGGTTGTGACGGGCTACGCGATCGCGAATGTGGTGTTAATCCCCCTCTCGGCCTGGTTGGGTGACTTCTTTGGTAAGAAAAACTACTTTGTCTTCTCCATGATTGGGTTTACCGCTGCGTCGGTACTTTGTGGGTTAGCGGTTAACCTGCCCATGCTTATCATTGCTCGTATTTTGCAAGGTTTATTTGGGGGGGGCCTGTTAGCCAAAGCACAGGCCATTCTCTTTGAAACGTTTCCGCCAGCAGAACAGGGATTGGCACAGTCTGTGTTTGGTGTTGGCGTAATTTCCGGGCCGGCGATCGGGCCAACGTTGGGAGGCTACCTGACCGATACACTGGGGTGGCGCTGGATTTTCTTTATCAACTTGCCTGTAG
>CAZGDE010000101.1:8731-18674 GCA_964524315.1 uncultured bacterium
GATTCTGGCAGTGATCATGGCGATGATCTTTCTGCGCCCTGATGTGAAACACCGATCGCGGACACAGCAGAAGGTAGACTGGTCTGGGATCTTCCTGCTGACGATTGCAGTGGGTAGCTTGCAGGCATTTTTAGAAGAGGGCGAGAAGGAAGATTGGTTTGAGTCGGGTTTCATTACTACTTTGGCGATCGCCGCAGTCGTTGGACTGATCCTCTTTATCTGGCGAGAACTTAGTACCCAAGCACCGGCCGTTGATCTGCGAGTATTACGACATAAGTCTCTCGCAGCAGGTAGCCTATACTCTGGCATTTTGGGTATGGGATTGTATGGAGCCTTATTTGCCGTCCCGCTGTTTGCGCAGGGTGTCCTGGGATTTTCAGCTACGCAAACAGGATGGCTACTCGCACCGGGGGCGTTTGCTTCGGCCATCATGATGGTCTTATTGGGCAAACTTTCAACCAAGGTTGATGCCCGAATTTTGATTGGCTTGGGAGCCGTTGGCACAACCGCTGTCATGTTTGACCTGGCGAAAATCACACCGCAAACGGGAACAGATAATTTGTTCTGGCCCCTGATTTGGCGTGGGGCAACTACCGTATTAATGTTCCTGCCCTTGAGTCTGGCAACCCTGGGAGCCCTGCCTAAAGCAGATGTATCGGCGGGATCGGGCTTTTACAATCTGACCCGGCAACTAGGTGGCAGTATTGGCATTGCCATTCTCACCACCTTGCTCGGTCAACGAATGGCTTTTCATCAAGCGATTTTGCTATCCAAGTTAACCCCCTACGACCCGGAGACGCGGGAACGACTGAGCGCCATGACAGCTATGTTTCAAAGTCGGGGCGCTGATGCGACGACTGCGCAACAACAGGCGATCGCCGCCCTCTCTCAATTGGTTCATACCCAGGCGGCCGTTTTGTCCTATGCAGATATTTTCCGTTTTGTGGGGGTTGTGTTTCTATGCTCCTTACCACTTTTGTTGTTCCTGGGCAAGGGTAGGGTGGGAACGAAAGTGCATCTGGCGGAATAGATTATTGGATGATTGGGCAAATTACAGTATCAGAATCTTCCGAGAGCGTGACAGAACGTAACTCGTGTGTAGCGATCCTATCTGGAGTGTGAAAGGACTTTCCTTTCAGGGAAAGCCTTTTACAGCTCTCCTTGTTCACCGACAATTTAGAACGGCTATGGTTCTGATTGGAGGATCTGTAACTGTTCATAACGGTCGAATTGGGTGATCGATGGCTAATATGCTGACCTCGCGTACAATGCTATTGCTGATGCTGACTTTAAGTGCTCCAGTCCGGTGGAGAGTCAAGCAGATATGTTTGATGGTTTAAGACGCAATGATGCTTGAAGGATTTTATCGCCGTCCCCTGCCCAAGCCTGCGATCGCCTTCTCCTCAACCGAAGGACGGCAAGTTTTTCGAGAGGCGTTAGCAATGGGAGGCATGGCGGGATATTTTCCCTTAGCCGAACAATTCCATACTCAGACAGAGCCCGCTTTCTGTGGGTTGGGCACTCTGGTGATTATCCTGAATGCTCTTGCCATCGATCCCCAACGGATCTGGAAAGGGGTATGGCGCTGGTACGGCGAGGAGTTTTTAGATTGTTGTCATCCACTGGCAACGATCAGGGATCATGGTATTACCTTTGATGAATTTGTCTGCCTTGCCCGCTGTAATGGGGCGATCGCTACGCCATGCCGTTATCACCAAAGTAGCCTGACTGATTTTCGTGAAACTGTACAACAGATTTGTGCAACCTCGGCTGGAATTCATCTTGTTGCCGCTTACAGTCGCAGGATTTTAGGACAAACCGGCGATGGCCATTTTTCGCCAATTGCCGGTTATCATGCTCAACGAGATTTAGTGCTAATTCTGGATGTTGCCCGATTCAAGTATCCACCCCATTGGGTGCCACTACCCCTCTTGTGGCAAGCTTTTGAACCGATTGATCCAACAACTAATCAATGCCGGGGATACATTGCCCTGCGTAAAAGCAACACGTTGCAAGATACGTTTTTTCACATCGCTTTTGACTTAAAAGAGTGGTATGAAATTGCCTCTTACGTTGCTTCCATCATTCCTATCGCGTTGGAGCGAGCAAAGCCCATTTCAGCGGATAGCGCCATTAGGATTATTTTGCGAAATCTGCCGGAGCAGTACTTCAGAATTTTGGGATTTGCTACCAGTAGTATCGACATTCCGCCAGAACTACAGACCGCTATTCGTAACCATCCTCTGTTTCGTATTGTGGAGCAGGTTTGGTTACAGGAGCGTTCACTATTGCCGCGATCGCCCCACTCTTTAGAGACGATTCCAGTGATTCTGCTGGCTTGTCCTGAGAGCCTTTACCGGACGCTAAATACGCCGTTGCAAAACTGGTTTAGCGAGGTGCGTCAAACTGAAACAATGGATGCCGTGCTAGCCAGAGAAATTCTCAAACTAAGGGAACAGATGATCGCTTTACAAGAGCTTTGTCAAATACAGGCTAGTGTGCCGTCAGGAGAACCTTGACGGTTTGAAGATTCGCCAGATTTAATCCTCTTCAACAACCTGAATTATGGTTACCCGTCAATCATTGATTGACACCAGGAACTGAGAACCGTGGATTTAAGAAATCTGCAAACTGTAGGGTTAGGGTTAGCAGATCCATCTGTATGCAGTAATGGATTTGACACCAAAAACCGCCCTTACGAAATGAAATATTGTCATCCTTACAACTCAGATGGGTATTTCTGATTGTTAATGACCATGCAATTGCGTAACTAAATGGTCACCAACGCGTAAAGCATTGGCGATGACCGTTAAACCGGGACTGGTACTGGCATGGGATGGGAAGAAACTACTATCTGCGACATAAAGATTATAGACATCGTGGGTACGGCAATTGAGATCTAACACTGATGTTGCCGGGTCGTCACCAAAGCGGCAGGTACCGCATTGATGAGCAACAACCTGAATTGGCATATCGCTTCGAGGATGGGTTGTGCGGTTAAAAATGTTTGGTTGAGATTGCTCAACGTTCTTGAGAATATCTACCCAACGGTAAACGAGACGATCGTGGGCCTCGACATTGTTAGGTGTGTAATCAATTCTCAGTTTGTCACCCACATAGTGAACCCGATTGTTGGGATGGGGCAAATCTTCTGTTTTTAACCACCAACCAATTGAATGGGTTGCCAATTGCCGTAACCCAAAATTAGGCATCAGCCTGGACAATGCGGATAGGATGGGTGGCGCTTCGGCAAAAATTACGTCTTGAAAAATGCCTCCAGAGTTTTGCACATGTCCCATTGGATAGGGAAAGTCTTTATCACCCCAGTAAAAATCATTCAACCCCATCGTCCGGGGAAAGGAGCCAGAATTTGCCGTAGACGTTAACTGCACCACAACTGAGAGCAGTTGTTTCATGAGATTACGGCCCACTTGATCAGAACGATTTGCAATCCCGTGAGGATGTTTTTCATTAGCAGACCGCAATAGCAATGCGGCAGAATTCACAGCACCACAGGCGAGTACTACGATATCGCCTAAGAACAAATAGGACTCTTCGCCAATTTGTGCCTCAACTGCTTTGATCTCAGAACCCGATGGATTGGTATGCAACCGCATGACCTGAGCAGATGTTTTGAGGGTAACATTTTCACGATCGAGAATAGGGGTAATGCCCGTATCTTCTGCATCAGTACGACCGCGATCGCCCAATCCTAACGGCAAATGAACGGGATGTAACCCCTGCTGAGTCAGCGTGTCACCCATACTTTGCAGTATGGGTTCGTGGGCAACTTCTGGAAAGGGATAGGTTTCGCTATGGGGCGGTTCTGTGGGGTCATTGGCGACATTGCCATGTACTTGATACAGCTTTTCTGCTTCAGTGTAGTAAGGTTCAAAGTCTTGATAGTTCAATGGCCATGCAGGAGATAGCCCTCCCTGATGTTGCACCTGTTCAAAATCACGTTCGCGCAGGCGCTGTAAAACGCCACTCCAAATTTTGGTATTACCACCAACGGAATAATACGTTTGGGGATAAAACGGTTCGCCTGTATTGTCATACCAGGCTTCTTTTGCGTGATATTGCTCTTTCTTAAAAACTTCTGTATCAATTAGTTCGGAACTTTCCCGATAAATGAGTTCTCCCCGCTCTAATATCAGAATTTTTTTACCCGTTGGTGCGAGTTTACGTGCGAGAGTTCCACCACCTGCGCCGGAACCAATGATAATTACGTCGTAGTATTGGTCGTCAATAATCATAAAGTTCTCCTATTTGAAGGCGGCTTTTACTGCCACACATAAATCAACGTATATAAAACAATCCAGATAACATCAACAAAGTGCCAGAAAAGAGATGTCGCTTCCACACCAAAATAACCATTGCTATAGTTACCTGGAATGAACGATCGCACCAGCATTAAAGTTTGCAGCAAGATGCCAGTAAGGACGTGTAGACCATGAAAACCTGTCAGCAAAAAGAATGATCCACCAAATAAGCCAGATTGATAGGTAAAGGGTAAACCACGCCACTCTACCGCCTGTCCATACAAAAAGTAGCTACCCATCGCCATTGTGACTAACAGGAACAGACGAAACCCCCACAGCTTCTTGTCATGTAAATAGCGTTCAGCAACATAAATCACAAAACTGCTGGACACCAACACGATCGTATTAATCAATGGCTCTTTTGTTGCCAATCCGGTCACGCCGGGAGGATACCAGTCGGGTGTCGTCGTTTTGTAGACAATGTAACCGGCAAAAAAGCTAAGGAAAATCACACTTTCTGACAGCAGAAACACGATAAAGCCAAACTTGCTGTTGTCAGCTTCGTCATGTTCCTGATGCTGTCGAATATTCGCTTCAATGTCCTGGGCAATGCCTCTTTCTACTGTCATGATTCTTGCTGCCGCGTAAAAGATTCAGGGAAGTCAGTCAGGTCAGGATTGGGAATGTTAGATACTAATGGTTGATTTCTGCCATAACCATAGGGGCCAGAAATCACCACGGGTGTTTCTTCAAAGTTCTCGACAGTGGGTGGTGACGAGGTCAACCACTCCAAACCGTATGCCCGCCAGGGGTTGTTCCCCACTCTTTCACCCCGAATCCAGGAACTCACCATGTTGAGGATAAAAGGTAGGGTTGATAGCCCCAACAGAAACCCGCCAAGACTGGCTAACACATTCCAGTAGGCAAATTCCAAATCATAGGATGCTGCCCGTCGGGGCATTCCCATCAGTCCCAGAGGATGCATGGGCAGGAAGGTTAACGCTGTACCCACATAAGTCAGAACAAAATGCAATTTACCCAGTCCCTCGTAATACATCCGTCCCGTCATCTTGGGAAACCAGTGATAGATTCCCGCATAGATGCCCATGACGATCGCGCCATACAACACGTAATGGAAATGCCCCACGACAAAGTAGGTATTGTTGACATGGATATCAATCGGTACCGAAGCCAGAAAAATCCCAGTAATACCAGCAAATAACCAATTACTAATCCCACCCAACGCAAATATCATCGGTGTCGTGAAACGAATCTTACCGCCCCAGATCGTTGCCACCCAACCAAAAACCTTGATACCCGATGGAATCGCCACCAGCATGGATGTCACCATAAACAGTATCCGCATCCAACCGGGCGTTGCACTGGCAAACATATGATGCACCCAGACCAGACCACTGACTACCGTAATCAGAATGGACGATGCCGCAATTACCCGATAACCAAAAAGCGGTTTACGGGCATGCACTGGCAAAATCTCCGAAAACATCCCAAATACGGGCAGAATCATGACATAGACAGCGGGATGGGAGTAGAACCAGAAAAAGTGTTGATAGAGGATGGGGTTGCCACCGCGATCGGGGGCAAAAAAGCTGGTGCCAATGGTGATATCCAGCAGCAGCATGATGGCTCCTCCGGTCAGGGCAGGCAGCCCATACAGTTGAATGAGTTGCGCTCCCAACACTGCCCAGACAAAGGCAGGCGTTTTAAACCAGGTCATGCCCGGTGCCCGCATCTTAAAGATGGTGGTGACGAAGTTCACCCCACCCATAATCGACGACACACCCGAAATTGCCACTGCCAGAATCCATAACACCTGACCATTCAGCAGCATTCCTGTTGGGTTTTGCAAGCTCACTGGCGGATAGGCCCACCAACCAGACTGAGATGGGCCGCCCGGTACCAGAAAACTGGCAAGCATGAGAATTCCCACCACGGGAATCATCCAGAATGACACCGCATTTAAGCGGGGGAAGGCCATATCACGTGCCCCAATCATCAACGGCACCAGATAATTTGCCAGTCCGACAAGGACGGGAAATGTCCACATAAACAGCATGATCGAGCCATGCATAGTGAACAAGGCATTATAAACTGTGCGATCGACCAGGTCAGCCTCTGGTGTAATCACTTCGCCGCGCATCACCATTGACAATGTGCCCCCAATCAGAAAAAAGAAAAAAGAGGTGACGATATACTGAATGCCAATGACTTTGTGATCAGTACTGAACGTGAAAAAACGCTTCCAGTTGTCGGGCGCACCCGGATACGGTTGCCCACGCACGACTTGTGGAGCCTCGATCGAGATGTTGGTCATGGAACATTTCCTTGATACGGCATGAGAGATTAAGAACTGGAATCAGGCACTCACATCTCGCACCTGGCACCGTTATTTTGATTCACGATTGGGTACATAGTTCACTACAGGCGGAGATGCGGGGGGAATACTCTCCCAACCACGAACGGTTACCTTATCCTTCGTTGCACCTGTGCGATCGCCCGCCTGACTATACTCAAATGCTGCCTGATTAAACGCCGGAGCCGGTGTCCGGCTGGCAGCATCAGCAAGCCATTGCTGGTATTCATTGACCGGCTGAACGACGACATTTGCCTGATTCGCGGCAAAGTAGGTGCCACTAAACATGGAATCGCGCAGACGATAGGTACCCGTTTTCACTGGAGTCAATTCAAAATCAATGTCGTGATTAGGGACGACATCCTGCTTCAGGCGAAATGCCGGAATATAAAAGCCATGCAACACATCTTCCGATCGCAATGTGAAGCGGATACGGCGATCGACGGGTAAATGTAATTCCGTACTGGTGACATTTTGTTCAGGATAGTGAAACACCCATGCCCATTGTTTGGCCGTCACATCAATTTGTTCAATGGGCGCAGTTTCCACTGCTTTTTGGATATCTTGTTGAGGCGTACTATCAAAGGGGGCCGCATAAGCAGATTGCACCATTTGAGGCATATGCAAATGTACGAGTTCCATGGGCCCTCGAACTGCCATCTTTTCATAGGTTCGGTAGCTCACGAAGGCAAGTGTTAACACCAGGACTAATGGTACTCCTGTCCAGACAATCTCCAGCCAGGTATTGCCTTCAATATGGGGGCCGTCACTCATGTCATACTTACTGGCTCTGTGGAAGACCAGCGAGTAGATAAAAGGGCCAATCACGCCCAGGTAAATGAACGTACCTAAACCAGTAAATAGACTAAATAAATCGTCCTGTAACTTCGCTTCTGCTGCCGCTTCCGGGGGAAACCAGGAATAGGATTGTTTCGCCATCCATATACTCGCAAATGTCACCAGGATGGCGTAGAGCGTCATTACCAGAATTGCGCGGAGTTTCATCATGACAGCGATCGCACCATAGTTGGAACAGTAAAGGCCCTAAAGTTGACTGGGATCTTCGCCTAAGTACAGCATTTGATCGGCTGTGACATGGACACCAAATTCAGCGCCGAGGTGCGCACCCAGTGTCCCCTGGACAAACATCAGGGCAAACACAAACAATCCCAGCGCCAGATAACTCCACTGCACCTGCCTTGCCATATCCTTGCGCCAGTTATACCGTTGCAACCCTCGCCAGACAGTCATTGCCACAATCAGTGTCAGAATTAGCACACCGCCGACACCGTGCAAAATCATAGTTTCCAGCGCATGGTATCCCCAGGCACTTGTAACATCTGCCAAGGGCACTGCTAAAGAAATCTCAAACAAACCTGCCATCACGGTAAAAAAGGTAATGACAGCCGATGCCAGCAGGTTATACCACCCCACATCAAACAGGGCCGATCGCGTCACGGGAATAGCTAAATACTTAAATACCGCCTTATCCAGGGGAAACAGGGCTCCCACGATGTCAAAGGCGATCGCCACAATAAATAATCCCAACGTCAGATGTACCAGGTTGGGATGGATCGGGATTGCGTAGGGCAATCCATTTACGCCCAGACTATCCCACTGTCTCAACAGATCGGGATTCATGATAGCCCTCCCCTGATGGCCTCGACAACAGGAATGGTATGCAGGCCATAGACCCAGACCAGCACACTACCTAGGTACGACTGCACACACACCAACCCTACCAGCAGCACACTCACCCCCAGATAGGGAATGGGTAATTGCGGTTTTTCCTGTAACCGAATGACATAACGCCATGCCGTAACGAGTGCCAGAAAGCCGGAGAGCGACCAACCCAAAATTGTATGAACATTCAGGGTTGAAACTGAGGCGCTGTAAGGTTCTGCCAGTCCTGCTTCAATTTGCCCAAAAATAATCGCAATGAAGATTGAAACGGTAGCAAAAGTCAGGTTCCACCAACTGACCTCATAGAGTTTGGGATTGCGCGTGAAGTAACCAACAAGGTCACAGAAACAAGCAAACAACACCATCGCGATGACAAAATGCACCACGATCGGGTGAATCGTGTCGGGGTAGGGAAGATTATGCTCGTTGAGCGGCGGAAGATACTTAAACACGGGTTCTTAAACGGTAAGAGCGTGCCAGGAGAGTGTCAGAGCTGATCTCTGGAAACCCTCTGGGAGAACAAGGCTAAAGTTGCAGACCGTAAGATGACCTGAGCAACCTTCTCCTGGAGGATATCTTTAATCTCACAGAGGACGGATCAACCTAAAGAGAGAAAGCTGGATTGGCCCATCAAACTTTCGACAATGGACGCTTCTGGAAAGAACCTTGAAGGCATATGCCGTCTGGTAGAAATTCCGTAAATGTAGTCGAAACTCTTACCGCCAAATGTTACGCTCTAACACCGTAGTAGCACGTAGAGTTGATCCAGGGAGTGATAATCAAGTGGCATTGCCTTAACACATATTAATAAATAGAAATTAACCAACCAACAATTACTGAAAAAGATGTAGCGATTGCGGCATAGCTGGTTGATTGACTGTAAAGAATGATTTCAATCTCAGGAATTACTATCAACTTCAAAAGTTCTTCAAAAATTAGCTCTACGGTAAATCCAGCAGTAACGACTTGTTCGTACATAGTTTCACTGAATTAAGTTTTTTATTTCGTTTTAGAAAAGGATAAAAATCATGGCGAACTGCCCTTGTTGCTCCAATTCGATGTTGCGGCATGTCCGGTATCATCAGGTGTACTGGTTCTGTCGCACATGCTGGCAAGAAATGCCCTTGTTAGAGCAACGGAGTTTGAGTCTGGTTGCGCCGACACTGGAACGGCAAATTTTGGCGCTCACATCGAAGCGATCGCGCATTCCCGCCTAAACCAGAGACGTGATTGATTGTTTTTTGAATCCTCCCAAGCTGAACTTTTGGGGGGGAATGATCTGTAATGATCACGGATATAGACTGACAACTAAGTGAACTAGACTGAAAGGGAGTTTTATCTCAATCTTGCCAGATTAAATCCTGTTGAACTAATAAAATTGTCCCCTGTGAAACGAGATCGCCCCCATCCAGAATAAGCATTCAATGAGTCAGAGTTTAAAGTTGCTTTCTGTGTTGGAGGTGAAGTAGGGGTGGGACAAGCAAATCATCATTTCCGCAAGCGACAGTGGCTGAGAAGTCTGTGCCATGGCCATTGGGTGCCTTTATTGCTGGGGGCTGTAGCCACGGTCGGTGTCCTGGGTTTGCGACAGCAGTTGTTGGTGCAGGAGCAACTGTACATACAG
>CAZGDE010000102.1:0-18530 GCA_964524315.1 uncultured bacterium
GATCTACTCCTGCAAGTACTGGATCGGTTCATGGCCTATAGCGATGCCCAATTCATTCTGTTGGGTACGGGGGAACGCTACTACGAAACCCAGATGTGGCAAATTGCATCTCGTTACTCAGGACGGATGGCAGTTTACCTGCTCTATAATGACTCGCTTTCCCGCCGGATTTATGCCGGGTGTGATGCCTTTTTGATGCCCTCTCGGTTTGAACCCTGTGGCATCAGCCAATTACTTTCCTTGCGGTATGGATGCGTGCCTATCGTCCGGCGCACGGGTGGTTTGGTGGATACGGTATTTCACCATGACCCCATGAACCATGCTGGCACGGGTTACTGTTTTGATCGCTATGAACCGCTTGATCTGTTTACCAGTATGGTGCGGGCGTGGGAAGGTTTCCATTACAAAGACTTCTGGCAGGAACTTCAACGTCGTGGCATGAGTCAAAACTTTAGTTGGGATAAATCGGCACAGCAATATGACCGTCTCTATCGGGAAATGTTGGGTTTACCTCTGGAAGACCCACCAACGGTAAAAGCGCCAGAATTGATTGCTTGAAAAGATTACTCCTGAAATTTTCGTCTACATCGTCCGGAACGGTTTTCCATGTTGCAGTTGCCAACTAAATTTAGTGTCGTCGGGTTCGTGCCAGTCATGGCCCTCACGCTTTTACCAACCGTAAGTGGCGCGATCGCCCCCTCCCGGTTTGATCAGTCACCCCAGTTACAATCAGCCGCAGGTGTGCCTGTTTTAGTGGCCCAACAAAATCGTACCCGGCGGATTCAATTCAAAGCTGGTGAAAGTTCTGCGATCGTGCGGGATGCCGTCATCCGTGGTACCCGCGATACCTATCTGTTAGGTGCCCAAAAAGGGCAAACCATGACCGTCAAAATCGAATCATTGGAAAATAATGCGGTTTTCGATGTGGTGGCTCCTCCTAACTCGGCTGGTCGTCGCCTGGCTCTGAAACAGGAAGCTGTTTCCTGGAGTGGCAAACTACCGGCTTCGGGAGACTACCAGATTGTGGTTGGTGGTACCCGTGGCAACGCGTCCTATAAGTTACAGGTTGCCATTCGATAGGGCCATTGTGTTGGGGCATTGTATGCAATGCCCCGACTGGATGATTGTATTGTCGCTATGCCGCTTGACCGCCTCAGGCTAATGGTTTCTGTGTCGGTATGCCGATCGCGCGGGGAAATTCCGGCGGTGTATGCGCAGTTTTTTGCAGGTACAGGCAGGCGCGATCACTACCCGTTAAAGGGGTTTGAAAGTCTTCCACGGTGGCAATAGTACCGCCTAACAGATTGACTATTGACTCCAGGTCGGTGGTTTCGGTACTGGTCCATTGTCCCCGATAGAGTACAGCTATTCCTCCCGACCGTAGGAGCGGTAAGGCATACTCCGCGCAAACGGCTGCTGGGGCAACGGCCCGAATGAGCGCCAGGTCATATCTTTGCCGATGCTGGCGGTGCTGCCCGACCGCTTCAACCCGGTCAGTGAGAGTATTGACGTTGGGCAGATCCAGTTCCTCCAGCAATGTGTTCAGGAATTGCATTTTTTTGCGGGTTGAGTCCAGTAAGGTCACGGCCCAGGTTGGCTGCACAATGGCAATTGGGACACCGGGAAACCCTGCTCCTGTGCCAATATCAATGACCTTAATGGGGCCGTTATCTGGCAATTTGGCAAGTGGCGGCGGCGGCGGATGATCGTCTTCTGGGACAGCGTCACGTTCCTTGCCTGGTGCTAACCAGTGACGAATTCCCCGTAGTGAGTCCCATAAATGTTTTTCCCAAAAATCCATCGGCTCGGTAATGCGAGTCAGGTTGAGCTGGCGATTGCCTGCCAGAATATGTTCGTAAAGCTGTTGCAACTTGGCATTCTGGGCGGGGGTTGGTTGCCAGCCTAGCGTTTTCTGCCAGGTATCTGCCAGGTCAGGAAGTGGTTGGGGGGGATGGGGATCGATCACTCGTTCTCCTTTGGCAATAACCGTCCAACGGTACGGTTTTCCGGGGTGAAGGTTGCCTGAGCGACCCGTTTCACATCCTGGGCTGTGACTGTGGCAATGCGATCGAGTTGTTTGAACAGGTTGCGCCAGTCACCCGTTTTCACGTCATACTCCAGTAATAGTTGGGCCATGCCCATGTTGGAGTCGAGCGATCGCAGTAATCCTGCTTTTGCCTGCGTTTTTACCCGATCCAGTTCGGTAGGAGTCACGGGTTCAGTCTTGAGGCGATCAATTTCGGCGCGGAGTGATTTGGCGACTTCGTCAATGGTGTGCCCCGGTGCCGTCATGGCATAGAACAACATCAAATTCGGAAATTTGTTACCGGGAAAGCTGCTAATGCCCTCAGCCGCTAGCGCTACCTGTTGTTGTTCAATCAGGGACTTGTACAAGCGGGATGTCCGTCCATCACTGAGAATGCTGGCGATCATCTCGTAAACCACATGGTCGGGATGGTTGAGCGACGGACGGTGATAGCCTTCCATATACCAGGGTTGCGTTTTGAGCCGCAGGGTTACTTCCCGTGTGGCAGTTTGGGGTGGTTCCTGGGCAATGACTTCGGGTGGAGCGGGTTTTGGCTGGTAGCGGCCAAAGTAAATTTTGGCGAGTCGTTTGACTTCAGCGGGCTTAACATCACCCACGATCGCGATCGTCAAATTATTGGGAGCGTAATGTGTGGTAAAAAACTCCTCTACATCCTGACGAGTCAAGCCCCGAATATCCCTGTCATAACCAATCACCGGACGACGGTACGGATGCACCTTAAAAGCAGTATCCAGAAATGCCTCAACCATTTGCCCAATCGGGGAATTGTCCGTGCGTAAACGGCGCTCCTCTAAAATGACATCCTTTTCCTTATAAAACTCGCGAAATACGGGGTCGAGGAATCGCTCCGATTCGAGCGACATCCACAGTTCCAACTTATTTGAGGGAAAACTGAAAAAGTAGCGAGTCGCATCGGTGGAGGTATTGGCATTAAGGCCCACTCCACCTGCCTGTTCGACGATCCGCCCCATTTCGTTTTGTTTTACTAGCCGGGCAGCGGCCGCTTCAACCTGAGCAAATTCTGCCTGGAGTTTAGTCACCTCTGCCTGTTGCCCCTTCGCTTTGGCTGACCGAATCTGAGCATCGAGCTGATCCAGTTTTTCCAGCAGCGGTTTTTCGGCAGCATAATCAGTCGTGCCAATCCGGGTTGTTCCTTTAAATGCCAAATGTTCCAGAAAGTGGGCAACACCCGTTTCGCCATCGGGTTCATCCGCACCACCGACATCAGCGTAGGTGAGAAAGGAAACAACGGGTGCTTTGTGGCGTTCTAACACCAAAAATTTGAGACCGTTGTCCAACTGAAATTCGGTCACTTGCTCTATCACCCGATCCAGATAGGGTTGAATTGTCTTGCTGGTATCAATGGGTGATGGAGTAGGTGGTGTATTCTGCGCCTGTGCAGGGGCAATGGCAATGATCCATTGCAGTAGGATCACCGGCAACAGACTCAGAATCTTTCGAGTCAAAATCTTTCGAGGTTGGTGTAGCGATCGCAAACTGGATAGAAACCGCAAAGCTTGAAGCATGACCTAAATGCAGACGTACTGTTCCCAGGATACGGACTTTTCCGTCTATCCAGGTTTGTTTTTTAGAATTTGTTCTTGCATGCAACCAGAAATCTGCCGATCTTGATATCCATGCAACTACCCCAGGCAGGAAAAAGTATGGCAGAAATCTCTATTTATTAAGGGTTATCCATAGATTTAAATCAATAGTTACTCCTGAAGGTCTGTATTCTGCCAGCAAATTTTGGGGCAAAGGACTATGTACTATTGTTAAATGGCATTTTTATCCGCATAGTCGCAGCAGGTATCTTCAGTATGACCGCAGTCACCTCAAACCAAAAGCCAGCTAGCATTCCGGCGTTTTGTGAAGGCATTCAGTATTTCAGCGACACGCTCCCCGGCTTCGATACCTATGGCAAAACTCCGGCGATCGCCGATGGACAAACTGCGATCGCTGACCCGACTGACTCTCATGCGGCATACCAGACGATGCTCTATGCCGATGCCCTGCGGTATCTGATTCTGCAAATGACGGCCAGCAAGGCATCGGGGCATCCGGGTGGATTTGCCAGCCAGGCAGAGGTTTATGCGGCTCTGGTTCTGCAAGGCTACAAAAACATCATTACGGAAGTGGGGCACCATGCGCCTGGTTTTTATTGCGCCATGTTTCTGGATCGCTCCCTGGAAGATATGGGGATTGAGACAGTGCAGCAGTTACGCGATCGCTTCCGCGAACGGCATGGGCTACTGGGGCACCTCTCAGGGCAAATTCCCGGTTTGCTGGCACCAGCGGGCCCGTTAGGACAGGGACAACACTTTGCCATGGCTGCGGCCAAGCTCCATCCCGGTACGCTGTTTCCCTTTACGATCGGGGATGGCGGTCTGGGCGAACCTTACATCATGAGTGCGTTTGGTCATTTCCATACGGCCTATCCTAGTGTGACGAATTTCTTGCCGATCCTCGTCTGGAATGGTTATTCGCAGGAACACCACAGTATGGTGTCGACCCAGTCCAATGAGAAGATGGTGTCATACTGGCAGGGCAATGGTTTTCAGGAAGTCGTTCTCATTGATGCCAAAGATTTTGATGACCAGTATCAACCGGGCGACTATGTAGACAGCACCCTATTCTCCCTGGAACGGCGCATTGAGTTTGCGAAAGCGGTTCAGGAGGGAGTTGATAAAGCCGCCAAGTCTGCCTTAAGTGGGACGCTCACGGTGCTAATCATCAAGCAACTGAAAGGGGCGGGTGTCCATGCGAGAGGGGCAAAATCCCATAACCTGTATGCCCAACATACGTTAGATAACCCTGATATTGTTGCTGCCCTCAAAACACGGGCATTAACGCCTGACGCCTGGAATTTGATTCGGACGAACTGTGAACGGGCGGGTGGCGGCCCTGCCAGCAAGACCGTTGTGACGGAATCCGTTCTTCCCCTGCCTGATCTGGGACAGTTACCCCTGGAAGAGTATTCTGTGGGTGGCGATCCTAAGGTATCGACTACGGCAATGGGTCGTCTGGTGGCAAAGGTGGGACAGCTCGATCCGGGCTATCTGGTGACGAATGCCGATGGTAATGAAGCTTCTGGTATAGCTAACATCAACCAGGCCCTTAAGATCATTCATCCTACGGTTGATGATCTCTACAACCAGAAACCGGGTGGTCAGGTTTACGAACCCTTAAGCGAAGATGCCTGTGCGGGTTTAGCGGCGGGTTTGTCCCTCATGGGTTCCCGCACATTATGGTGTTCCTACGAGTCGTTTGCCATTAATGGTGTACCCATCTGGCAGACGGTGATTCAGGCCATGGCAGAACTGCGTCGTCCTACTCCTTCCACCGTTACCCTGTTTACGGCGGGGGCATTGGAGCAGGGACGCAATGGCTGGACGCACCAACGACCCGAAATTGAAGCCTACTTTGCGGCCATGATGCGGAATGGGAACGTGTTTCCGCTGTTCCCGCCGGATGCGAACAGTGTGCAGGTTTGTTATGAGTGGGCGCTGCAAACGGCCAACAAAGGGATTGTGATTACTGCCAGTAAGTCACCTTTGCCGATTCGGGTTACGTTTGAGCAGTCACGTCAGGCATTACAGGATGGGGCGATCGCCGTCCATGAAAGCCAAAGCACCAGTAGCAAGGATGCGAAACGAGTCGTGTTTGCCGTGGTTGGTGACATGATCCTGTTGCCAGTGCTGGAAGCTGCCGCCCACCTGGAAGCGGAGGGCCTGACAGTGCGGGTCGTATCCGTCGTCAATCCCCGTCGTCTCTATCGGCCAACCGATGTTGCCTGGGATATCTGTTCGGAAGCAGATGGCGAATTTTTGAACGACGCCGGTTTTGAGGCACTCTTTGGTGGCGACGCCCTGATTGGTGTAACAGGTGGTTCTAGCTTGATGTTGGAACCCATCATGCTCCGGAGTCTGGCCAAGCGCGATACCTTCGCCTGGAAGCGTGGAGAAACGACTGCCAATCCGGGAGAACTAATGGCGTTGAACGGTATTACGGCTGAAGCATTGGCACACCGGGCCCTGGAGCTGGTTCACTAAGGATCGCGGATTAAATTAAGACCGGATATTTTGTCTTCAGGGGCGCACAGCCGTGCGCCCGTACAAGAAAGCATCAACGTTATTTAATTTTCGTTCCTAAAAGAGGAAGAAGCCTGTAGGGGCTAATGACGCTTGATCCTACAGGCTCTCAAACATGCGTTATTGATGGCAACACGGAGGTTCTGAGTCAGCTTGGACGGCGGGAAAAGGGGTTGGGCGATCGCCCGTTTTGACTGTTCCCCGGCATTTGTACCACCTGGGCCTCATGGCCTTCCCGCGCAACTCGAATTAATAAACCAGCGGATACTAAGCTGGCAATCATCGAACTACCCCCATAACTAATGAGGGGTAATGGTAGACCTGTAGTTGGCAGGGCACCTGTTGCCACGCCAATATTGATGAGGGATTGCCCGACCAAAAGCACCATAATGCCGATTGCCACCAGCCGATATACCGGACTGCGGGTTTTCAAAGCAACCCGTAGGGCCAGCGTGGCATAGGTTAACAGTAACAATAGCAATAACATGCAACCGACAAAGCCAAACTCCTCAGCAAAGACGGCAAAGATAAAGTCGGTGTCTTGAATGGGTAAATAGAACAACTTTTGTTGGGAGAGGCCAAACCCAGTACCGAAGGCTTGCCCGGAACCAACCGCTAGTAAACTTTGAATTAACTGGTAGCCGTCGCCCGTTGGATCGGCCCAGGGATTGAGAAACGACATGATACGTCGCCGCTGGTACTCCCGGATGCTGACGCTCAGTACAGCCATGAGAAAACCGGCCAGGGCTGTACCTCCCAGTTGGGCATAGGGCAAACCACCCGCGAGGGCAATTAACCATAGAACAATGCCACACAAAGCGGCGGTACTCAAGTTGGGCTGGAGCAAAATCCCTACAACAACCAGTCCAAAAATGCCTAACCAGGTCAGACGGGTTGACCATTGCAGCCGAAACCACTGTCCAAAAATGCGGGCACTTTGTAGCACTAGAAATGGCTTAATGAGTTCGGACGGCTGGATGGGTACAGGCCCAATTACCAGCCAGCGGGTAGCCCCATTAACCGTTGTGCCCACGCCCGGTAAGAGAGTAATTAAAATGAAGCCCAGGAGCAGTAGCATGAACCAGTCTGCCATACCCACGACAAACCGCAGTGGAGTATGAACCAGCAGGTTGAAGCCCACCATGCCGATCAAAATCCACATGATTTGTAACTTGAAATAATAGAAGCCATCAGAGCGATCGGCATCGGCGATCGCATAGGAGGCCGAAAACATGATCACCAGACCAATGATTAACCATAAAAAGGTCAGCCAGCGCAGCCAGCGAGCTTCTACCGCCCAGTCCTGGGCAGATGTGTCAAAAAATGGGATCAGCAGGCGGAGGTTCACAGAATCATCAGGGGATAGGGAGTAGGACGGAGGAAGTAGGGGGCAGAACTCCCACACTGGAACAGAAACCGCTGAAGTATCATACAGCTTCCCTGCCATTAGGCTAGATAGTTTATGCCAGCTTGCCCCAACAATCAAGAGGTATTGCTAGATTCCCCACCTTGATAAAGCCCTCTTGTTAAAATGGTTGCCTAAATAAAATGATTGCCTAAAACAGTGTAGGGGCGGTTCGCGAACCGCCCCTACACTGTTTATCAACTACTCGAGTTCAACCTGAGTGAAATCAGTTGTTCGTACCGACTAAAGCCGGTTCCCTTAATTCTGTAAGAGCCTGCCCGCTGCTTTCCTCGGTGCAATACACTTCACAGGAATTGTTTGGGCTTTCGATCAATTTCACCTTATGCAGACGGGCACCGATCGCCCGAATCGGTTGTTCCAGCAGGTCGCGAATGTGAACGGCAATGTTTTCGGCAGTGGGTACAACAACGGCAAAGTAGGGAATGTCTTTGTTCAAAAACGTATGGTCAAAGGGTTCCACCACATAATCATCGACAGCCTTCTGAAATGGCACCAGATCAGCGATCATACCGGTGCGGGGATCAATCTCGCCTTTGATGGTGACTTCTAAATGGTAGTTATGACCATGGCCGTGGGGACGGGCACACTTGCCATAAATTTCACAGTTTTCCTCGTAGCTCAGATCGGGACGGGCAAGCCGATGGGCGGCACTGAAATGGGTGCTGATAGTGAGATAGGCTTCCATATTGTTTCCGTAGTAATCTGCCCAGAGTTCGGGATGTTCAAATAGTTGAATCTGCACCAGCGGTAGATGGGGTGCCAGTCGTTGCCAGATGATGCGGGCAATATTTTCCGTCGTCGGCAGCGTTTCTTGAAATTCTTGCCAGACATCATTCAGGTAGGAAAAATCAAGCTGGCTGGTTACTTCCTGCTTAATTACATGCTTCACATCGGACAGGTTCAGCACCATGCCGTATTCGTCTAACTCACCCTCCATAGAAACATAGAGGACGTAGTTGTGCCCATGTCCCGGTGCGTGGGTACAGGCACCAAACCGTTGAGAATTCTCGGCCTCGCTCAGTTCCGGTAACCAGTAGCGATGACTGGCAGAGAACTGCGCCCGGCGGTTAATGATGCATTTCATAAAACTTGGGTGGAGGAGTGCGTTAAGTTGTGTAAACTTAATCCTCTTTTTAGAATAACCGATCGTGTTTGCCAGTTCCCATCCGAATCATGGCCTGAATTCGGGAAGACTACATCCAATCGCGACGTTCAGGCGTATATATAGGTAAAATGCCCCGTTGTGGAGCGGTTTAGCTCTTTTCAGACTCGCTGTGAAGTTAGCCAACCCGCCTCGCCTATGAATGTTGAAATGAGACTTATGGATCTTGACTCTGCTTCTGACAGAGTGGATTGCCCACCTCCCCTATCTGATAACGAGTTGTACCTGGCGATGCAGACTGGCGATCAGACTGCCTTGGGTGCCATCTACGATCGCTACGTCAGCCTGGTCTATCGGTTGGCGCTGAAAATTCTGTCTACCCCCCAGGAAGCAGAGGATCTGACTCAGGAGATCTTTCTCGCTCTCTGGCAAGGAAAAACCTACGAAGCGGGGCGTGGTTCCCTCAGTAGTTTTTTAGTGATGTTGACGCGATCGCGAGCGATTGATCGTCTCCGGGCCCGTGGTCGTAACGTCAGATTTCTGCAACGTTGGAGCCAGATCATGACTACTGCCTCACCTTCACCTTCACCCTTTGAATTGGCAACGATCAATCAGCGATCAGAATTGGTTCGCCATGCCCTGACGCAACTAGCGGCTAATCAGCGGCAGGTTTTGGAACTCGCCTATTACGAAGGTCTCAGTCAGACGGAGATAGCGACTCGCTTAAATACGCCGCTGGGTACGGTTAAAACCTGGTCACGCCAGGGATTGTTGAATTTGAAGAAGAATTTGCAAGCGTTGATTGATTAGTGGCAGCTATGGCAGAACCGTTCCCTTCCCAACCATTAGATGATGAACCAGTAGACGACGTTGAGGAACTGCTGGCAGGCTATGTTCTGGGTGATTTGAGCCCTGCTGAGGCCGAACAGGTGCAACGTCTGTTGACCGATTGCCCGGACTTGGTCAATCAGGTTGATCAACTACGTGAAATCCTGGCGACGATTCCCTACAGTTTGCCAGCGGTCATGCCCTCTGCTTCGTTGCGCACCAGTGTGTTGACCGCAACGACTAACTTGCCGGATGCGCGATCGCCCCAACGAACCGGGCGATCGCCTCGCCTGGTCTGGGGTAGTGTAGCAGCAATGTTAGTCGTGGCGCTAGGACTGGACAATGCCCGCCTGCGGCAAACCATGAACACCAATCAAGCCCAACTTGCGCAACAACGGCAACTGATTGCGATGTTGCAGGAGCCACAAACTCGCCTGATCTCTCTGAAAGGGATGGATCGAATGGCGACCGCATCGGGTAGTGCCCTGGTGACACCCGGTCACACGGAAGCGATTCTGGTATTGCAAAATCTGCCGGATCTCCCGGAGGAGCAATACTACTGCCTGTGGGCCATCATGGGCCAGCGGAAAGTGGCGATCGGTGAGTTTGAGCCCAATCCCCAGGGCAAGGTGTTTGTGAAAGTTCCCGTTGCAACTATTCCCGAATTGACGGGTCTGGCAGTCACCATTGAAAACCCACCGGCTCCTCCCGCACCGACCGGACAACTGGTGATGACCAGTAATTTGTGAATTTACGTTGATGAACGTAATCTCTATCGTCCGGGTGAATGCCACCTCTGCCATCCGATTGATGTTGCGGCGGTGGCAATTTGGTGAACTGGTATGTGGAGTTTGGCAGAGAAAAAATTACTATGCGTAAGATAAACATTGGACTGTCTGATGAACAACGTCGTGGGGTTGCTGATTTGTTGAATCGCGATCTTGCCGATGCTTACTTGCTATTGATTAAAACGAAGAAATTTCACTGGGATGTTATTGGCCCTCAATTCCGCACTCTCCACGAACTGTGGGAAGAGCATTACGAAGCCCTGACCCAAAATATTGATGCGATCGCCGAGCGGGTGCGGCAGTTGGGTTTTTACCCGGTTGGTACTGCTCAGGGCTTTTTGCAGAATGCATCTGTCAAGGAAGAAACGCAGGAAATTCCCTCCGCAACGGGCATGGTTGAAAAGCTGGTGGATGATCACGAATTGATTATTCGCAATCTGCGGCAGCATATCGACCAGTGCGCTGAGGACTACCATGACCAGGGTACGGCAGATTTCCTTACAGGGCTGATGGAAGAACATGAAGAAATGGCATGGATGCTGCGATCCTTCCTGGAAGGTGAATCCTTACAAACCGAAAGTGTTGGTAATCGGCAGGAACCTGTTGTTGCTGCTCGCTAAACTAATGCTCGTTAAGTCAATGTAGTTGGGTTTAAAGCAGCAGTCCTGCCCTAGAACTGCTGCTTTTTTGTACCGGGATAATTAAATTTTCGTTTGCAAATAAATTAGAGGCTATAGAATCAACGGAATGATTTTGGAAGTGGCTTGTGACTGATCCAGTTCGTCCCGTAGTTAGCCGTCGTTCCGTAATTCGTAGCCTGCTTGCAGTTGGAGCATTTGGTGTCACAGCCCGCTTAGGAACGGGTTGTACACCAGCAGCACAAACTCCCCCATCCAGTCCAGCGCCGAGTCCTGAAAAAACGTTCACTGTTGGTTTCATTTATGTAGGCCCGAAGGATGATTATGGCTACAACCAATCCCATGCCGAAGGAAAAGTTGTTGTTGATCAGTTAGGTGGGGTGAAAACGGTTGAAGAAGCCAATGTGCCGGAAACCAATCAGGTTGCCGAAACCATGCGAAATATGGTCAAAGAAGATGGTGCAACCGTAATTTTTCCCACGTCCTACGGCTATTTCAACCCCCACAGTTTGCAAATCGCCCGCGAGTTTCCGGAAGTACAGCTATTTCACCCCAATCAACCATATAAGCCGGAATATCCCAAAAATGTTGGTTCTTACTTTAGTGACCTGGCTGAACCTGCGTACCTGGCAGGGATGATTGCGGCTGCTACGTCTAAAACTGGTAAGTTAGGGTTTGTCATTCCCAAACCCATTCCCGTTGTGTTGCGGGAAGTGAATAGCTTCACGTTGGGGGCACGTAGCGTTAAACCAGACATTATCGTGCAGGCAATTTTTACAGGTGATTGGTCTCTCCCGGTTAAAGAGGCAGAAGCTGCTAATAGCCTGATTGATCAGGATGCTGATGTAATTACCGGGCGGGTGGATAACTTAAAAGTGATCATCACCACGGCAGAAAAGCGGGGTGTGTTTTCCTCTGGTTATCACATTAACCAGTCCAGTCTGGCACCGAAGGGTTACCTGACTGGAGTGGAGTGGAACTGGGGCAAAATCTACACCAACTACGTGGAAATGATCAAAGCCGGGAAAACGTTAATGAATGGCGGTATTCCTCCCGTGGTCGCTGGTGGCTTAAAGGAAGATTTCTGTAAGCTATCGCCCTATGGGCCAGCGGTCAGTGAAGCTGCGAAAACTGCTGCGGAAACGGCCAGAGCCAGGTTATTAGATGGGAGTCTGACTATTTTTCAAGGTGAGCTGAAAGACAACAAGGGGAAGGTCGTTATTCCAGCGGGTAAAAGCTATACCTTACAGGATCCTTTCCTGCAAAGCATGGATTGGTTGGTAGAAGGAGTGCAGGGTGCTTTCTAAGCAATTTCTGCCATCGGATAGAGGTTAAATAAATTACTAGACCCCTGATAATGACTTCAGTGCCTATTGCAGGCTATTTGGTTGATCACGTTAGGAGTTATGAGCATGTACGTGCGTCGAAAAGCAGAACTGTCTTGTGAGGGCGCAAAAATAGTTCTGCGAGGGGCGATCGCCAAAGCAGCAGCAATGGGCGTACCACAATGTATTGCGGTTGTGGATACGGGCGGCAACCTGATGGTGTTTGAACGTATGGATGGCGCAAAACTCCATAGCCAGTACTCCGCCATTCAAAAAGCCTACACAGCCGTTTCGGCAAAAGCCCCAACTGGCCGACTACCGATGGAGCTAGGCTTTGGTATTGCCCTGGCGACGAACAATCGCTTTGCCTCCAGTGCGGGGGGACTACCGATCGAAATTGATGGTGAAGTGGTTGGTGCGATCGGCGTTGGTTCCGGCAGTGATGAGGAGGATATTGAAGTAGCGGAGGCGGGGATTGCGGCGCTGAAGAGCGCGATCACTACTAGACCAGAGCCGGGCTAAGTGAGCTTTGCGATACAGGGATCTGGATATGAAACTCACTGCCCTGTCCGGGTTGTGAGGTACATTGCAGGCTACCTCTGTGGCGTTCAACCACTACCTGATAGCTGATGGATAACCCTAAGCCAGTGCCTTTGCCAACGGGCTTCGTGGTGAAGAACGGGTCAAATAAGCGCCTGAGCACCGATTCGGGCATACCAGGGCCGTTGTCACGGATGTGGACGATGATATGGTTGGCATCTGGGGCGAGTTCGGTGCGAATGGTAATTTGGTTTGGGTTGCCAGTGGGCGAGATGGGCGATCGCGCTGCATTTTCTTCCAGGGCATCGATCGCATTTGCCAGAACATTCATAAATACCTGGTTCAACTGGCCAGCGTAGCATTCTACTTCTGGTAAATTGCCGTATTCCTTAACGACTTCGATACCGGGATGGTCGTGCTTTGCCTTTAACCGACTCTGCAAAATCATCAGCGTGCTATCAATGCCATCATGAATGTTGACGGCTTTGACTTCTGCTTCATCCATCCGTGAGAAGTTGCGAAGTGCCAGCACAATTTTTTGAATACGGTCTGCCCCAACCTTCATCGACGCTAGCAGTTTGGGCAAATCTTCCATTAAGAACTCCAGATCGATCGCCGCAATCTCATCCTGGATTGTGGTTACAGGTTGGGGGTAATGTTCCTGATAAAGCTCGATCAGGCGTAACAAATCCTGGGTGTACTCACCGGCATGGTTGAGGTTGCCATAAATAAAATTAACCGGGTTGTTAATTTCGTGGGCAATACCGGCAACCATCTGTCCCAAACTGGACATTTTTTCGGTCTGAACCAATTGCAGTTGAGTTTGGCGTAACTCCTGCAAGGTCTGTTCCAGTTGGCTGGTTTGCTGGCGGAGTTGGGCCTCCGATTGTTGCAGGGTGACCTCTGCGAGCTTGCGTTCGGTAATGTCTTCAATGGTGCCCAATAACCCAATCACATTGTTTTCCGAATCATGGATGGGGATTTTGTTGACATCGATCCAGGCGGGCTTACCATCTGCTTGTAGCCGATGTTCGATCAGGTGGAGGACGGGGTTATCCGTGTCCATGACCTGCTGATCTTGCTCTTGATAGAGTTTTGCTTCCTCTGGTGTCCAGCAGAGTTCGTAATCTGTTTTACCAACGACCTCGTCCAGATTTTTAATACCCGCTGCATTTGCCCAATTGCGATTGCAACCCAGATATTTCGAGTCAATGTCCTTCCAAAAAATTGCCTGCGGAATGTTGTCTAATACCAGTTGCAGCAGTTCGGCGCTCTTGTTTAACTCGTTGGCGCGTTGTTGTTCCGTAATGTTCGTAAAAATGCAGACTAAGCCGATGATCTGACTATTGGCATCACGAATGGGTAACTTCTCGGCCTCGAACCAGAGTTGTTCCCCGTTTGCTTTCAGTCGTGATGTGAGCAGATGACGTTGGGGAATGCCAGTTTGCATGATCTCCAGATCTCGCTCGGTATAGGCGATCGCCTCGTCCTGATCCCAGGGAAGATCAAATTCGGTTTTACCCACAATATCCTCTGGGTCAGTGATATCGACCAGATCTGCCCATTGCTGATTACAACCGCGATAAACGGAGTGGCTATCTTTCCAGAAAATAAGCTGCGGAATATTCGCCAGGATTAAATCTAGCAGCGTTTGATTGGGTGTTGGAAACATGGGAGCGGGAACAGACTCAATGCTGAGGTAGGACATAGAGGCAAGCGATTCTCGGCAATAGTAAAACCTGGATTTCCCCATGCAAGACGTGTTACCAGGTGGAATGGCAATTGGCAGGCTAGTAATAGCTTTGAAGCTTGCTATAGTGTTCCCGTGAAAAGTTCAATAAGCTCAACCCGAATAGCACATTTTGTGCCAGAAAGAATTTTGTACCAGATAGGTTGGGTTGCTGCACTGAGATGTGGTACTGAACCAGGGCATTTAACCTCAAATTGCACAATGGCTTGAAAGAATGGATCTGAAAATTAATCATGCGCAGTTACCTGGACGGGATGGATTGTGGGCGATCGCCATTGCCAATGGCATCATTACCAGCATTGCTCCGGACATCCCTGAAAGCGCTATCCAGGAGATTGAGGCGAACGGGCAACTGGTGATTCCCGGTCTGGTCGATGCCCATTTCCATCTTGACAAAGCCTTGCTGTTAGATCGCTGCCATGCCGTGGATGGCACCTTTCGCGAGGCTATGCAACAAACCTTACAGGCGAAGAAAGCCTTCACGATTCCCGATATCCAGACGCGGGCCCGGGCAATGCTGGAACGGGCGATCGCCTTTGGCACAACCACAATGCGGAGCCATGTTGAAGTTGACCCAACGGTGGGATTAATTGGCCTGGAAGCACTGTTACCATTACAACAGGAGTACGCCTGGGGCATGACTCTGCAACTGGCAGTATTTGCCCAGGAAGGGATTACGAACCAGCCCGGTAGTGACACCCTCCTGCGACGGGCAATGGCAATGGGAGGGAATGTCATTGGCTCGGCTCCCTATGTCGATGCTGATCCGGTAACCAACATTCAAATCATTTTTGACATTGCCCAGGAATGCGATTGTGATGTGGACTTTCATCTAGATTTTCTGGATGATGACGCGCCGTTGTTGTTACCGGTTGTGATTGCCGAAACGCAACGTCGGGGTTGGCAGGGGCGCGTGTGTGTAGGCCATATGACCAAATTAGCTGCCCTGACCCCGGCAGAACTGACAGAAATTGCTACGGCTATCCGGGACGCGGGTATTTCAATCCTGGCATTACCCGCTTCGGATGTGTATATGATGGCGCGGCAGGATATTTATAACGTCCGTCGTGGAGTGGCACCCGTACACCAACTGGCGAAACTGGGAGTTAATACGGGTGTGGCTGTCAACAATGTCCAGAACTTGTTTACTCCCTTTGGCGATGGGGATGTGCTGAAGATCTGTACCCTGCTGGCGCAGATTCTCCACCTGGGTACCGTTGCTGATCACGAATTGACATTAACAATGGCGACAACCCAGGCTGCCAGGGCAATTGGCCTACCAGCCCATTCATTAGAACCAGGTAGTGTGGCAGATCTGGTGATCCTGAATGCTAACTCAGTGACTGAGGCAATTGGGTCAGCACCAAGCGATCGCCTCGTCCTTAAACGGGGTCGCATCGTTGCCCAAACCAAGTTGAAGACAGAACTCGGAGGTCTTGGATCAACTGCTGTATGGGGATAATCTCAGATCTCCAAGGTCTAAGGAAATTTCTAGAAAACAAACTACCTGTAAGGGCAGGTTTAGCAACAGAATGACGGGCTGATGCGAAGAACTTTGCAAAACCTGCCCCAACGCCAGTTACATTTTTTCCTGAAAACCGCCTGAGCAGAATGCGGTTGAATTTTGCTGGGGAATGGTGAGGCGAAAGTCGGTGCCGTTACCTGGAGAGGAGGTACATTCCATCCTGCCACGATGCTGCTGGACGATGACCTGATAGCTGCTGGACAATCCTAATCCAGTCCCTTTGCCAATTGGTTTAGTGGTAAAGAACGGATCAAAGATGCGCGATCGCACCGACTCATCCATACCGCACCCATTGTCAGCAATTTCGATGGTGGTGGTGCGATCACTTGGTGCGAAGGTTGTCCGAATGCGAATTTGCCCCACGTAGCTTTTTCCCATTTGCTGGCGGCGGTTCTCAATGGCATCGATCGCATTACTCAGCACATGCATAAATACCTGATTCAGTTGGGCGGGATAGCATTCTATCGGTGGTAGCTGGTCGTAGTTTTTGCTGACGACAATTCCCGCATGATTGGAGGTTGGAATGAGGCGGTGTTGCAAAATGAGCAAGGTACTTTCAAGCCCTTCATGCAGATTCACGGCCTTCAGGGTTGCCTGATCCAAATGGGAGAACCGTCGTAAAGAGAGGATAATTTGCCGGATGCGATCGGCTCCTACTTTCATCGATGTCAGCAGTTTTGGTAAGTCTTCGGCGATGAATTCAAGGTCTGCCCGGTCAGGTTGTTCCAGCGATCGCGGACTGGTCGCCGGATGCTGTTGTTGATAAAACTGAACCGCCCGGAGGAGTTGTTCGGCATAGTCCTGGGCATGGGTCAGGTTGCCATAGATAAAGTTGATTGGGTTGTTGATCTCATGGGCCATGCCTGCGACTAACTGTTCCAGTCCTGCAAGTTTTTCGGTCTGGATGAGTTGTGCCTGGGTGGTGCGGAGGGCCTGTAAGGTTTGTTTTAATTGCTGTGACTGTGACTGGGCCAGGTGAGTCGCCGCTATCATCCCGCGAAAGTTGCGGTAGGAACGGGCGTGGTAGCGAATTCGCGCAATTAGTTCGAGGGCATGGGGCGGTTTGATCAGGTAATCGTTGGCACCCTGGGTAAAGGCTTGTGCTTTTAATTCCGGGTCTTCCTCAGCGGATAGCATGACTACCGGGATGTGGCGGGTGACTGAATGCAACTTGAACCAACGTAATAGGAGTAACCCATTAATCTCTGGCATCACCAGATCGAGTAGAATTACCGTTGGTGGCGTTTTAATGGCAATTTGTAAGGCTTTCTGGGGGGTTGGACAGTAGCACAACGCCAGATCTGGTTCGGCTGCCAGAAGACGCTGAATCACCTGCCCAACCAGTTCCTGGTCATCCACTAACAAAATGTCGATGGGGCGGGGAACGGTGGTAGCGATCGCTGGGTTATCCGTCGCTGGTGGTGAATGGGTTGGCTGCGGTTGATCGGAACGATGGGAGTCTACGTCCTGCTCCTGCAGGGTAGACACTTCACTGGTACTGGTTAGTTCATCCGTTAGCCTGTAATTCATCAGCGAACCTTTAATCATCAGCGAATCTGGACTAGCTCAAATTCCATCTGCATGATGAACGCAGCAGATATTGACAGTGTGGATCAGATGAAACCACTTTTGCGCAAGTCCTTGCAGGTCTTCACGTATGTGTGAAGCAGTAATACGTGTTGTTTTATTGTTCCCAGGTTTGGCAAAATTTTGAAATATGAGATCGGCTGCTGGTGGTAGAGCCTCAGATCTCGGAGGTCTAGTATGCAACGGGAGATAATGGCGACAAGCCATACCGACCTCGGAGGTCTAGTTTTGGATCGATCGCATACATGCAGTTAGTTGATCCAGGATAGATTCTAATAATTGCAATTGGTACTGTTGCTCTCTGCTGGTTATCAGTGGTTCGGTTGCGGGATCGTACTGGATTATTTGGGCTGCTGCGATGCGGTACTTTTGCAAGGCGGCCAGGTTCATCATGCTGAAATTGACCAAATAGTCTTTTGCCGCTTCTAAATGGGCATAGGTCATTTGTATGGGCGCGACGGATGGTGAGGGGGCCGCATCAGAAGAATCGAGGGTTTTGTTGAGCAGATAGGATGCACCACCCAGAATCGCGCCGCCGACTGGGCCACCCAGAACCCAACCCAGTCCAGTCGCCAGGGCAATGGGTGTGACATCATCGGACTTTTTGCTGGAACTGCTAGATGGTGGTGGGTCGGGTAACGACACAATGGGTTCTGGCGGAAATGCGACGAGTAATTGATTGGGGCGAGCACGCTCAAAAAATTCACAGGCTTGCTGTACCCATTTGGCAACTGCCTGCTGATGGTCGATCGCCGTTTTTTTGAACTCGCCCGTTTCCCAGACTTTAAAACTGCCATTGACGAGTGCCTGGGCGATATCCGTTTGGTAGCGATCGAGCAGGTTCGTGATGGATAACCAATCACTGAACTCGTTAACACTGGTG
>CAZGDE010000103.1:0-18216 GCA_964524315.1 uncultured bacterium
AACCCTTCCAATACTTTTCTGCACCACTAAGGTACGACACGTCTTATCGCACGCCTATGCTAATTTAATTCAGAGCTTAGTCGAAGATATTGGCGAGACAGATCCCACACGATTCTATAAGTTCTTTCCCACTCAAAATCCAATCAAAGCTCTAGCAGAGTTACCAGCTTCTGTCATCAAACTGCTCCAGTCGAGAAGAGTTATCCGCTCCGCAATTGAGCATTTTGTTCAACAGAATGGGCAATGGCAGGCTGATAAGACGAGCTGGGTTACGCCCCAAACTATCAGTATTCTTTCTAAAGGTTGGGAAAATTTACTCGAACCATTACGACTAGATGGGCTTGATTTGCCTGATCCAATTTTGCCTGCTGAACTGGAAGCTGTATTTAAGAGTACTGGGATTCCCTTTAAAGTCTTTAGGCCAGCAGATTTGAGATCGCGGCTGCTAACGAACAAACCTTTGGGAGTGCCTGTAGAAAATGCTCCTAGAGGATGTCTTCGACAGCGGGAATGGGTAATGACCTTGCTGCGTTACTGCTTAAGTGATGGTTGCCGTGATATACGGGGGTTGCCGTTAGCAATTTTGGCAGATGGAACGCTGCAAACCTTTGGTTATAATCCTCCGGGCTTTATTTACGCTGTGAGTCCGGGTGTACGTCAAATATTGATGGATTATATTTTTGCAAGTTGTCCTAATTGGTTTCTAGATAAAGATTTTAGTGATCGAATTCAGGAGATTAGCGAATGCTCAGGTGTGTCAATGCTAACTCCTGTAGAGGTCGCAAAACGACTAAAAGATTTAGTTGACCCGGATGGTTATATTGCGATCGAATGGCAACCTGATGGAAAACAGATTCCTAATGCATCCTGGGTAACACAGATTTATGGCTATCTTGCAGACGTGAAGACTTTGCCGATCGATGAATTGAGGCAAGTTCCGTTAGTTCCATGCAACGATGGCTTACTGTACGTGGGAGGAAGTGCCGAAACACCGCTCTGGCAAGATTCCAGCACACCAAGAGAAATTTTAGATACGTTACAGTATTTTGAAATTCCACTAATCAAGGCTCAGGAATCATTACAAAGAGCGATCGCGACATTTCGTAGTCGTCATCCTGACATATTAATTTTTCGACTCACCGTTCCTGACCTGATCGATACCTTATACGCTCAGGAAAACTTACCTAACTACAATCCAGACCTATACAAGGGATTGGTTAGCTTTTTAGCTGATCGTGCCTGGATACGGGGAAAAGGAAAGGATGATGACGATCGCAAACAAAAGCTGCGTCAGTTGCAAATTTATCCGACCGTTGAGGATCAGCCAACAACTTTGGAGGATGTCTATATACCTGGTGGCTACATTCCTCCTAAAGTTGCTGGTTCTCTAAAGCTACTTTGTTTGGGACCCAGCGAAAATAGCCAGGAATGGAAAGCGTTTTATGACTTCCTGGGTGTTCCTGTTCTAGATCATGTAACGATGATCCAAAACCTGCTTAAGGATTATGCTAGTCTTCAGCCAAATCAACAGGTAGAAGCCCTGGAATGGATACGTGACCACTTAAGCATTGCTCAAACGGAACTAGAGAAACGCAGCCAAAGCCTTGACTTAAAAAAGCAAGTCCGAGGAGCACCTTTAATACGCTGTACCGATGGTCGTTTGAGACCAGCAAGTGCTATTTACAACCCCAAAACATATAACCAAGTGCGACAAGTGTTGGGAGATCGTGCTTACACACCCGACATGTCGATCTACAAAAATGAAGAGCACTGGCTCGACTTTTTCCGAGAGTTGAGGATGCTGGTAACGCCTAGTGCAAATGATTTATTAGCGTATGTAGATGGACAAATTCAGCAGGCACAGAACGGTGTAACATCTGAAATCGCTAAGCATTTAGCAGCAATATTTAGCCACATTGAGGAACATTGGGACCGATTAGGAAACGAGAAAGTAGCCAGCGGAAAACCTTTGGCTGAAGCTTTGAAGATGCGGGCTTGGCTTCCTGTTGAGCGAGACCCAGAAAAACTCAAGCGATTTCCAGCACATACAATTCCACAGAATAGGCTGTATCGTAGTTCTGAAGTCTACTTTAGTCCTTACGGATCTCTAGTCGCTAGTCAGAAGCCTCTATTTTCTGTTAGTACGCAGCCATCGAAAGAATTTCAAACAGCGTTGGGGTTTAGTACTTATCCTGATCAACAGTCAGTCGTTGATCACTTCAGAACACTAATCGATTTGTGGAGTGAAACTCGTGGAGATGGTATCGACAAGGAAGCTTTCCACAAGTCAGTGCAAAACATTTATGTTTACTTTCACAACACCTTCTGTAGCACTGGATCTTCTGAAAAGGGGCAACAATGGTTACGAGATCGGCTAGACGGTTACGAATGTTTGTGGGACGACGGACAATTTTGGTTGCCAGAACATACGTTTCAAAAGAAGGTGCCATTCTTTGGCAAACGTAGACATCAAATCTCGGGCAAGAAGCCAAAGCTTTGCCAGGTATATGAACTACTGGGTCAGAAGAAATCGCCCGACATCAGTGACTATATAGCCTTTTTGGAAGAGGTGGCAGTAGATTGCAGAGGAAATCCCCTCAATGAAGATGATGTGAGGTGTGTCTACGAAGTTCTACAGCGTTTAACACAAGATTTAGGGCGAGAACAACATTTTGCGACTGATTATGACTTGCTACTCCTAACAGATGATAATTTGCTGTTGCCACCCGATCAGATTCTTATCCCTGATGCACCCTGGCGACTTGATGCAATCGTTAGTCGTGATCAAGTCAAGATTTTGCATCCTGAAGTGCCACATAGTTTGGCAAGTTCCGCAGGTAGTCGGTCTTTATCAAGTGATGTGATCGAAAAACCAACGACGATTGGGTTATCAAATGACCAGAGTGCAAATAGATTTTGCCAGAAGTGGCAGAGCCTGCTGAGATCGCCGGAGTTTATAAGCGGATTGGAACGATTGATTATAGACCAGTATGGATTGGATGTTGAAGTAGAACTAAGTTGGCTATCAGGAGTAGAAGTTAAAGCGGCAGCGACAATTACGACCGATTTGCTTCTAGACGATCGCTGCATTGCTTCTGGTTTGCAAGGGAACTATTTCTTTGAGCCGAATAAGGGTGTATTCTACCTCAGCTACAAAAGTGAAAAGTTGATGCGTAACTATCTCACTTATAGCCTCAATCAGCGATTGGATAAGCTTAAGTTAGCGGACACGGCTCGCCTACAGACAATTATTGAAAGTCATCCATCTGAAATTGAACAATTGCTGGATGAGCTTCGAGTTAAGCACCTTAAGCGATCTTCTTTAGTGACAACACCGTTTGAAGAAACGGATGAAGGCGAAGTTGATGAAATCTTTGATGGTGACTTCTTGGACGATTTTGCAACAGATAATGCAGATGAGGACACAACAAAAGATAACGGTGCGCGGGAGCCAGTAAGTTCTTCCGCAACTTCAACCTCTAATGGTCATACTCCTGGGCAAGCAATTACTAACTCCTCTAATGGCAGTGTTCCACAACCGCCCATTCCAAAACCTGCCTCTACTACATCTACAGCAAACAGCTCGCCAACAGTTTCAGCTCCTATCACCCCCGCTCCTACTCAGCCCATTGCCAATCCAATCATTAAACCTGCAAAACCTGCTCCAGTGCCCTCACCAGGAAGAAGCATCCTAGATGTAAAACCTGCTGCTCAGCCCGTTGGTCAAGATGATTCTGAGAGTGTTGAGCAAAGTGATTCTGAAAAGAGGGATTGGCAGCCTAGCCTAACTCCTTATATTTCAAGAAGGAACAATGCAATTCAGTTAAGACGAACGGGTGGATCGAGGCGATCGCAAAACTCTGGCAAACGACGGTCTCAACCAAAAACAACATACCCAAGCCAACAGTATCGCAATGGTGTCCGTGTCCGCTCCGGGCTAGAAGTTGATCCAAACAGAAATGCAGAAACAGAATTGACAGAATCCGAAGCAAGAAAGATTGATCGAGCCGGAATGGTACGAGTGATGGAGTATGAGCGTCAGTATGGGCGCGACCCCAAAGACATGAACGAAGTTAGCACAAATCATCCTGGTTACGACATTGAGTCGAGGGATAAGCAATCAGGCGAGGTGCGCTACATCGAAGTGAAGTCGTTACGGGGACTGTGGGACAAGCGAGGTGTTTGTATGTCTCTGAAGCAGTTTGAAACAGGCAACGAGAAGCAAGATAACTTTTGGTTGTATGTGGTAGAACAAGCCGAATTAGATGAAGCCAGAGTGACTGCAATCCAAAACCCTGTTGGGCTGGTGGGTGAGTTTTACTACGACGATAGCTGGCGGCAATTGGCAGATGAAGAAGCAAGTGAGGAGGGCTAATGCAACTTTCTAAACGCCCTGCGGTTTATGCACTTCCTTCCTACAGTCTGACTGGGGATTTGCTGGGCTTTCTGCGGTGTGGGCTTCAATACCGATACACCCGCATTGGCAAACTGCCTTCGACTCGACCCGTGCAGGCATGGTTCGGTCAATTTATTCACGGTGTTCTAGAGGAGTCGTATCGTCGGTTTGATGAGTCTCGGAAGCAGGGAGCAATGGATTTGCCCCCCTGGTCAGAGGGGACGATCGCCGAGATCTGTGAACTCATCAAAAAGCGGCTAGCAGCGCAGCAGCTTTTCCCCTGGGGGGCAGATCTGGAGGAATTAGGATACGCCAGAGCTAAAGCGGCTGTAAATGAATTGGGACCGCAATTGTTTCCCCTGATTCATCGAGCAGAGGTTCGGTTGACGGGGGCACGACCACTGCCGCTTGCTCAGATTCCGGCTCAGTATCGGTTTCGAGAAGCCGATCGCTACGAGATGATGGGCGTAATTGACGTTGTGACGAATGTGCAGCTTTACGACCCAGATCTGTGGGGCAATTTGTTGGTGAAAGAACTTCTAACAGATTTTAAGGCGCGATCGCTCAAGCCTCCCGGTGAGTTTGAAGTGATTATCGACTACAAGGGGATGCGTCGCCCATCGCAGAAGCCAATTGACCCCAGTAAGCCCAGTTTTTGGGACATTTATGGTTGGCAGGCTCAAACCTATGCTCACTTGCGGCAGGCACAGGAAGATAGTTTGCCCGTCATGGCTGGAGTGATTATCTACCTGAATGAGTTGCTGCCGACGAAGGGAGACCTGCGGCGACTACGGGAGGAGATTGCCAGTGGGCAAACGGATGTAGTGCCAGAACTGGGAAGTGAAACAGAACAGTTGCTGCGGGAGTGGAAAGATCGTAAGGGGGAGGAGCCTCCGATTTTACCGTTTGAGTTTCGACTGAAGCGGGCTTTGCGAGTTCTACCAGTGTCGGAAGCAACGATCGCTTACGCTCTACAGGAGTTTGATAAGGCCGTTGCCCGAATTGAGATTTGCCGGGGAAAGGAGTTACAGCAGGGACGGGTATTGTCTACCTGGGAGAAGAATGCAGAGGATGAGAGTACCTGCGCTACCTGTGACGCGAGAACGTTTTGCCCTAGCTATACAGCAGAGACTAAGCCGAAGCTACCGGGGGTAAAAGTACAGTAGGTATCCCAGCGATTGGGACACCCAAAGAAGCAAGGAGTAAGACTGATTATGTAGCATTGAGCACTTAGAAGATTTCTATATGCTGACTACGTGAGGCTAATTCATTTAAAGGTCATGGGTTTAATTCTTCGAGATGTCGGTCACGAATTTAACGTCGCAGATTCTACCCTGCGAAGTTGGTTGGAAGCAGGAATTTGCGGTGAAGAAGAAACGCTTCCCAAGGTTCGTTTACATGGCAAAGAAATGACTGTGCTTGAACACGAACACTTAGTGAAGCTTGATAGATTTCTACACTTCCGAAGACTGCTTATCTTGACGGATCGCAGCGGTAAGTTTGATTTGAAGGCTTGCCAAAAACTTCAACTTGAAGTAGAAGCTGGCAATCTGCAAGTCGGGATCGATAGGCTGAACGATCTCATGGAGCTTTTAGAGGATTTACTGAAGTCAACCAAACTGCACTACCAATCTCTGGTAGCTGAGTTGAATGGAGACGAACCGATTGATCCTCTTAATGATGATTTAGATGAATAACGCTTCACACTGTAGTCATTAGGAAATTCATCATGGCAAACGAAACGCGCGGAATTTTGTTTGAGACGATCGCAGATGCAGCGTTACGTCAAGCTGTAAAACTGACTGGAATTGCGGGAACTGTGCGCTGGAATGAAAAGCCCGAAAACATGAGTATTGTGCCAGATTTCACAATCGGGCTGACAAAGGATGAGCCAAGCCATGTCATCTTGGTGACAGCTAGCGGTTCAGCCAAGGAAACAGACAAGAAATTTTGGCGGAATTTAGGGGAGTTACAAGAAGTGAATGCACAACTTCCTGATTCACCTGTTGTAGTCAATCTTTACTTTAAGTCTGTTGTTAAGCAAGGTTTGGATCTAGTCTCTCAAGAGTTGTACGACGTTGTTTTTCATGTTGAAACGAAGCCTTATTACTCTCATTTGGAAATATGGGCAAAAGATAACGTTGAGAGCGATGCTAAGACACGGGAAGCTCGACAGGAAATGCTGATTCGTGACATGAAAGCTGATTCGGCTTTAGCTGGGGCGATCGCCTCTCTTGCCCAGGATCTTGCTCAAGCCCTGCAACAGCGAAAAACCGAGCTTGATCCCTTATGGGCATTGATGCGGATCGATTATACCAAACCTCATAACCCACCCAAAGCCAAGAATACATCGGTTCGTCGTGGGCTGGGTAAGCTGTTGGTACTGGAACCGCAACTGCGTCAACTCGTTTATGCGGGTTACAACAAACCGACAGGGGTTCATGTAGACAATATTTCTCAGTATGCCTGGGATTTGGGCTTTTTTAAGAAGTCACTATTGGGCGCGAAAGTGGCAGACAAAGAGATCGAGGGAGCTTTGGATTTGCTTGGGGCTACAGCCTGTGAAACTGTTTTGAACAGATGTTCTTCTGCAATGCAGCCTTGGATTGACGAGATGCGACAGCTTGAGAATATTCCAGTTTTTTTGGATTTTCTATGCCGAGAATTCGATAGCATCAGTGATGCTCAAAATTTATCGGTTTGGTTATCACAATGCCACAACCATCCTATAAACTTCGCTACATCACATAATGTTCTCTTTTCTGGAACCTTAAGCCGAAATTGGTTATTCACTATCTTGATGGATTTAGTGAAAGCTAGCACTGGCAGACTTCAGGGATTCGGTTACGCTCAACTAGCTGCTGAAATTGGTAATTCAGCTAATGTCTCTTCTGGTTACATTACCATTGCAGACTGGGCTAATTGTCTACCTAATGTTAATCTTCCTGATTCTGTAATCCAGCAGGTTTCTAAAGTTTTGGCAGGAAAAATTGCCAAGATTGGTAAAGGGAATTTACTTCAACTTGGTAAAAGGCTAATTGAGGTTACGAAAAAATCTGTCCTAGAAGATCGACTGATTCCCTACCGCAATTTTGAGCCATTACTCTGGCTTCTAGAGGCTGAACTGACAAAGCAAGGCAAGCCTTACAGCCCCAAAATTCCCTACGCAGGTTGGGTAAATGAGTACGCAGGTACAGGCAAAAACAGCGCAACAACCCCCTTCGTCAAGGTTGGCAACACCCTAATTCACTGGAAAAGCGCCTACGCTAGCCATCCCAATGACAAAACCAAAGAACTTTCTGCTAGAGCACGTAGCATCAAATATCAATATCATCCAGCTACTCAAATCTTCACTCCTCGTGCTGGAGTCACCCAGTTGGCTCTAATTGTGGATGGGGATTGGAGCGATCGGCACCTCCAGACACTCTCCTCATCCGGTTGGGACATCATTATTTATCCTGATGAAATCCCTCAATTAGTTAACCAACTATAGAGGACACGATCTCCGCAGTAGAGATACTGCGGAGAATTTATCGGTTTCTTCAATTTCAGCATTTAGTAGAATTGCAGATCGGGTAACTCCATAACGATGCTTTCAACACTCCATTGCATCTGTATAGAATACAATCTTTAACGGGTTTGAGTGCTTGGAATTAATTGAACTGGCTGCAAAACTTTATAGAGGACGAGGTAGGAAAAGTGACAAGCCAACCAGAACCGACCAATCCTGATAACAGGCACACTGATATAGAATCTCAGGCTAATTCACCCTCTGATGATAACAGACAAGCTGATTCGGAATCTCAGGTCGATTTGTCGCTTGATAACGATCGCCTGCAACTTGCTGAGCGCAGCTTTAAGAATGTTCTCGAAGCAGATGTCCATCAGGACAATAAGGCTGGGCGAATTTTAGCGGCAATAGCATTCCTAACGGCAGCAGCTACTGGTTTATTCAACAGTCAGTACAGCCCATCACTTAATCCTCGGTTACGTGAATCTCTCGCAAACAGCTTGGCTCCTTACGTCAATCCTAATAATCTCAAAGCTGCAAGTGATAGCTTAGAGCAGTCTTTCAAGCAAAATTTTCAACTATTTGGGATAGACGTTGCTCTCTATTCCTTTGTCGTTTACCTGCTTTGTGTTTTCGTAGGAGTCGGGCTTTACCTCGCAGCAATGGGGCCTTCCTTCAATATTCCGTCCTGGTTTAAGCACCATCAGTCTCTTCTATTCTTCGAGGCGATCGCAGGTTATAGCCGAGAGGAGTGGAACGCAGAGTGGGCAAAAGGGAAATCTACTGCCGAAATTCACCAAAAGGTTTTTTCTAATTTTGTCGATGAAACATATCTCATTGCTCAAAAAACAAGACTCAAAGTAGCGTTAATGTCGATTGGAAAACTCTTCTTTAGACTTGCTGTCATCGCACTGATCCCGCTATCCATTAGCCTTCTAAAACTTGATTCCAATACGGCTAAGTTACTCATCGTTGGAGGAGTAAGTGTATCATTGTTAACGCAAATTTTTAGGATTCTCATCAAGCCTTCTAAAAAAATATTTGATTGGTACAAATTAGCGTTCTGGGGAATTCTTACTATAGGGTTAATCTACCTTGGATTCGTTTCTTAACTTTTTGCTTGCTGATTCTCTTTTTAAGACATCTGTACTAAAATAAGGGTGCGGCTAACTTGGGTAGTTGCTGCCGCACTGCTGGTTAAAAAACATTTGCGTACTGAAAACTGTTACCTTCACCCAAGAGGCTATCTATGAATACCATTCTGGTTTTCGATGCAGACAACACGTTATGGGATACAGATTCAGTTTTCAAAAACGCACAGCTTACCCTGCTGGAAACATTGGCAAAAGAGCAACTTACCCCAGATCCAAATTCAGCACTTATAACTTTAAGAGCGGTAGATCAACAACTGTTTTCTCAGATGGGTCGTTTTGAGTATAACTTCAAGGTGTTAGCCGCTGGAATGGCTTTTCTTTTTGATCAAAATCTATCGGTTGAGGAAGCAGTCTCTAGGGCAATTCAATATAGTCAAAACCCAAAAGTCTCTGATGGATTTGAGACACTAATTGAACAAGCATTTCAGGCATTTCAGAAGGAGCTACTTGCCATTCCAAACCTTTTTGTAGATGCTACTTACGCTCTAATTTTCTTACACGGTCTTAAGCAACTTGGAAATCCAATTGTGACTGTTCTTCTGTCAGAAGGGCGAACTGAGCGTATTAGCCAAATCTTAAAAGCTCATAAATTGAGAGATAAATCTTTAAGTGAGTTTTTCAATGAGGTTCTAATTTGTAAGGCTAAGTCTAAAGATTTATTTGAAGAGGCAAAGCAGAAAGGATTACAGCATTTTTCTGAAATTGGTTTCTCTAACGAATCTTGCTTACTTGCTGTAGGGGATTCCTTAAAACGAGATATTAAGTTTGGCAACCAGGCTGGCTATCTCACCGTCTACAAACCTGCTAATTTCTTAGGTGCAGAGGAGCCTTCGGCTCCTGATGAAGAACCGGATTATACAATCAAATCGCTCAACGAATTTCCAGAAATTCTTCTTAATATGGGAATTCATATTCAGCAGTCAGATCCTGTAGAACTGTCCACAGTCTTAAAGTAAGTATCTCCTTACTGCGATCGCCGCTGCAAATAACCCCTCATCTGCTCTGCCAATGAGCGCCGAACTCCGAGTTTGACCAGATCCTCTACCCTTAACGGTTTGAGTTCTTTGATGCTGCCAATTCCCGCTTCCTCCAGTCTGCGAATTGACTGAAACCCCACCTTAGTTCTGTCCTGGGGCGTTAGCCTGCGAATTTCACATAATAAAGAGCCTAAAGGAGAACAGTACTTCAGTTGTTCCTGCAAATCATAAGTCTGGTGTTCCATCTGCTTCAGGGACTGTTTCACCCGCTTCACCCTCATAAAGCTAGCCTGACAGTTCTCCTTAAGATGAAAGTAGAACGTGCGAATGTCCAACAACTTGCCTAACCCCGACAACAACCACAACAGATCATCCCGCCAACGTTCTTCAATCCCTTCTAGCCCCTGTACGTCAAATCGACGCTCAACCTCCTCAATCTTGAGTCCCTGCGATCGCTCCCACAAGACAATCGATCGAAACATGGCGAGGTAGCTAGTTCGATGTGCCCACTCCTCAGCTTCTTTGCCACTTTTGGGAGCCTGTAGCCCCAGTGACCCTAGCACTTCAGAAGCACGAGAGTTGCTAGGCTGTCCCCAAATCCACTTTCTGAAGAGCAATGGGGTTTGGGCAGGATGCGCTTCGCACCAAGCATCTACCTGCTGCATAAGCTTGGCACTGTAACGTCTTAAGTTAGGTGGACGTTCTGATAGGAGATTCAAGACCAGCAAATGATCAAGCGATCGCCACTGTTTCAGTAGCTCATCATCTGGGTCAACGCTCATTAAATCCCGTAGCAGTTGAGCGTAGCTAGCTGCAATGGGCAACGGCAGAACCGCACGAGTTGCCTTCTTGCCTAACACCGTCAAAAAGTATCGTCCTTGTTCTGGTTCTCGATACGCCAGCCAATGACTTTCTAACCAGGCTAAGCCCTGATCAACCTGATTCACTAAATGCTGCCCACCCAGAGATCGCCCCAAAAACGTCTTCAGCGCTTCTGTCGTCGTTCCTTGCTCATGCCAACGAGACAGTAAGGCAGCAACTTGGGGAGTGATCGGTGGCATCTCGCCAGATTGAACGGAACGACTTGTTCCTTGTTCTAAGGCAGACTGCAACGAAGGAAGCTCTTCCGTTTGAAGGGCTGAAACTAGTTCCTCAACTTTCCACCCATCCTTCGGTCGCACGATCACAGCAGCCGTTCCTGCGCGATCGCCCCGTCCTGCCCGTCCCATCATCTGCAATAGTTCGGGTGTGTTAAGCCGACCGACTCCTGGAAAGGTATTATCCCGAATCAGCACATGGGTTGCAGGCAAGTTAATCCCCAGAGCCAGAGCCGTTGTCGTGACCAAAACTCGCGATTGTCCAACCAGGAATGCCTGCCGCACTTTCTCCCGTTGCTGCTGGCTCATCTGAGCATGGTAGGCTAACGCGCCTGCCTCTCCCACCCCTGCACCCAGGTTCTCATTCAGAAGCTTTGCCAGAAGTTGGGTCGATCGTGTCTGATAGACAAAGATGAGTACCTGAGAATCAGGGTCTCGTAAATGTTCGGCTGTCCAGGAAATTACAACTTCGTTCGGCTCTTCGGTCTCATCTAATGCGATCGCCCACTTCTCCAATGGTGGTTGTCGCTCCTGTACCTTCACCACATCGCAGGGATCTAACCAGGTCTGAACCCGCTCCAGTCCTCCCAGAGTGGCAGACAGCAGTACCAGTCGAGGAGGTTTGGGTAAACAGAGCAATGAGGTGATCAAATATTCCAGGGTCAACCCCCGTTGTGGCGAACTGATCAAGTGAGCTTCATCAACACATACGGCTCCGATCGTCCCCAGCCAACCAGCATTGGCAGGATTCCGCAGCAAAGCTTCGATCCGTTCTGGTGTTGCCACCACAATCTCTCCACCTGGAGGGGGATCGGAAAGCAGTTCACCCTCCAAACGGTAATCCCCCGTGGCAATTTTTACAGACAGTTTGACACCGAGAGCCTGACTCAAAGGGGCTATGAGTTGTTCCAGTTCATCTGTCTTTTCTCTTGCTAAGGCTCTCAACGGTTCCAATAGCAATGCCCGTTGACCTCGACGTACAGCATCCAGGAGCACCAGTAGTCCGACTAGACTTTTACCGCTATTGGTGGGTGCGGAAACAATTAGGTTGCGACGATGGTCTAGGATTTGCTGCTCCGCTAATGCCTGTATCTGGACAGGACGAGGGAAATTGCCTGGATTGAGAATTGCAAGAACATCCTGCCAGGAAGGCTCTAGGTTTAGATCTGCCCAATCGAGTTCGCTAGGGGAGAATGATGTACCACATATACCGCAATGAATCTGCCGCATGGCGTTCGTAGTCAGGGTCAGGTTCCATAAGCGTTAAAGGTTGAAAATAGCATCTCGGAGGAGGAGAGAGGGAGGGTTTTGCCTGTTGCCATCGCCAGATTGCAGAGAGCCAGGTGCAGCCGATCAGTGGGAGTGGGGTCTGCAATCCGAAAATTGGGGTTTGCCCACAGCCTGCCGTCTGCCGCAGCCTTGACGTAAGAACTGCTGTCTATCGAGTCTACTCCAGCCTGGTAGAGTTCTCGAACCATTTCAGGATTTCCCAACCCAAAGACATGGAGGGGGAGATCGCCGATTTCACTCCGAACGGCTTCTACAATTGCCAGCACCAGGGAAGAGTTTTGCGCCCTTGGCACCAAGCCACCGATCGCGACTCCCTCAAATCCTGCTCCGACATATTCCCTGGCGCAGGTTCGGGCAGAGTTTGCGTCCCATGCCTGAATGCAAGCGTAGAGGGGTAGATCCTGTCTGCGTCGGTTTTGAAGTGCCCACAGTGCATTGCTGATTGTTAGCTTTTGGCGTTTCTGAGATTCCTCCAACTCCAGGTTAGGTGGAATCGGGAAGTCCAACGTAAAAGCGACATCAGCGATCGCTTCTTGAAACTCCAGAACATCACTGGGATGAATAGCTTCAGGTTGTTCTCCCGCTGAGACTTCTAGAACCCCCAGCCCCTGTTTCTCATGGATACGATTGCCAGAGAATAGGGAGGCAAAGCCTCCGGAGTCTATCAGCAATGGTAGTCGGGGCAGATGATCGGGGGATAGGCTCCTAGCGTAATGGCGACTGACCATTAACGCAGAAGCCAGGCGGGGCAAGTAGGGCTGTACGAGTTTGTCGAGTGGATACTTCTCTCCAAACGTAGTGACAGGGATGTAGGCAGGAAAAGGGATAGATCCCCGTCGCGTTTGGAGCGATCGTTCTTTGGCTGTTGTGGTTGGCTTTTTTTGGTTCATCTACGGCACCCTGTTTGTGGCAGTGTCGTCGATCCCATCCACAACTGCAACAGGTCTATTCTCTGATCAACCGTTGATTGGATAGAATCAGCCACTTTCTTCAGATCAGCGTCTCCTTGATGCAGACGGACTGCCAGAAGGTGTTTGCAGGTGTGACCTTTGGCAAAGTCGGGACAATCGCAGTATGAGATTCCTGATCGAAGGCTAATAGTGTGAGGATCAAGCCCACCCACGACTCGATAGGTTGTTCCCTCCTGACTAATAATCTTTAAGTCCAGGGCACGTCGGAGCCGGTAAGGGTCAATGTTAGGGGGACAATTGGAGAACGTGAATGAATTTGCTCTTACTTCTTCCCGGTAGCGGTAGGCAGAGGCGCGGCTGTCTACCATTTCAGAAGCCTGTTCCACCCACTGAGTTGCTCGCTTCTGGGAGATGCCAGGAAGCTTCGCTAAGTCTGCTGGGTCTGCCAAAGCCAAATCTTCGATGTCTGAGATCTCCACTTGCTGGAGTCGCCTAATCGTCTTCGCACCAATGCCCGAAATTAGACTTAGGGTAACAGCCTGTTCGTCTAGCCCGCCCATGATCATCCGGTGCAACGCTTTAATCTGCTCCTGTAGGGGGACATAGTCCGGTATCGCCTTAGCCACTTTTGCTTCTGGAGCTTGCAGGATGGCTCCCATTGCCAGTAGAAGTCTCTGTAAGGATTCTCGCAAACATTCCACCTCAAAGGCGTAGCAGCCTCTTGCTTCAGCGACCCGCTCTGTTTCGCCTAAACGTGTCCAGGTACGAGCAACCAGTGCGGTATTGATTGCAGCCAGAAGAACCTTGCCGTCAATACCAAGCAATTGGCTCAGATCTTGCTGGGGTAAATTCAAAAGAACGGACGGTTCCTGGGATAGATCTGCCGCCAGGTCGTCTAACTGTTCAAAATCAACGGGGATCAGGGGTTGGCAATCATCGCTACTGGTTGCCAGGAGCAGAAGATCGAGAAAAGTGAGGTCGGGATAGCTCTGGAGTGCTTTTTGGAAAAGAAGAACCGTTTGAGGTGAGATCAAGTGGCGAACGGCAATAAATCCCAGTCGGGTTGCCTGAAGTTTGGTAAAGGTATCCATCTCCCGCTCTACTAGCATTCCGGCTTCTAACATCTCAGAAACGATGCGACTGACTGAGGGAAGCCGACCTTGCGTTGCTGCCAGCGTTCGACCCAAAACACCTTCCAGTTGAGTTTGGGTTCGGCAGAGTCCACTGGCAACTTCTGCAACAACCTGCTCCGAGAGGGCGATCGCCGAACTGAGTCCAGACCGAATTGGCTCAAACTGTCCTTTGGCGTAGTGATCTGCCTGCCGTTCCCAGATTGGAGCGAGGAGCACTACTTCGCCAGCCTGATCCAGCCCCAAACGACCTGCCCGTCCTGCCCGTTGCCAGACATTGTTGACGGGAAGGGGAACGAAATCTGTACCATCAAAGCCCTGGAGGTCGTAGAGGATGACCTGTCGGGCGGGTAGGTTGAGTCCCATTTCTAAGGTTGCAGTAGCAATCAGAACCTCCAGGGTACCCTTGCGAAAGTTAGTTTCGACCTGACTGCGGCACACGCGATTGAGTCCGGCATGGTGGTGCGAAACCTGAAACCCAGTTTCTTGAAGCAGATGAGCTAGTGACTCTGCCCGTCTGCGGCTTTGCACGAAAACGAGACTTTTTCCGCCAGAATTTAGGTTGCGCTGAACTTCCTGGATCAGCAGGTCTGGCTTGTCCTGTGCCCGTTTATAGCGCACAACTTTCCATTCCAGGGGAACCGGACGAAAGCTGGAATAGTATTCAACGCCTTTGAGCCAATCTGCCAATTCCGAACGGTTGCCTAGAGTGGCTGAGAGTCCCAAAATCCGTAGGAAGGGATTGAGCCGCAACAAGCGTAGGAGTGTTCCCTCCAATCGGGCACCCCGTTTGCTGTCTCCCAACAGATGAAACTCGTCCACAACAACTAAATCCACTTCGGGAATCCACGACCAGTGAGATCGCCAGTTGCGCGTACAGGCATCCAGCTTTTCGGGAGTCATGACCAGGATGTGAGCGTTCTGGTAAGGAACTGGATAGTGACTATTAGCGTAGTCTCCAGTAAACACACCCACAAGATTGGGAGCAAACTGGCGTTGCCAGCGGGAAGTCAGTTCGTCGGCAAGGGCACGCAGAGGGGTGAGGTAGATAGCTCGTCGATTTTGGCTAAGGGTGTGAGCAATCGCTTGTTCGGCTAACCAAGTTTTGCCACTGCCTGTCGGCATTTGCAGAATACAGTTGAAGCCGGAGGTGAGCAAGCCGCTTTGCAGGATCTCCTGCTGTACCTGGGAAAGATTCTGTTGATGGGGTAAAACTTGTATGTCCGTTGCCATGCCAGAACCCCTTACCGAAACGCCAATAATCTTTATCAAAAATTAGCGTTAAAAGCTTTATACGCTAATAACCTATAGAAAGATATCACGGCAGCAGTGCCGATTTCTATGCCTGATGGTTCAATTGCAAAGAATCTATGCTTTCTCCTATGGCGAGAAAAGGAACCCAGACAGAGTTGGGCAAACAAGCTGACTGACTGGATTGGTTGTGACGTGCTGAGGGCTGAAAGGCTGCTGCGGGGGGAGGAGCAGTTGCGCCAGGAGGAGTTGCAAGCGATCGCTGACCAGCTAAACCTGTCTGACGATGACGTGATGGCAGTTCGAGAGGCAGACCTGCTAGATCAAAGCGGCATTAGCATCTATGAGGAGAATCTGAAATACCTGCTTCGGTTGGTCAAGGAACTGAAGAAGGGACGCAAGCAGGAATTCGCTCAGGCGATCGGGGTTGACGTAACCACTGTTTCTCGGTGGGCTAATGGTAAATTTTTCCCTGACTCCGATAAGGCTTTGAGAATCTGCAAGTTCTTTAGACCCTACAGCTACACCGACCTCAAAGAAGAGCCTCTGTTTCTATCGCCTAGCCCTGTTGATGTGATGGAGCAAAGGGTTTGGTTGGAGCAAAGGGTTAGGGAGATGAGAGATCGCACTCTTCAGCAGCTTTTTCCAGCACTGGAACGATTACTGCGTGACTGACATCCCTACACCTACATATCAAATCCTAGAAGACCCTGCCCCACCGGTTGGGCGGAAACAGGCGGAAAAGGACTTGCCCTTTGATCTGGCTTCTTGATACCTCTGCTCCAAAAGGTGCAGAATCACTGGGAGCAAAATTAGGATTATTGCCTAGCAACAAATAAGTATTTGCGGGTAACTGCCTGGGACCGTACTGATAGTTTTTGGGCAAAGTGTTGTAGGGTGCATTGAGGATTTGGTTGTTGATATAAACCTTCCCTGCCTGTACGGATACCGTCTCCCCAGGCAAGCCAACTACTCGTCTGAAATAATTCCTTTCTTTTTCAAAGCCTTGGGCAATTAAAGCTGCATCTGGCTCAAACCTCACAATTTCGCCTCGCTGGGGCTCCTGGAAGCGATAGGTTACTCGGTTGACAAATAGAACCTCTGTACCTTGTAAAGTTGGGTAAAGGGAAGAACCAGGTGTTACTGTAATGGTTTGAAGTTGAAGATATACCAGTAACAACCCAATTACTAAAAGAGATGTGATTACGCTAATTGTGAGATCAATGAAACGGCTTAACCAGCGACTTCGAGTGCTGCGGATTGGAGATGAGGTGGAGGATAGAGAAAGAGTATAGGCTTGAATGGTCTGATCATCACTCCCAGTAATTAAGGTTTGGGCATCCGGGCTAAACACGATTGAATTAATCACATCGGAGTGTTGCCGACTAAGGGCAATGACTTGATCCGTTTGCAGATTCCATATGGCAACTGTTCCATCTCCTCGCCCACTGGCAAGAACTTGCCCATCAGAACTCAGAGCAAGTGAGCGAGTCCAATTTCTGCTGTTATCTATAAGAGAGTAGATGAAACGCCCTGTCTTTGCATTCCACACCTCAATGCCACAGCCTGCCCCTCCACTAATTAAAAGCCGACCATCAGCACTAAACACTAGAGAATAAACTGTGCCTGACCAACTCCAGCCCGAACGATTTAGCAGTGGGCGCAATCGCTGTTGCAAGGAGCGAATGAGGCTACCTGTCAAGGTAGAAATAAGCTGACCTGTAGCAACAGACCAAAGCTTGATGGTAGTATCGCGGCTGCTACTTGCTAGTTTTTGTCCATCAGGACTGAATGCAACACATTGCACTCCATTCGCATGTCCTTTGATCTGATAAATTTGCTCTCCTGTTTTCCAGACCCAGAGGTAAATGGCACCATCGGAACAGCCACTTGCCAGGATAGGTTCCTGAGGGCTGAGTGCCAGAGACCAAATAGCCCCAGAATGTTCTGGCAACGTACCGATTAGTTCCCTAGCCTGCAAATCCCAAATTTTGATGGTTTTATCATTACTGCAACTAAATAAAGTTAACCCGTCCATGCTGATAACTACAGCATTAACAGATTCCTCAGAATGGCTCAGTGTGCAGATTACCTGTTTACTGGAAAGATCCCAAAGGGCAATGGTGCCATCAGTTCCTGCACTCGCCAGAATTTCGCCATCAGGACTGAGGGAGATCGCCTGGATCGCTGATTCCTGTTTAGGAAGCGCATAGGTAGGCTTACAAGGTGCAGTACCTGCCAAGTGTTCTCGCAAAAGGTCATGAATGAAGCGATAGCGTCCTCCTACCTTTTGTAAAAACATCCGATCGGTTGCATAGTTAAGAAACCGAGCATAGTTCCAGGGAGTACAGCCACTGAGCCAAAGCGTAAGGCGTAGAGCTAGATGACTTTCAACTTCAGACAGTCCTCCTATATAAAATCCCATTAAAATTCCAATACTAAGTCCGGTTGGAAGTTGGTTAGCTACCCTACCAACAATCGCTCCTACCCCTGCCCCAA
>CAZGDE010000104.1:0-18155 GCA_964524315.1 uncultured bacterium
GTCTTAACACCCTTTGTGTTGCGACTAGTCCCCCAATTGCTGACCTGGGCCGAGGCGCTCCCCTGGCTAAAAGATTATCTGGAACGAACGGACACTCCCCTGGAAATTTCGGAGGAGTTGCCCATACAGAACCATGTGGTGATCTGTGGTTATGGTCGAGTGGGGCAGAATATTGTGCAGTTGCTCCGCGACCATAGTTACCCTGTCATTGTGATTGACCAGTCTGAGAGCCGGATTCAGGAGCTACGCGAGGCGGGGATTCCTTATATCTATGGTAATGCTGCCAGTTTGCATGTCCTGGAAAAAGCAGGGGTAAAAACGGCCCAGGGGATGGCGATCGCCCTACCAGATCCAATGAGTACGCGCCTCTGCCTCAAGCGATCGCTGGAACTGACGCCTGACCTGGATGTGGTCGTTCGGGCTAATAAAGACAAGGACATTGAACTGCTCTATCAGTTGGGCGCGAAGGAAGTTGTTCAACCCGAATTTGAAGCCAGTCTGGAACTCTCCTCCCATCTCCTGACGGGAATCGGGCTGCCATTACCGGTGATCCAGCGGGAAGTCCAACTAATTCGCAACTCCCATTATTCTGAACTGCGATCGGATCGGCCGTCGTACCAGGTATCACGGGAGCTGAAACTGGCAACCCAGGATATGAATAGCAAGTGGTACACCTTGCCTGAAGCGTCGCCCCTGATTGGGATGACGATGGAGGAAACCAACCTCCGGCGCTTAACCGGTGTGAGTTTGATGGCCATTCAACGTGCTGGCGGCGAAGAGGTGGATTACCCCGACGGGAAAACCATCCTAATGGCCGACGATCGCCTGCTGGTCGTTGGTGAAACGGACGAATTAGCAGCGTTCGATGAACTCGCAAAGGGGAAGGCTGCCGTCCCAACGGAGAATGCTTCCTGTATGTGGCTGCTGGTGCCGGATGACAGCCCGGTGGTGGGCAAAACCCTGGCAGAACTCCACATTCGGCGGCAGTTTGGGGTGCTGGTACAGGCCATTCGGCGGGAAGGAAAGTTTATTAGCTTCCCGGATGGCAACAGCGACTTGCAGGTGGGCGATCGCCTCCTGCTGTGTGGTGGGTTCTATTCCCTCAGTCAGGCAAGCCGGTGGATTGTGCCCACGCCCCAACCGGCCCCGTCTGTCCAGATTCCTTTAAGTAAGTTGGCAGTTGGTGAGTCGGTGCGAGAATATTTGCCACCCGATAGTACGATGTCGTGAGCTGAAGGGAACTGTTAAATTGCTACATTCGCGGCTTCAGGTAGACAATTGCCTGCCGCCAGACGGTGGTGGGCTGGTCGTATTGATCCGTGATCGAAATACAATGGGGGTCTTGCCAGCGCAACTTGCCCGACAGAAGATCGCCAGTGATCAGCTTCAGCTCAACTTCTTTTTCCTCCCGGATCAAGTTTTGCACCTGACGGACGCTCGGTAATCCGGTTTCTAGTTCTACACTCATCGCTGCCGTCCTCTAACAATAATGATTTCAGTACATTAGCAACTTCGTACATTCTATTTCCACATCAGTTATGGCGATCAAGTTCACGAAATATCACGGATTGGGCAACGACTTTATTCTGATCGATAATCGCACCTCGTCAACTCCCTGTTTAACACCAGCACAGGCAGTGGAATGGTGCGATCGCCACTTTGGTATTGGGGCCGATGGGGTTATCTTTGTGTTACCAGGGCAGGATGGTACCGACTACACCATGCGAATTTTTAACTCCGACGGTTCGGAACCGGAGATGTGTGGTAACGGAATTCGCTGCTACGCCCGCTTTGTTGCTGAGTTAGATGGTATTACTGAACCCCGTGCCTATCGGATTCATACCCTGGCAGGGGTGATCACCCCCCGTTTGGAAGCAGACGGTTTGGTGACAGTCGATATGGGGGAACCCCGTTTACTGGCTGCAGAAATTCCCACCACGTTGGCAGCCCCCGATCAAAAAGCCGTCAATCTCCCACTGGAAGTGGCCGGACAATCCTGGCAGGTAACCTGCGTTAGTATGGGTAACCCCCATTGCATTACGTTTGTCGATGATGTGGCAGTTATTCCCCTGGAGGCAATTGGCCCCCAATTTGAATGCCATGCCGTATTTCCGAAAAAGACAAATACCGAATTCATTCAGGTTGTTCGCCCCGACTATTTGAAAATGCGGGTTTGGGAACGGGGTGCGGGGATCACGCTGGCCTGCGGTACAGGTGCCTGTGCATCGCTGGTGGCAGGCGTATTGAACGGCAAGTGCGATCGCAGTGCCACTGTTGAACTGCCGGGTGGCCCGTTACAAATTACCTGGTCGGCCTCTGACAATCGCCTTTCTATGACTGGCCCTGCTACGAAGGTATTTAGTGGTGAACGCTAGGCCGGGATCTAGAATGGCTATAACCCGAAGCCAGGAGTTGATAAGTTGATGGAAGAGGCTCAACCCAGCCGCGAGTGGTGGGCGCAACAATGGATCGACGTATTAGAGTCGTTTGGTTGGGTGCGACGATTGGCCCGTGCCCGTGTCTATGCCCGTGAGGGTAATGTGCTGGAGATTGAGTTTAAGGGCCCCAAGGTTTTTGCCAGAGTGCAGGGAACTGCCCCCGAACCTTATAAAGTAACTCTGTCGCTTGATTCCTTTAGTGATGAGCAGTGGAGCTATGTGGTTGAATCGATGGCCCAACGGGCGATTTTTTCGGCCAAGTTGCTGGCGGGAGAAATGCCCCAAAACATTAATGAGGTGTTTACTGCCAACGGGTTGAGCCTGTTTCCATTTACCAAGTTTGACATTCATAGCAAATGCTCCTGTCCCGATCCGGCCAATCCTTGCAAGCACATCGGTGCAGTTTACTATTTGCTGGGCGATCGCTTTAGTGAAGATCCATTCGTCCTGTTTCAGTTACGGGGTCGTACTAAAGATCAGATTATTGAGGCTCTTCGTAAAATTCGTAGTACTGCGGATGAAACAACCGATGAGGTCTCCACAACCGGGGATAACGAGACTGAACTGATCGCCCAACCCTTGCCTCAACCATTAAAGATCGAGCAGTTCTGGCACTATGCAGACCATTTAGAGCCATCCCTGGTTGTAATCGTGCCGCCTAGCAGTGAAACGGTTTTAGATGTGCTGGGGGCAATGCCGCTGAAGCCGGGGGCAACTGCGCCTGCGCCTAGTTCACCTCCTGCAACCCAGGTGGCAATGGATTATCTCAAAACGATTTACCAGGCAACCAGTCAGCAAGCCATTTTGACTGCAATGAAAGCTGAAGGGGAGACGTAAAGCCTTCCCAACCATGCTAGTTTTCAGTATGAGTGGAGCCAACAAACCCCATAGGAGTGGTTCCTGATTGGCATATTGCAAGAAAACACCCACAGGTGTTAATCTGCTGCACTCACCTCATCGGGCAGATTCATGTAATGCTCCCAGTCAATATTGGGTGTGCGGTCAAACGCCTCGCGGATCGAGATTTCCCACATTTTGCGAATCTGGGCCAGGTAGGGGGCACCCAATTTCAGGCGCAGTTCGTAGCGGATCTTGAAACTGCCCGTTTCGTACATGATCAGGTTGATGGGTGGCCCTACTGAGATGTTGGATTTCATCGTCGAGTCAATCGACAGCAGGGCACACTTAGCAGCCGATTCCAAAGGCGTGTCAAAGTCGAGAATGCGATCAAGAATAGGCTTGCCGTATTTTGTCTCGCCAATTTGAAGAAAGGGTGTTTCCCGTGATGCCTGAATACAGTTGCCCTGGCTGTAGATGAGATACAGCCCAGGTTCTTCGTCCTTGATCTGCCCACCCAGGATGAAGCTGCACTGGTAATCAATGCCATCCTTTTCTAACCAGGGACGATCTTGCTCCTGGATTTGGCGTGCTTTGGTGCCAATGTAGCGAGCTACCTCATACAGGTTGGTCAGGGTATGCAGGTTAACCTCTGTATCAGAATCTAAATCCTGGCGCAGGAGTGTCAGAGTACTTTGAGTGGCCGACAGGTTACCGGATGTGCAGATCAAAATGACGCGATCGCCCGGTACCGAAAAATCAAAGAGTTTCTGGTGGGTAGAAATGTAATCAACTCCGGCATTGGTGCGAGAGTCGGCAGCCATGACCAAACCAGAGTTGGTGAGGATTCCGAGGCAATATGTCATGCAGGCAGTAAGGATGAGAGGGGAAATTGAAAGTCTGTCTACTACCGTGAGGTGGAAATAAAAGTCAGAGACACTGAGCTTTTCTCATCCAATTTGCCCCGCTTGAGAGTAATAGTCAGATTCCTTATAGATTTTAAGGCGGTATTTGCAATTGATGGCACAGAAGGTGCAGATACCTGGTACATTTAGCGGAGTATCTGCAAGCGTTTTTTGGCAAGATGAAAGTCTTAGTTATTGGTGGTGACGGCTATTGCGGTTGGGCAACTGCCCTCTATCTTTCTAATCGGGGCTATGAAGTCGGCATCCTGGATAGCATGGTGCGGCGGCTCTGGGATATGGAGCTTTGTGTGGAAACCCTCACACCCATCGCCCCAATTCAGCAGCGAATTCAGCGTTGGCGCGACCTGACCGGTAAGTCAATTGACCTGTTTATCGGCGACATTACTAACTACGATTTTCTCAGTAAAACGCTGCGGAAATTTGAGCCAGATGCTCTGGTTCACTTTGGCGAACAGCGATCAGCTCCCTTCTCCATGATTGACCGGGAACACGCCGTCATGACCCAGGTCAACAACGTGGTCGGTACACTTAACCTTCTGTACGCGATGAAGGAAGATTTCCCCAATTGCCACATGGTGAAGTTGGGGACAATGGGTGAATACGGTACGCCCAATATCGATATTGAAGAAGGCTACATCACCATCGAACACAACGGGCGTAAAGATACCCTGCCCTATCCCAAGCAGCCCGGTAGCATGTACCACCTGAGTAAGGTACATGACTCGCACAACATTCACTTTGCCTGCCGCATCTGGGGGCTGCGGGCAACGGATTTGAACCAGGGGGTCGTTTACGGTGTCCTGACGGAAGAGACGGGTATGGATGAGTTGCTGATCAACCGCCTTGACTACGACGGTGTCTTTGGTACTGCCTTGAACCGCTTCTGTATTCAGGCTGCTGTTGGTCATCCTCTCACGGTTTATGGTAAAGGCGGCCAAACCCGTGGCTTTTTAGATATTCGTGATACGGTGCGGTGTGTGGAACTGGCGATCGCCAACCCTGCCCAAGCTGGTGAATTCCGTGTGTTCAACCAGTTCACCGAACAATTCAGTGTGGGTGACCTGGCAAATATGGTGCAAAAAGCTGGGGCTGCCCTGGGCGTCAAGGTCGATGTGCAGAACTTTGATAACCCCCGGATTGAGAAAGAAGAACACTACTTCAATGCCAAAAATACCAAGCTGTTAGACCTGGGTTTACAACCACACTATCTGTCTGACTCGCTGCTCGACTCCTTGCTGAATTTTGCTATGAAGTACAAGCATCGGGTAGACAATGCCCAGATTCTCCCCAAAGTTACCTGGCATCGTTAATAGCAACCCTATGCGCATTGCCCTATTCACCGAAACCTTTCTGCCAAAGGTTGATGGCATTGTGACGCGGCTGCGTCATACGGTCGATCACCTCCAGAGAATGGGTCATCAAGTGCTGGTTGTTGCTCCCGATGGGGGCTTAACCGAGCATAAAGGAGCCAAAATTTATGGTGTATCTGGCTTTCCCCTGCCACTTTACCCGGAGTTAAAGCTGGCACTGCCCCGCCCTTCCATTGGTTATGCGTTGGATCGGTTCGAGCCAGATATTGTCCATATTGTTAATCCGGCTGTTTTGGGGCTTTCCGGTTTGTTCTATAGCAAATCGCGCCGTCTGCCTCTGGTGGCTTCTTACCATACTCATCTGCCAGAGTATTTACAGCACTACGGTCTGGGTATGTTAGAGGGGCTATTGTGGGAGTTGCTCAAAGCGGCTCACAATCAAGCGGCAATTAATCTGTGTACTTCTACCGCCATGGTTCAAACCCTTTCGGAACATGGCATTGAGCGAACGGCGCTGTGGCAAAGAGGTGTGGATACTGAAACGTTTCAACCCCACCTGGCTACGCCTGCAATGCGATCGCGTCTGAGCCAGGGACAACCCGATGCCCCCCTGTTACTTTATGTCGGGCGGTTGTCTGCGGAAAAGGAAATTGACCGGATTAAGCCTGTACTAGAATCAATCCCCGGTGCGAGGTTGGCACTGGTGGGCGATGGCCCCCATCGGCAAGCTTTGGAACAACACTTTGCTGATACTCCAACCAACTTCGTGGGTTATTTACAGGGGCAAGAACTGGCATCCGCCTTTGCTTCGGCAGATGCGTTTGTGTTTCCCTCACGCACGGAGACATTGGGCCTGGTGCTACTGGAAGCAATGGCCGCCGGTTGTCCGGTGGTAGCCGCCCGTTCCGGTGGCATTCCCGATATTGTAGAAGACGGGGTGAATGGCTTCTTGTTCGATCCCAGCGATGAGGATGGGGCGATCGCGGCAACCAAACGCCTGCTGGCTAATCCGGACGAGCGGGAAACCCTGCGACGCAACGCCCGTCGTGAAGCCGAACGATGGGGCTGGGCCGCAGCAACCCACCAACTCTATAACTACTATCAGGCCGTACTGGCTGACGAGATGGTAGCCGCAGCCTGAAAACTTCCAAAAAAGCTTTGTAGGGGCGTAGTATTCGGTGAAAGATTATGGCTTGAACCATAGTCATTCTCCGAATGCCACGCCTCTAAAAGTTTCGACTCTATACATGCGTCAATTAAGATCATTCGTCAATTAGGCGGTACCACCAATTCCAAGCTGGTTACGGCTTTGGGTCAGCGATTGCCATAGCGATTTAATCTGTTCGTAGGATTCCTCAGGGGAAATTTTGCCACTGGTTTCGAGGCAGCAGATATAGGTAACTCGCTGCGAGAACTCCTGCAAATTGGCATCAAACATCATTTTTTCAGGAGTAAACTCTCCCCGATACCGAGCCCGTGGATATAGAAAATCAGCTCGATCCATTGCAACCACCTCTTTGCTAACGCAATTGATTGTGTTGGCGGCAATTTGATGCCAAAAAGCACATTTAACCTGCCGTTAACCTTTAGATAATTCTATTTAACCTTAAAAAAGTGGTCATTGTTGATGTCACAGATACGGATTTCTGCAACCCTTGAGCTTTCCAGATCTCAACTCATTACGTGAAATCACTTTCTTAGAAGTGTTGTGTAGCGATCGCTGCAGAAATCCTCCGCACGATAATGTTTATCGCCAGTGGTTAGTCAATCAAAGGGCAAGCAAGCAAGGGTTGGCCAATCAATGATTGCTGGGTAGCTAAAATTCAGGCTGTTGATTGAGATTAAATTCTGCGCGTCTTCATCGGTCAAAATTTTCTTGACGAAACGCTAGTCTTTGCTGGTTGATAAGGTTTCTTTGCCAGTCAGACTTTGTAAATACAGACCACCCACAATTACCAGGAAGGTGATATAACCAATTGCTTCCGCCAGATAAACCTGGTCTTCGTAACCCAATAATGTGTGCAGAATGATGCCCGGAAATCGTCTCTCCGGAAGAACCTGACTGGTATCCCAGAGTAACGGCCCTAGTAAACAGGCAGTTGTGGGTTGATGAAAGAAACAAAGATCCGTAAATTGACTATTTAATTGGGTCAGAGCCGCGATCGCACTATCCACATGTGCCAGGGTAGAGACTACCAACCCGGCAACAATCAGCAGTAATAACACTCCCATAATCTGGAAAAATTGGCCCAGATTAATTTTGATCCCCCACTTAAATAGCAAACCGCCGATCAACACAGCGCCCACCAGACCAGCCACCGCCCCAACGACCAACCCCCATCCCTGCTGAGATTTAGCTGCAATAAATAGAACTGTCTCAAATCCTTCCCGCAGAACCGCAAAAAAGATGAGTCCTCCAATGCCCCAACCCGCTCCGGCTTCTGAGTTTAGAGTGGCACCCACGGCTCCTTCGACCGCTGTCCGCAAGAGGCGCGATTGTCGCGTCATCCAGATTAGCATCCAGCTCAACATGGCGATCGCCGCCACACTAAACACCCCATTAAGTAAGGGTTTGATGACAGGGGTATATTCCTGATTAACGGAACTGAGGGCTGCAATTAACCAAACGGCTAACCCTCCTACGACCCCACTTGCCAGCAAACCGCCCCCAATGCCGCCATAAACCCAGGGGGTGAGGTAAGTTTTCTGGGCCTTGTTCAAATAGGCCAGAACAATCCCAACGACGAGGGCCGCTTCGACACCTTCGCGCAGGGTAATGACAAACGTTGGTAGGGCCGGTGTGAGATCAACAATCGCAGCCAACATTAATCCGAGTCGTAAAAGGATGTTTTGCCTATATGCTCCCTTAGTGTAGCGATAATTCGATCACGGGTTATCGTAAAGGTTTCAACTCTAAACTAAAAGAATAACGCCTCCTATTTTCTGGAGTTTTTTACGGCATGGAACCCTATTACAATCCCGCTCATTTGTCACACTTTGGCCACATTGGCACAGGTAACCCGGAACTGGCCGAAAAGTTTTTTGCCTATTACAATGCGGTATTTGCAGAAGGTGCGCTCTCAGTACGGGAAAAAGCACTAATTGCGTTGGCGGTTGCCCATACGGTGCAGTGCCCTTACTGTATCGATGCTTATAGTAAAGAATCACTCCAGCAAGGAGCCGATCTGGAGCAAATGACTGAAGCCGTTCATGTGGCAACCGCCATTCGAGGGGGGGCATCGCTGATTCATGGGTTGCAAATGCTAGATCATGTGAACAAATTAGCAATGTAACTTAGCAGTGCAGCTAACAATTCAGGTTCGCAACTTTACAAGTGTTAAGTTACGGATATAATCATCTTTTTAAGAGAGAAATACATTTGCCGACTATCCCATACCTGGATCTTTCACGGCTCCCAGAGAAACAATCAACTGGTTTCACACCGTAACTAATGTAATTAACTCAACCTCAATGGGGAATTCTAAGTTGAAGATCGGGAAATTGCAGATCCAGATTGAAGATCCAGGTGCATGAGGATACCCTGTTGCTTCTATGAACCAAACAGCCGAAACCGAAAATGTAAGTACTGACGATCGTTTTCACCAGGGGTTGATGTCCAGCCAAAATGGCGATTATGAAACAGCGATCGCCCATTTTGATGACATTCTCCAACTCCAACCGGATCGATGCGATGCTTTGAATGAAAAAGGTGATGCCCTCCTGAACTTGGGGCGGCAGGAAGAGGCGATCGCATGTTTTGAGGCAGCGGTGCAGGTTGATCCAACAGCAGCGGTTAACCATTACAACCTGGGACGTGCGAGTTATGCCACCGGGCAGTATGATGTGGCGATCACCAGCTTTCATCAGGTTCTGGAGTTGCAGGCCGACTTTCCCCACGCCCACTATAGTCTGGGCATTGCCCTGTACGTGACCGGGAACTACCGGGATGCGGTTAACCATTTACAAAAGGCAGTTGAGGCAGAACCCGGATCAGCAGACACCTGGTATTTGTTAGCTTTTTCCTTGTATGCCACGGGACGGTATGAAACGGCCGTCCGGGACTTTACTAAAACACTTGAACTCAAACCCGATTATCAGGAAGCCTTTGCGGGTCGGGCAGTATGCCTGCAAGAATTGGGCGATTATGAAGCAGCGATCGCCAGTTACGATAAAGCGTTGAGTCTAAAACCGGATGATGCCGAATCCTGGTACCAGTGGGCCTCCTGCATGAAACAACTGGGGCGACATAAGGAAGCAATTTTAGGGTTTGACAAAGCGATTACATTAGATGCGGACGACTGGCGGGCCTGGTATGGTTGCGGTAGCTCTCTATTGAAAATGGGGGATTATGACGGGGCAATTTCGAGCTATGACTCGGCCCTCAAGTTCAAACCCGATCACTACGAAGCCTGGTTTAACCGAGGTGTAGCCCTGAAAAATGTGAATCGCCTGGAGGCTGCGATCGCCAGTTATGATCAGGCAATTAAACTGCGTCCCAATGACCACAAAGCCTGGAACAATCGCGGCAGTATTTTCATGCTCTTAGAACGGTTTGAAGAAGCCCTTGCCAGTTTTGACAAAGTACTGGAAATTAACCCAGATGATGCTAAAGCCCAACAGAATCGCAACCAGGCCCGGAAACGGTTTGAGCAACGGCGGTAATGGCTCCTTCGGGGTGACTGGACGGGTGACAGCCAGCAAACTGGCACAAGAGCATAGACAAATCAGAAAACTTGCTAGATACTAAATAGTGTGAGGAGTGAAACTTGAAAGCGAAGAACCCCTGGAGTCGAAACACGGACAGACGCCCAGGGGTTTTTCCATGGAATTTTTATGAAGAATGAACTTTGGGGCAGGCTGGCCTGAACATGCGCTCACCTGATGATTAATTGCGCCGTGCCACCTGCCCTTGTCTGCTCTGGCCTGAACGTTGTCTCTACTCTGGTCTAGGACAAAAATTAGCGAGCTTCCAGTACTCTTCAACGCTAATTTTTTCCACACTCACCCATTCTTCTAACACTTCTACCAGAAGCGAGATTGCCTGTTCGCGATCAATGAAATTGCATCCAGCGATAATTGCAGCTTCCACCGTTGAGTAAATTTCACCGTTGGTTTGACGGCCCAAGTTGGGATGAAGACAGCAGAAGCCAAACCCATGCCCGCAGGGAATGACCTGCACAAACCAGTCTCGGTGAGACAGTCCATTTTGCTTCAGATACGGCATACAAAACTCCGGTAATGAACGGGAAAGGGAATTAAACACACTCGATCGCGCAGTGAAGAAGTGGCATAAATCGAAACTAAGGTTTCAATTATCCAGCACCCTAATTTATCTCTGAAATTCTTATTTGCCAGATTTTATTTTCGAGAGAAATCGGCAACACGCACACACACAATCAAGCAATACATTCAATCAAGCCTGGTAAGTGCGCTTTCAAATCTTCGACATCGCGTGAATACTCGCCAATCTGCGCCATCCGATCGAGGCTGGCGGGGGCTAACATGAGCAACACTTCCAGGAGCAGCTCCAGACCCAGGCGGTGAAATCGAATAGGTTGAATTGTGTCACAACCGAAAGCTGATGTAAAAGACTGGAAGAAAGTTACCATTGCCAACGCCTTAGCTTCATTTGTCTGAATAGTAGAAAGCCAGAGCAACAATTAACTGCGAGGAGTTGCGGAAACTTGCAATCAGGAATTTTAAGAATCCGTATGATTACGGCAGTATTCTTTTGAGGGGTAACGTAAACCAGAACTTGGAACCTACATCCGGTTCGCTGCTGACACCAATCTGTCCACCGTGGGCTGTAATAATCAAACGGCAACGATGCAAACCTAGGCCAATACCGGTGCGGCGGCGGTTATCCAAACTACGAACATAGGGTTGAAAGAGGCGATCGCACTGCTGCTGTTCCATCCCAACCCCCGTATCTTCCACGGAGCAATAAATAACGGGCGATCGCAACGAACACTCATCTACCAGGTTGCTAGCGTTCGGGGATTGTTCGGTGGTGGCGTCTGCGTCTGTTTCCGGGGGGGCAACCACAATTGCTTTGAGGGTGATTGTTACACCGGGCAAATTATGTTCAATCACATTCATTAGCAGGTTCTCAAACACCTGCTGCAGACAGTTCGGGTCAGCCTGAATGATAGGTAAGTTGGTGGCGAATTGGTTCTGAACGGTCACCTGATTTTGTAACAGCAGTGGTTCTAAACCATCCAATGTTGTATTGAGAATGGTTGTGAGATGGGTCGGTTTGTATTCCAGGGAAATGTTCGGCTCATCCTGGGATTGTTTATCTCGCAACGCATTTAACAATTGCAGTTGGTCATCACTGCTCTGAATCATCCGATCTAGCATGGAACGGGAAACGGTTACTGTCTCACAGTCATTACATTTACCGCGCAGGCGATTCAGTACCATTAGCATTCCCTGTACAGGCGTGCGTAGATCGTGGGAAACCGCGTGCAGTAACAAATCCTTGACCTGGCTGGTATTTTGCAATTCCTGCATGCGTTGTTGCAACTCCGCCGTTCGTTCTTCGACCTGGCGTTCCAGATTGGCGGCCAGGTTTTGTACACGGCAGTACAGTTGTCCCTGTTGAATCGCAATTTCGACCGCCGTTGCCAGCTGTTCCAATAAATCAATTTCAAACGGTTGCCATCGGCGGGGCGCAGAACACTGGTTGGCAATGAGTACCCCAAACATGGAACCGTCCAGTCGCAGGGCAATTCCCATACCTGCTTTGACCTGTGCCCGTTGGTAATACTCGGTTAAAAAGGGAGTTTTAGTCATCGCTGCCGTATCATTCACAATCCGCAGGCGATTAGGCTCAAATAAGGCCCTGATTTCAGCGACTTCCTGACCGCTAATTTCCCAGCCCAGAATGGATTTCCATTGCGGATCAACTGATTCTGCCACGGCCTGACAGCGTAGATCTTCATCAAAACAACTAATAAACACACGGTCAGCCTGCAAGAACTTTCGTACTTCTTGCACGGTCGTTTGTAAGATTTCCTCCACATCCAGCGATCGCCGGATTCGGGAACCAATTTCCGAGAATAAGCGTTCGCGATCAGCGACCATCAACAGCTTCGCCTCGGCCTGTTTGCGATCGCTGATGTCATAGGCTGTTGCTAGCCCCGCTGGTTTTCCTTCAAAGGAAATTACTCCCGCCGTGAAGTCAACCCACCGTTCCGTACCCTGCTTGGTCAGAATTTTGATCTCGTAACGTGAGGGTACCGGTTCGCCCCGTTGCCGGGCCAACCCTCGTTGATAGACCAGATCCCGATAATCTGGATGTGCCAGATCCCAAAAATCCATTGCCAGCAACTCCTTGCGCGAGTAGCCGGTAATTTGCTCCGTCGCTGGATTGGCATAGCGTAAACGGGGCCCCTGGTAAACCAGAACCGCACAGGCCGCAGTTTCAGCAATGACCCGAAACCGGGCTTCACTCTGTTGTAGAGCTTCTTCTGCCTGTTTCCGTTCTGTAATATTTTCAAACACCAGCCCCAAGCAATTATGAGGTAACGGAAATGCTTTCATGGCGTATATCCCATCCGGGACTATCGCATCGCCATAGCGTACCTCGCCCAAATCACGGACTTTACCTGCGCGAACCACACTGGCATAAATACCAGGGAAGGCGCTCTCCATTAGATTGGGAAACACCTTTTCCAGTCGTTCACCAACCAATTGTTCGGCATCATCAGGTAAGCGCAGAATTTGACGGGCCGCAGGATTGATATTGACTAAGCGAAAACTGCTCAGATCGTTCAAATCTTCCTGTTGCCAGACAATTAAGCCAATCTGCATATTTTTCACAATATTGGCGTAGAGTTGGATGCTTTCCTCCGCCCGCTTTAGCTCGGTAATGTCCTCCGCCATACCAATGGTGAATTTGGGAGTGCCATCCTGATCTCGTACCAGTGAATTGGTCAGATGCACCCAAATGGTTTCGCCATCCTTACGGATGTGGCGTTTTTCTAACTGATAGTAGTCCCGCTGCCCACTAATCATTGCCTGAAACAGTTCGGCATCAACTGCCAAATCATCTGGATGGGTAAAGTCTGCAAAGGTTAGGTTATGGAGTTCGGCGCGACTGTAGCCCAACATTCGTTGCAGAGCTGGATTACTCTCCACAATCCGTCCCTGCAAATCATCCAAACCAATCCCGATCGCGGCACATTCGAACATCCCACGCAATCGTTCCTCACTTTGGCGTAACCGTTCCTCGGCCTGTTCGCGTTCAACAACGACGGCCGCAACCAGCAAAGCGGTAGCAGTCATAATGCCGACAAAGGTCTGCAGCAGAAAAACCGCATGCCAAAGATCACCGTGGGTTTTTGCCAAAAATGGGCCCCGCTGTTCGACCGCTCCTAAAATTGCCACGCTGGACACAATCAAACTGCCCAGAACGGTTCCCCGTTGGCCTAATCGGAGCGCTGCCCAGACGATAAACGGAAAAGGCAAATACTCAAGGGGATAATGGGCAATCTCAGCCTGGGATGGTGATAGAAAGACGAACCAGCTCATACCGCTCAATAGGCTGAGCCAGATAACGATTTCGAGAATTCTTTGCCGCAGAATTGGGTTGTGTTTACACGCTCCGGGTAGCGATCGCAGACCTAAACGCCCTGGGCAGGCATTGTTTAGCCAGGTGAGCAAGAGGGGGGTCATCACCAGAATACCAATGCCGTCTCCCAGCCAAATGGTGCCCCAGCGAACCCCAAATTCCTGCCAGTTCGTCATACCACTGAAGCAAGTAATGAACGTACTGATACTGGCGTGAACAACTGGAGACAGGATCACGGCAACCGTGATAAAGCCCAACACATCCCGTGCTGTTCTTAGGGACGGGCAGAGGTGCAAGCGGTGAAATAAGCGATTACCGACGATGGCTCCCAGGGTTTGGCTACCGGCCATCGCCATTGCAACCAGCTCCACTGGCACAGGCCCTGAGCGGGGAGAACCTGGCAGGGCCAACAGGTTATAAACCAACATGCCGATCGCCACCCCGACCCAATGCTTATGTCCATACAGGATCAGAACCGCCAGAGCAATACCAGCGGGAGGCCATAGTGGGGATACATGGGTACCAAAATCTAAAATTCCATCAGCAAATAGGGCCGCTGACAGGCAAGCCAGGGCGATCGCACCTGCCCCTAGGAGATAGCGTCGAAACGTTGAATTCAACCGCATACATCACTACCTGACCCATATCGGACGATGCTTGGCCCCATTATGAAAGCGTTTTATCCTCGCAGAGAAAATATTTTACTTCAGCCCTCTTAACCATAGAGTGACGTGTTGTCGAATTTGTTACTTCACCCGGTTGGATGAATGGTAGCAATACGCATCATTCCAACCTGCTAGAAGCATAGTTTGAGAAGCACCGCTTCCGGCAGGTTCGCCAGTACTACTAGACTTGGCATCCTGGTTCCAGGGGACAGGGATAATTAGAGTCGCCAACTTCGATTTGCAGCGTGGCATGATGGATACCAAAATATTCCCGTAACTCCTGGCAAATTTTGGCGAGGAACCCATCGCCTGGATGACCTGTCGGGATGACTAAATGGACGGTCAACGCAGTTTCAACCGTACTCATGCTCCAAATATGTAAATCGTGTACCTGCGCTACACCAGGACGCTTTAATAAGTAGGTATGCACAGCCCGTTCATCAATGTTATGAGGGACTCCATCAATTGCCAGATGAAACGAATCTCTTAATAACCCCCAGGTACTGACAATGATTAACGCACTGATAATCAAACTGAATGCTGGATCCAACCATAACCAGTGCGTGAACAAAATCGCCAGACCGGCCAGAACGACACCCAGCGAAACCAGTGCATCGGCCGCCATATGTTGAAATGCGGCGCGGATATTCATGTCTCCCTTACGACCCGACATAAACATCATCGCTGTTCCCATATTAATCGCAATACCAATCACAGCAACGGTCATGACGATTGCCCCATTCACATCGCCGGGATGGATCAGACGTTGTACGGCTTCCCAAATAATGCCACCCGTTGCAATTAAGAGAAAAATAGCATTGAGAAAAGCTGCCAGAACTGATGATTTACGCCATCCGTAGGTATATCGAGTCGATGGTTGGCGACGGACTAACAGCGTTGCGATCCATGCCAGTAATAACCCTAAAACATCACTAAGATTATGTCCGGCATCAGCGATGAGTGCCACTGAATTAGCCAACAACCCAAACACAAACTCCGTCAGCACAAAACCACCGTTTAGCAACAACCCCACGATGAATGCCCGGTTGTAGTTAGCAGGGGGGTGCTGATGACCACTATGCCCTGCGTGTGAATGGTGGTGATGACGGTCATGATCGGGCGAATGGTGCGAATGGGTCATTATCTACTGGCGGCTTTTCTGATAGCAATACATATCAACATCATAATTCAATGCCGGTATGATACATGAGCGTAGGTTCATATATACAGATGAGTGCCAGGATTCTCATTCCTTAATAACTGTTACAAAGCAAACCAGGTATTCTATTAGCTGAACATGCAGATGGCTATATAAGTAAGGGCGAATCTGTGACAAAGGCATCTTCCTATCAATGGCGGTACCTTCTCCGATTGCTGCAAGAGCTACCACCTTTAGACAATCCTGTTGCCCTGAAAAATAAGGTGTTGGGACAGTTTCCCCGGCGCTTTCCAAGGCGATGGTTGGGGTCAGGTGGGTGGTTGCTGGCATCTACAGTGATCGTTACCCTGTTCTACTGGGACAGTCGGTTGGTTCTGTCAACGGGAACTGGCTTGGGGGTAATGGTGCTGATTTACCTTTTACATGATTGGCGACCTAAATTACCACTGGCAGATTTGCGTCAGTTTTTGACCGGGTGGAATCAACCACTGGCTCTGGCGGCAACCGGTGGAGCGATCGCGGTTCTGACCACCTACCTGGCAACCTCGATCTGGCTCGAATCGGACAGCCATTGGATTGCGTCGGGAGCGATTTTGCAAGGGATGGGGACAGTGGCTGTGTTGCTGTTGCTGACCTGGCAAATTTTCCAGCGGCAGGCAATGCGGGATCAGGTTAACTTTAACCAGTTGTTGATGGAACTTACCCATGACGATCCCCTCCGCCGCCTGATTGCAGTTCGCCAACTCAGCAGTACTGTTACAGAGTTGGATGATCGCCATCCGCAACGACGCGAACTGGCTGATTGCTTCCGGTTAATGCTGAGTCGTGAAAAGGAAGCGATCGTGCGGGAGGCGGTGCTGGAAGGATTTGAGAAGTTGGATACGACCCCATCGTTGCGGCAGTCAAGGCAGCCAGTGGTTGATCCGGAGGCAATGAAACGGCGGCGGAGAGGTCGATCACCTCAACCGGAGCCATTGGAACGGCCATACAGAACCCCTAGAAATCGGAGTTCTGGTAGAGGTACCTATTAAAGGTAACCAGTCTTTGTAAGGCGCATTGCCATGCGCCCCTACCCCAATTCAATATTTACAGTTCATCTTGGGATGAGAAACCAGCGATCGCCCCTACTTCGCGTCCATCCAGTTCTTGCCAGAGCGAATTTCGACCAGTAAAGGGACACTCAGAGAGACGGCTGACTCCATCAGAGATTTAATTTCGGTTTGCAAGTTCTCCCATTCCGTCGCTGGCATCTCAAAGACCAGTTCATCATGCACCTGAAGGAGCAGGTTCGCTTCGTGCTGTTGCAACAGGTCATGCAGGCGCACCATTGCCACTTTGATGATATCCGCACTGGAACCCTGGATTGGGGCATTGGCAGCCGCCCGCAGAAGTTGGGCATCGTACTGGTCACGGGTACGCACCTTACTCAGGTCGATTGCTGCCGGATCACTGCCCCGCAACTTGCGGAGTGCTTCACTGCCAAAGTTAAAGTAACGTCGTCGCCCCATGATGGTTTCGACGTAGCCACGGGCGATCGCTTCCCGTTGCATTTGTTGCAAATACTCGAACACTTTGGAGTAACGCTGGTTAAAGCGTTCAATGAATAGCTTGGCCTCTGCCGGTCTCACGCCTGCTTCCCGCGCAAACCGTTGGGCACCCATCCCGTAGATCACGCCGAAGTTGATGATCTTAGCTAAACGGCGTTCCTCAGAGGAAATGTCATCTTTCTCCAACAGCAGGCGGGCAGTCAGACGGTGGACATCCTCATTGTTCTGGTAGGTTTCCAGCAGGACGGGTTCCTGGCTCAGGTGCGCCAGAATTCGCAGTTCGATCTGGGAGTAGTCCGCTGCCACCATTACCCAACCGGGTTCGGGAATGAACGCCTTACGAATCTGGCGACTGAAGGCCGTCCGAATCGGGATATTTTGCAGGTTGGGATCGGAGGAGGACAGTCGCCCCGTGGCAGTAATTGCCTGGTTGAAGTCGGTATGGACACGCCCTGTATCAGGTCGAACGAGGGCTGGTAACGCATCCACATAGGTTGATTTCAGTTTCGAGATGGTGCGATGCTCGACGATCGCCGCCACAACAGGATGGTCATCTTCCAGTCGTTCCAGCGTTGCTGCATCCGTAGAGTAACCGCCTGTCTTCGTGCGGCGCGATTTTTTGGTGTCCAGTCCCAATTTCTCAAACAGCAACTCACTTAACTGGTTGGCAGATCCCAGGTTGAAGGTTTCACCCGCAG
>CAZGDE010000105.1:0-18121 GCA_964524315.1 uncultured bacterium
GGATGGCACCATGACAGAACAAGTAGGAAAAGTGTATCTGGTTGGTTCCGGGCCAGGGGATGTGGCAAACCTGACGGTGCGTGCCTATCAGCTGTTGCATGAGGCGGAAGTGCTGGTATATGACGCTCTAGTGGATAGTGAACTATTACAACTCGTGCCGGAACACTGTCTGACTTTGAATGTGGGTAAGCGGGGGGGGCAACCCAGTAAACCCCAGCGTGAAATTAACGAACTACTGGTTCAGCATTGTCGGCAGGGGCGACGGGTGATCCGGTTAAAAAGTGGTGATCCGTTCATTTTCGGGCGATCGCACGCGGAAATCGAAGCCTTGCAATTGGCAAATTGTTGCTATGAAGTGGTGCCGGGGCTGTCGTCGGCGCTGGTGGCACCGTTACTGGCCCATATTCCCCTCACCGATCCGGTACTCAGCCGTTGTTTTGCCGTACTTAGTGCCCATGATCCAGAAGCGTTGGATTGGGAGGCACTGGCACGGTTGGAGACGCTGGTGATTTTAATGGGGGGACAACAGTTACCAGCGATTGTCTCGCGGTTGACTTTGCACGGGCGATCGCCCCTAACTGCCGTGGCGGTGATTCGTTGGGCTGGACAGCCCCAGCAAACCATCTGGGAGGGTTCCTTGGCTGATATTGGCAAGCAAACGATGGGAATCTCCCTTTCCCCCTGTGTCATTGTGATTGGTGAAGTCGTGCGGCTGCGGCAATACCTGACCGGTTTGGTAAGGGACGAGGGGAATGGAAAATTATATAGTGAATAGTGAATTCCCCAGTGGATTGAATATTTCTATCAAATTCTATCAAAATTTTCTCTCTCAAAACTTTCATCACAATAGCCAGCTGCCAGACAGTAGAAGTGATCTATGCAATTCAAAACCCCTTCGTCCGCGCCTCTCTCTGGCACAACGGTTCTTGTGACCCGTGCAGCCGGACAGTCGGCGCAATTTAGCGATCGCCTCCAACAATTGGGCGCTGTCGTCGTCGAAATGCCAGCTTTGGAAATTGTGCCACCCTCCAGTTGGGCCGAGTTGGATGGGGCGATCGCCCGCCTCTCAGAATTTGATTGGCTGATTTTGACCTCTGCCAATGCGGTGGAATATTTCTTTGAACGGTTGGCCGTCAATATCAGTGGAATTCGGGCCCTTGCCGGGCTGAAAATTGCCGTCGTAGGCGAAAAAACGGCCCAGTGCTTAGCCCAACGCGGGATTAAACCAGACTTCATCCCGCCGGAGTTTGTGGCTGATTCACTGGCAGTCAACTTTCCGACGCCGGTAGTCGGCTTACAGATTCTCTTTCCCCGTGTGGAAAGTGGTGGGCGAGATGTGCTGGTGAAGGATTTTGTGAATCGCAAAGCCATTGTGACGGAGGTGGCGGCCTACCAGTCCCGTTGTCCTGAGGCGATCGCCCCGGCGGCTTTAGAAGCCTTACGAAACGGTAAGGTGAATGTTGTCACCTTTGCCAGTTCCAAAACGGTCAAACATTTCTGTCAACTGGTGGAACAGTCGCAGGGTGAAGAGTCCTGGCAAGACTGGTTAACAGGGGTCTGTGTGGCATCGATTGGCCCCCAAACGAGTAAAGCCTGTGAAGCTTTTTTGGGACGGGTCGATGTGGAAGCGAAGGAGTACACCCTGGAAGGATTGGTGCGGGCGATCGTGCAATTTCACCAATAGGTCGCGTTCTTAACCAACTCCTGACACATCCCCTAGGCTAAGTGCCGCAGATCTGGTAGTTTTTGGGACAGTAGACCATAAGGATGAACGCGCATGGGGTCATTAAACGGACGGGACTTGCTCAGTCTGGCTGATTTGACTGCCACTGAAATGTTGGAGTTATTGCAGTTGGCAGCCCAGTTGAAATCGGGAAAAATAACCCTGAAATGCCAGAAAACTCTGGGCCTGTTATTTTACAAAGCATCCACCCGCACCCGTGTGAGCTTTTCAGCGGCGATGTATCGCCTGGGTGGTCAGGTACTCGACCTTAACCCCAGCGTGACTCAGGTCAGTCGGGGTGAACCGATCGCCGATACTGCCCGTGTGCTGGATCGTTATCTGGATATTCTGGCAATTCGGACGTTTGAACAAGATGATCTGCAAACCTTCGCAGACTATGCCAGAATTCCCGTCATTAATGCCCTGACCGACCTGGAACATCCCTGCCAGGTGCTTGCCGATTTACAGACCATGCAGGAGTCGTTTGGTACCCTGGGCGGTTTAACGCTGACCTATGTAGGGGATGGGAACAACGTGGCCCACTCGCTGATGCTGGGTTGTGCCCTGGCCGGAGTCAATGTCAGGGTGGCCTCTCCACCCGATTACCTGCCCCTGGAGGCAATTGTGGCGCAGGCAACGGCGATCGCCAGTGGCAAAACCGAAGTGATGGTCACAACGGACCCCATTATTGCGGTCAAAGGTGCCCATGCCATCTATACCGATGTCTGGGCCAGTATGGGACAGGAAGACCTGGCCGAGAGCCGTATTCCCATTTTCCAACCCTACCAGGTGAATGAGGATTTGCTGGCCTATGCCGATAAGGAGGCGATCGTCCTCCACTGTTTACCCGCCCACCGGGGCGAGGAAATTACCGATGACGTGATGGAAGGCCCCCAATCGCGCATTTGGGATCAGGCTGAGAACCGGATGCATGCCCAACAGGCGTTGTTAGCAAGTTTGCTGGGAGCGGCTTGACGTCAGGTAACCGCCTTGCCCTCCCCCTGCCACTGCGCGTGCCCCCATCGATGACTTCATCCAGAACTGGGTGAGTGAGTGTGAATGCTTTGGGGGCAATTGCGGTTGGCTCACTCGATGAGGCGACCCCTGTTGCCTGGACATTAACAGGGCTGGTCTTTAATCAGCCGATACAAATCTCAAAAAATATTCGTTGAATAACGTCTAGACATGGCTACAATTTGATGGTACACCTGTTCTAAGCAGTCCATCCCTGTCCTAGACCTTATGGAACCTCTTACTGAAGCCCAACAAGAACTTTATGATTGGCTAGTTGATTATATCCGCGCCAACCAGCATTCTCCTTCGATTCGGCAAATGATGCGAGCAATGGATTTGAAATCTCCTGCGCCGGTGCAAAGTCGGTTAGAGCATTTGAAAGCGAAAGGATACATTGACTGGAGCGAGGGGAAAGCCCGCACGATTCGGTTGCTTCAGGCCAATTCTCCCGGTGTGCCGATTCGTGGTGCGATCGCCGCTGGTGGTCTGGTCGAAGCATTTCCCGATACTGAGGTTGAGCATCTTGACTTTGGGCACTTGCAGTTGAATCCGCGCTACTTTGCGTTACGGGTGCGTGGGTTGAGTATGATCGATGCCCTGATTGATGATGGGGACGTGGTGATTCTGGAGCCCGCACCCGACCCGAAAGCGATCAAAAACGGTACCATCGTTGCGGCCAGAGTTGAAGGGCAAACAACCCTGAAGTACTATCACCGCAAAGGTAGCAAGGTAACGTTGCAACCTGGTAACCCTGATACCCATGCCTATCCGCCCATTGAAGTGTCAGCCAGTCAACTCGAAATCCAGGGTATTTTAGTGGGTGTCTGGCGGTTTAAGCGGGCTTCTTGAGCTAACTGGTTGCAAACCAGGAGGGGCAATTAGCAGGAAAAAAGATTGAGTTGGGTCGGTGTACTGTCTCTGAGTGTATTCCACGGCAGTGGTGGTATTGGTGTCTCCGCTCGCTCTAATAATGCCTGAAAATGACGGGCATTGGCAGGCGATCGCTCCTCTACCGGACAGTGGACAAAGAAGTAAATTCGTTTGCCCTGACGGAGCCACTCTTTGATGTCCTGCACCCATGCCTGCATAAACGGTTGATTCATTTCCAGGGTGGGATGGCTCACATACCGAATTAAACTGAACGAAGTGGTGACACTCCGTTGCAATGGTAGGCGAGGTTTACGTCGTTCCATCGCAAGTTGGGGGTCATCGGGAACGTCATAAATTGGACGAGTGTCTAAAAGTACCCGTCCCATGCCCAGATGGGTGAGTAAATCGGTTAATTGGGTCTGGTATGGTTCCTTAAACCAGGCTGGATGACGTACTTCCAGGGCAAATTCCATCTGGTCATGGGGTAATGCTGTCAGGAATGCTTCCAGATCGTTCAAATCGGTGGGGCTATAACTGGGAGGTAATTGGGCAAAGAATGGGCCCAGGCGATCGCCTAATTCCGCCATGCGATCCAGAAAGGATCGGGTATCTGCAAGGCGGGATGTTAGATGCCCCGTATGAGTTAGTGTTTTTGGCAACTTCAGGCAAAACTGGAAGCCAGAGGGCGTTTCGGTTGCCCAACGCCGCACGGTTTCTGGCGCGGGAATGGAATAGAAGGTGGTGTTACCTTCTACGGTCGTAAAGCGTTGGCTGTAAAGCTGTAACAACTCCGATGATTGACTGCCGGGTGGAAATAGCTCACCAATCCACCCCTTATACGCCCAGATGGCACAACCCAGGTGAAAGGGCATGGGGGCAGGTGGCACCGTTGTTGATATCACCTCAGGGATCATCCTGTCGTCGAAAAACTACGAAATGGGCATCGTTTGCAAGCGTAGCACTTTCAAACGATGCCCTACACGAGTCCTCCAGGTCTGGACTATATATGCGGTGTGAATGTTTCTACGGCCAAGGGCCACAGGGGAATATTTGATTCCGTGCCCCGACCTGTTTGATCGCTGTAAGGGACATGGTTATGCCCGTTACTTCCAGCCCGCCCGATCCATCAGCTTTAACGCATCACCATTGTTCTTGCCATACACGGCGGCGTTGAGTTTATCTTCCTTAAATGACCCCAAAGCAGCAAGGGTGGAATCCATTGGTGCTTTGGCCAGAACTGGATATTCGTTATTGCCCTTCGCAAACATTTCTTGTACTTCCGGGCTAATCAGGTGTTCCAGGAATTTGATAGCGGCCTCTGGATTCTTGGAGGTTTTAACCACACCACCACCGCTGATGTTGATGTGGGTGCCTCGCTCGCTCTTGCCCTGGTTCGGGAAATAAACCCCAATTTTCGCTGCGATCTCCTTGTCTTCGGGTTTGTTCGACTTCATCAGACGAACGACATAGTAAGTGTTGACAAAGGTGAGGTCAGCCGCACCCGATGCCACTGCCTTAATTTGAGCCGTATCATTCCCTTCGGGTTGGCGGGCAAAGTTCGCTACTACCCCCTTCGCCCAGGCTTCGGTCTTGTCGGCACCGGCGACTGCCAGAATCGAACCAACCAGGGATTGATTGTAAACATGGGTGGAGGAACGGGACACTAACCGACCTTTCCACTTCGCATCTGCCAGATCTTCGTAACGAGCGAGGTCAGATGGCTTGACTTTATCCTTGTTGTAGACAATGACCCTGGCTCGTTTGGAGAAACCGTACCAGTAGCCCTTGGGTTCCGAGAGGTTGGCTGGAATGGCTGCTCGTAACGCCCGCGAGGTCACTGGTTGGAGCAAATCTGCTTCTTGGGCTCGCCAGAGTCGCCCGGCATCCGTTGTCAGCAGCACATCAGCCGGACTATTGTTGCCTTCGCTCTTGATCCGCTCAATCAACTTGTCTGCTTCGGCTTCAACCAGTTTCACCTTGATTCCTGTTTTCTTGGTGAAGCTGTCATAAATGGCTGTGTCCGTATCGTAGTGACGGGCTGAGTAAAGGTTGAGAACGGGCTCTGCCTGGGCAATTTGCCCTCTTGTTAGCTGGTGGGCGACGACAGCGGTTGCGGCTGCGCCAGAAGCCAGGAAAATGCGTCTAGTAATTGCCATTGCCTATCAATTTTGCTCCAACGAATTCTGATAATTCAGGTCTGATCGCCTGCTCCCTATCTCAGCTTATTGAGATAGATTACCAATAAGGAAATTAAAGTAAATCAGAATTATTGTCAAGAAGTGGGGCTCAAGAATGCAGTGGTGCTGCTGGGGTAACTGACGGGGTGGCAGGTGGATTTGGTAATTTCTCCCAATGGGGGAGTTGGTGTCGCTATCAGTCCTGGTAAGTGTGACGTTGAAGCGGGTATGGTTATGGTAGGGCGGTTATGCGATCGCCCAATGCATGATCAATGCATGAGCATTATTTCGATCAGTCCAAGTGGTGATTATGACCGGGTTATCGTCTGCTGACTGGCACCATCATTTTGTGGAAACTAACCGCATACGGTTGCATTATGTGACCCAGGGTGAGGGTGAACTAGTCGTTCTGTTACATGGCTTCCCTGAGTTCTGGTATTCCTGGCGGTTTCAAATTCCAGTCCTGGCGCGGTATTTCAAAGTGGTAGTGCCCGATCTGCGGGGCTACAATGACTCCGACAAACCTGCCAATGGCTATGATCTGGACACTTTAACTGCTGACGTTCGCGGACTGATCGAAAGTTTAGGGTATGCCCGTGCCCATGTGGTGGGACATGACTGGGGTGGGGCGATCCCCTGGAACCTGGCGCAAAAGTTTCCCCAATACCTGAACCGTCTGGCAATTCTCAATGCTGCTCCTGCCCAACGGTTGTTGCAGGAGATGGTGAGTAATTTCGATCAGTTGCGCCGGAGTTGGTACGTTTTGGCGTTTCAAGTGCCGGGTATTCCAGAGTGGTTGATCCAGCAAAACTTGAAAGAATTTGTCAAAAATATATTTCAAGGACAGGCCGTTCGGAAGGGGGCATTTACCTCTGAAAATACCGAAATTTATCAGCGGGCGTTAGCAAAACCGGGTGCCCTCTCCGCCGCACTGAATTACTATCGGCAAATGATGTCTCCCTGGCACTGGGCGCAGGAGTTTGGGCACGCACCAAATCCCATTACCGCACCAACATTAGTCCTGTGGGGCGAAGAGGATGCTCTGCTCAGCCAGAACTTAACCAGAGACCTGGATCAATTGATCCGGGCACCCTATGAATTGAAATTGATTCCCCATTGTGGGCATTGGGTGCAACAGGAAGCACCGCAAACGGTCAATCGGGAGTTGATTACATTTTTACGGCAATAAAAACTGCCTGGTTAGAGCCTTTGGATCAAGCCTGATCTGGACTAATAACTGGTAATGGAAGGTTGGCGGTTGCTTCAACGAGTTGTACGTTGAAGACGGCGGCAAAGGCGATCGCGACCCGTTGCCTGACTTCGGCTAACTCAATGCCGGGGATAAACTGCTCCAGGCTCCCAACGGGTCTGTCACTGATGCCACAGGGGACAATCTGGGAAAATCCACTCAGGTCAGGGCAGACGTTCAAGGCAAAGCCATGCATCGTAATCCAGCGGCTTACCTTAATGCCGATCGCCGCCACTTTATAACCTTTGACCCACACGCCCGTTAACCCGGCGATGCGTTCCCCGATCAGTCCGTAAGTTGCCAAGACCTGGATCAAAACCTCTTCTAACTGGCGCAGGTACCAGTGCAGGTCTTTTTGGTAGTAAGTCAAATTTAAGATGGGGTAGCCCACCAACTGCCCCGGACAGTGATAGGTGACTTCGCCGCCCCGCTCGATCCGGATGAGATCCACTGACGGATGTAGCGGATCGAACTTGAGAAATTCCAGACTGGCACCCTGCCCTAACGTGTAAACGGGGGGATGCTCCAGCAGAATTAACATATCTTCTTGATGGGGATTGTGGCGACGTTCATTAACGAGCGATCGCTGCCAATCATGGGCAATTTGATAAGGAATAATACCCTGGTTAAAAAGGTGACAAAGGCGGCGATCGAACGGTGAAGAGAGCGGGGTCACGGGCTTGTCACTATTCAAAGTAAGTAAAAAATCAAGGGGGATCAAACGGAAAATTGCATCGTAGACAACATTAACAAATCAAGAATTATCACATCATGCAAAACATTCTAAAGGGAACTGTTCTCCAGAATACAAAGTGCTAGGGTGAAATTACACCCAAACTTATATCGGAGGAAACTCCATGAAGCTTGTTATCCAGGGAAAAAACATCGAGATCACAGATGCACTTCGCGAATACGTGACGCATAAGATCGAAAAGGCGGTGAATCATTTTCAAAACTTAACGACGGAAGTTGATGTACATCTTTCTGTAGCCCGCAACCCTCGGATAACCTCCAAGCAAACTGCTGAGGTAACCATTTATGTTAACGGTGCGGTTGTCCGTGCCGAAGAAAGCAGCGAAAATCTATATGCAAGTATTGACCTCGTTGCCGATAAGATTTCTCGTAAACTACGCAAGTATAAGGAGAAGCGGCGTGATAAGAGTGTAGTCGCGGTGAAGACTGCCGAAGCACTAAGTGATCAGCCTGTTATTACTAACGTTTTGCCCGATCGCGAACCGGAATTGCCATCGCATGTGGTACGCACCAAGTACTTTGCGATGCCACCCATGACGGTTCAGGAAGCACAGGAACAATTAGAAATGATCGACCATGATTTCTATATGTTCTTGAATGCCGAAACGGGTGAAATCAACGTGATTTATGAGCGCAATCATGGTGGTTATGGTGTGCTTATGCCCCGTAAAGCGAATGGGCAAAATGGCAAAAATGGTAAAGCCGCTGAGGCTGATTATGAAAGCTACAAAGCGATGACCATTTAAGCCTTTAAACCAGTGCATTCAGGTACCACCTGTAGAATCTGGTGCTGACTCTTGACTCTATTCGATCCCCAACTTCTCTAGAGGTTGGGGATCTTTCTGTGCCAGGAATGGTTTAATTGCCCTAGACCTCGAAGTTCCCTAGCTATCGGAGATCTGGTGTGCCTTCTTACCACAATATGATCAACCGCGAAAAGACTTCCGATGTCTGTACCCCAATAGTCCTTTTTTCCTCTGACCCTTTTGATTCCCTAGCCCATGACCTATCGTAATCCTGCGCCCACGGTTGACATCATCATTGAACTGGTCGATCGCCCCCACCGTCCGATTGTGCTGATTGAGCGGCTGAATCCGCCCTATGGCTGGGCAATTCCCGGTGGTTTTGTTGATTATGGTGAAACCGTAGAAACGGCCGCCCAGCGGGAAGCACAGGAAGAGACGGGTTTACAGGTCGAATTGATTGAACAATTCCATGTCTATTCCGACCCGAACCGTGACCCCCGGCAACATACGATGGCGGTTGTGTTTCTGGCAACGGCAACGGGCACACCGCAGGCAGGCGACGACGCCAAACATTTAGGCGTATTTGAACCCTGGCAAATCCCTACTAATCTCTGTTTTGACCACGATCGCGTCCTGCGTGATTACCTCCACTACCGCCACTATGGGCAACGCCCCCGTTTGTTGTAAGGTGTTTTAGGTATCACTTGCTCCTTTCTCCTTACCTATGACTCGTAACGTAATTCGTACTGATGCTGCTCCCGCGCCGGTTGGGCCCTACAGTCAGGCGATCGCCGCCAGTGGCCAAATGATTTTTACCGCCGGACAAATTGCCCTTGATCCGGCAACGGGTCAGGTCGTGGGTGAAGGCGATGTCACCCAACAAACGGAACAGGTTCTTGCCAACCTGACCGCTGTCCTAGCGGCATCCGGTGCCAGTTTGCAGAATGTGGTCAAAACCACCGTATTTCTGGCAGACATGAAAGACTTCGCGGCGATGAATGCCGTTTATGCCAAGCACTTTGGCGAAACCGCTGCTCCGGCTCGTTCCTGTGTCCAGGCTGCCCGTCTGCCGAAGGATGTGCTAGTGGAAATTGAGTGTATTGCCGTGATTTAAGGTTTATCCCCGTTGTCGGGTATAGCGTCCCATCAATTCGGCAGTCGCCAGGATATGCCCTGACATGGCTTGCAGTAATTGTTCTTTGGTGGCACCGGGTTTTAAGTCCAGGGTGCGATCGAGGGCGTAGAGCTTGAAGAAATAACGATGGGTGCCACCCGGTGGACAGGGCCCACCATAGCCCAGGCGTTTGAAATCAGTGATGCCGTGCATACCGCCCACGGGAGGTTGTGCCTGGGCGGGGATGCCTTCGGCTAACTCCCGCACGTCGGGCGACAGGTTGTATAGTACCCAATGCACCCAGGTTCCCATTGGGGCGTCGGGGTCATCGGCGATGAGTGCCAGACTCCAGGTACCGGCAGGGGGTTCATCCCAACTGAGGGCAGGGGAAACATCCTGCCCATCGCAGGTGTATTTTGCCGGAATGAGCGAGTTTGCCGTAAACGCCGAACTTTCCAGTTTCATAGATTTTTCTCCAGATGTTAACTGACTGGCTGAGTCAGATGGACGACAGCCAGCCACCAGTAAGTTGAGCAAGCCGATCAGGAAACAGTACCGAGTCATGGATTTAAACCGATACAGAAATACTTGCTATGTCATACCGCTCCAGGAACCAACCTGATCAACTAACAAATTGTTAGGGCATTGTAGGAGCAGGTTTAGTAGGAAAACTTGAGCGAGTTAGCAGCATTTTTGCAAAACCCGCCCCTACAGAGAAATATAATGCCTCAACCCTCAAGGATGCCAGGAGTAACTTTTACAGTAACTCACCCCCAGAAAGATCAGGCGCTAAAGTACTTGGCAGCCGGGTGGTAAGCCACGATCGCCGTGGTCGATTGTTCCGGATACAACTGCTCACTCTCATCCATATAGAGATTGATCCGTTTGGCATCCAGCAGGTCCAGGAGCGTGTACTGATCCTGGATGTTGGGGCAGGCGGGATAGCCAAAGCTGTACCGGGAACCGCGATAGCGTTGTGCCAGCATGTCACGAATGTTATTCGGTTCTTCGGCTCCAAAGCCTAACTCGCGCCGAATCCGGGCATGGAGCCATTCCGCCAGTGCCTCTGCCATCTGGACCGCCATGCCGTGGAAGTAGAGGTAATCCGTGTACTGGTTTGCCTCAAAGAGCTTCTTGGCGTATTGGGTGGCGACTTCGCCCATCGTGACTGCCTGCATGGGGAAGACATCCAGTTGTCCCGACTCCTGGGGGGCGAAGAAGTCGGCAATGCAATAACGGCGCAGCGACTTCTGCCGGGGGAAGTGGAAGGTGGCAAGCGGGTCAGGGCGGGAGGCGGTGCTGCTGGTGGCGATCGCCGGGTCGTACAGATGCAGACTGTTCCCCTCAGCCGCACAGGGGAAGTAGCCATAGATCGCCTGTGGGTGGAGCAGGTTCTCGTTCATAATCCGCTGTTTCCATTCCTCCAGGATGGGGTAGACCTTCTCCTGTAAGAACGCTTCATATTCCTCTTTCGACTGTTCCCGTGGCTTGCGGAACTGCCACTGTCCGGCAATCAACGCCTGCAAGTCCAGATGCCAGAAGAGTTCCTCCCAGGGAATATCGGCAGGATTGAGCAGAGTCGTGCCCCAGAAAGGAGGAGTGGGGCGGGGAATGTCGGCGGCGATCGCCTCGGAGCGGCGCGTATCCACTTCGCCCGTGTCCGCAGTTCCTTCTTTGGTCGTTTGTTCCCCGCTCCTGACAGCCGTTGCCTGGTTGCCATTGGACGCCTCGGACTGTTCATCCAAAAAGCCTTGCAAATCATCCCAGTTGGCATTTGCCTTGGCAGGCATCAGCTTGTCCATGAAGTGCAGATCCGAGAAGGCATCCTTGCCGTAAATCACCCGTCCTTTGTAGGTGTTCTGGCAATCCTCGTAGACAAATTTCGGTGTGAGTGCCGCCCCGCCCAGGATGACGGGAACGGTGATGCCGCGATCGTTGAAAACCTCCAGGTTTTCCTTCATAAAGGCGGTCGATTTCACCAGCAGACCGCTCATGGCAATGCAGTCTGCCCGATGTTCTTCGTATGCCTGGATGATGTTCTCGACGGGTTGCTTGATACCCAGGTTAATCACCCGGTAGCCATTGTTCGACAGGATGATATCAACCAGGTTTTTGCCGATGTCATGCACATCGCCCTTGACCGTGGCGATGATAAAGGTGCCTTTAGCGTTGTTCCCCGCCTCGGATTTCTCCATAAACGGTTCCAACTGGGCAACGGCGGCTTTCATCGTTTCTGCCGATTGCAACACGAACGGCAACTGCATCTGCCCTGAACCGAACAGATCACCTACCACCTTCATCCCATCCAGGAGGAAGGTATTGATGATATCGAGAGGTTTGTAGGTTTCCAGTGCCAGGGTCAGTGCCTCTTCCAGCCCGATTCGTTCACCGTCGATGATGTGGCGTTTCAGCCGTTCCTCAATGGGTAAATCCGCCAGCGAGTCCTTAGACCGGGCATCTTTAGCCGAAACCCCTTCAAATAGCTTGGTCAGTACTGCCAGTGGATCGTAGGTGCAGATGCCGCCTTCAAACTCGCGCTGGTCATAGATCAGCTTGCGGCAGACTTCCTGATGGTCCGGTTCAATCTTCGCCAGAGGCAGGATCTTCGCCGCACTGACGATCGCCCCATCCATTCCGACCTGCATGGCCTCATGGAGAAACATCGAGTTCAGCACAATCCGTGCCGCCGGACTCAAACCAAAGGAAATGTTGGACACACCCAGGAGAATGTGGCAACCAGGCAAATTTTCCCGGATCATCCGAATGGCTTCAATCGTGGCTTTGCCGTTTTCCCGGTCTTCCTCAATCCCAGTGGAAATGGGCAGTGCCAGCGTGTCAAAGAACAACTCGTGCGCCGGAATGCCGTACTCCAATGCCTGCCGGTATGCCCGTTGGGCGATCGCAAACTTCCGGGCTGCCGTCCGCGCCATGCCATCTTCGTCGATCGTACCGATGACCACACCCGCACCGTAGGTTTTTGCCAGTTCCAGCACCTTCAAGAAACGGGGTTCCCCATCCTCATAGTTGGTCGAGTTGAGGATGCACTTACCGCCGGCGACCTTTAACCCGGCTTCCATCTTTTCCCATTCGGTCGAGTCGAGCATCAACGGCAGGTTGACGTTCGTTACCAGGCGGGAAACCAGTTCCCGCATATCCTTCTCACCATCCCGTCCCACGTAGTCCACGTTGACATCCAGAACGTGCGCCCCTTCCTTCACCTGGGCCCGGGCAACGGATACCAGACCATCCCAATCCTCAGCGTTTAACAGTTCCCGAACCTTTTTGGAACCACTGGCATTGAGTCGTTCACCCACAATCAGGAAGGAGTTGTCCTGCTCGTAGGGTTGGGCGTTGTAGATGGATGCCGCTGCCGGGATGTAATTTAACAGGGGGCGTGGATCAGTGGGGACTGCCTGACCGTTCAGTTCCCACCGGGGCGTGCGGGTGGGTCGTTCCTTCGGTTGCAAGTTGGCAGCGATTTCTGCCAGTTGTTGAATGTGTTCAGGACGGGTACCACAACACCCACCAATTACCTGTACTCCCCAGTCTTCTACAAAGCGACTGAGTGCCAACCGCAGTTCCATCGGGGTGAGTTTGTAGTGGGCATGACCACCCACGTTTTCGGGAATACCCGCGTTGGGAATGCAGGAAACGACGAACGGCGCATGTTGGGTCAGGTATTTAATATGCTCCGCCATGCGATCCGGGCCGGTGGCGCAGTTCAGCCCCAGAATGTCGATCGGGTAGGGTTCCAGAATGGTGAGCATGGCGGCCACATCCGAGCCAACCAGCATGGTGCCCTGAAGTTCCATCGTGACGGATACCATCAGGGGACGGCGATCGCCCTTCTGGGCAAATACTTGCTCAATCCCATTCAGTGCCGCTTTGATCTGCAACACATCCTGACAGGTTTCCACCAGGAACAGATCAACGCCCCCATCCCACAAGCCTTCTGCCTGTTCGGCAAATGATGCCACCATAGTGTCGTAGTCGATGTGTCCGAGGGTTGGTAGCTTAGTTGTTGGCCCAATAGATCCGGCAACGAAGCGAGGTTTTTCGGGGGTAGAAAATTCAGCCGTGACCCGTTTTGCCAGGGCGGCGGCGGTTTTGTTGAGGTAGTATGCCTGATCTGCCAGGTCATATTCCGCCAGCACGATGGATGTAGCCCCAAAGGTATCGGTTTCAATCACATCGGCCCCGGCTGCCAGAAAGTCACGGTGGACTTTAGCGACTGCCTCTGGCTTCGTATGCACCAGGTACTCGTTACAACCTTCGTATTCGGGACCGCCAAAATCTGCGGCAGTCAGGTTTTGCACTTGCAGGTTGGTACCCATCGCGCCGTCAAACACAAGGACGGGGCGATCGCGATGATGCAGGCGTTCGAGAAAGAGGCTGGTCATTACTTGTCTGGGATGGGGATAGCGTGAAGACTAATACTGTGATGGCAGGGAGAATCCTAACCAGGTTCTAGCAAGAGGCAACAGAATCACAATCTGTTTACATCTGTTTTCAATAGTATAAGGGGGCACGGTTAAGTATAAAGAGACAAGATGAGGCCCTGGAACCCAGGTACCTCATTTACAACACCTTAACAAAAGCACCCTCACAAGAGAAGGTGGATGGATTCAGTGTGGAGCCGTGACCGGATTGGAACAATCACCAAGTTGCGCTTTTCTCGCTTCATAGCGTTGATTGCTTGACTGTCAGTGATGCACTCTTGGGAAAACTAGAGCCAAGTTTCACATTCACTGGTTTGCCTGAAACGGTCACCTGTGTCTGTTGGCCATCCCACTTCCAATCCAGTTTGCCAAAAGGCATGGACAGGCCCTGAACGCTCAGGGGTTGGTTCAGCCACTCCTGCGGGATACCCGCACCAATGCTCATGAGAGTGAAACTGATACAACCCTGCTCAGTTTTGTTGTTCTACCCTGACCTTGAAACAGCCCTGCCAGCTAACACACTAACGCTTGAGTGTGTAGACCCAAACAGAGTGTTCCTCAAATGTCTTCGCAAAGCGAGGGTTTTCATCAAACGCCATCCGTATAGTTGGATCTCTTACAACCACGATAACTTGTCGCTTATCGAATTCCTGTTTAATACTTTCTGCTGCTGCATTCACGGTATCTTTAGGGTTCGGCGTTAAGAGAGCAATTGCATTTTGTAACCGACGCTTCACAACTTCTTGATCCTGACCAAAAACTTGATTAGACATCGTCTTTGCATCCATCGCCCAACCGTCAAATTCCGCAAAATTGGGATCTTGTTTACGTCTTAAGTCAGTTCCAACGTACAAGGATCTACGGCTCAGCGCAGGTACAGAAAGAAAAGAATCTACAACAACCGTATCTACAGGTGTTTTAGTCGTGATCCATGAATAAAGATTATCCATACGAGTGTTACTGTGCCGAATATTAATACCCTTTGTGTAAACCGACTCGGTAAACTGAGTTTGTATAAACATACCAGTAAAAGTGAAAGTCGTCGGTAGAATGAGAAGTACAATTAACAACTCTACCAATACGGATTTTTCTTGATAAAGTTCTTCAAAAAATGGGGCTGTGAATATACTAATCATAGCCATAATTAGCATCAAAAACTTATACTCACAATCTAATGGGATTGTGACAAAAATATAAAGCAATATTAATCCAATACTTCCAAAACAAAGTGTCAAAACCTCAGATGATTTCCCCTTAAAGAAGACTTCTATATAGTGCCGCTTCAGCCACAGAATTAGCAGAGGAAAACTTGACATGATGAATAAAGAGTGGAGTCGATCTTTTACATGAAAATTGAGGGACATTTCTGCCGTAGCGGCTTTATCTGCCCCAATGTTATGAAGGTAGGGCACTGCGAGTACGCTGCCAAAGAATAATGCTAGAAAGACAATCAAGATAGGTTGCCAGTTGCGTCCTCTCGTGATAACTGCTTGCCCTAAACAGACGCAAATGCAACTCGTAACTATCCCAATCCAGGAAATGGGGTACAAAAACGCTGCCGCTGTGATGGAAACCCCCAAGCTAATAGCATTAATAGAAGAATTTCCCCGACGGGCAAACAAGCATATTAGGAAGAAGAGGCAAACCAAGAAAAGGCAGAATCCTAAGGGATTACTATTTGCAGACGCAAACTTGTGAAGTGGAAGCGCTCGATGGTCCAAATGTATTCTTCCGTTCAGCGGTTCAAGAAAGAAGATTGAAGTGCCAAAAAATGATAGAAATACAGCGAAGATACCCGTTTGTCGTGTTGGATGAAGAAGTTGGGCAGTCTTGAAAATTACGACTACAGAAATTATTAAAGTGAGAATGTTTAAGAGCGTAATTCCCAACGAAGGAGAAATATTTGCGATCTGACACAGCAAAGCCACTAGGGAATGATGAGCCCAAGGATACTTTAAGGGATAGCCTGCCAATAGAGTATCTTCAGGTGGGACTACCCCATTCATAATGTTGTACACAATGCTTGCGTGCATGAATTCATGCCAACCCATGACTGCCCATTTCGGATTAACAAATATAAGAGAAATAATAGGTGAAATCAGGAGCGTCAGGAGAAGATAAATAGATTTTTTTGATCGCAAGCATATAGCAAAAATAAGGGTAGCAACGATGGAACTTATAATCGCAATAGTTAACTGTGACATCTTGGGAACTCCCTAAGAAGCGGTTGAAGAATATAAACGTAAGCTAAAAGTCTGAGCATGATGCTCTTGTCACTCCCGCTTATGTTGATTCGAAGGAGTGAGTGATCAGCTAACGCTCGCAATTGATGGACGCGATAACCTTTGCTGCCAAACGATCAAATTGAACCGTTCTGGTGCATTACGGTTGTTAGCCTGCGTCATCTAATGCAGAGTTAAGCGACTTATTTCGCGAGGGATTCTAACAAAGGTCAATCAAAGGAAATGCTAAAAATCCTGGTTTCAGAGCGAACCTTTTCTTAGAAAAGCTGTGAATGTTTGCTGCACCACTGAAATTGGTTTCTACATCACCACAAGAAGGGACGTTGCATGATTGAGTGTTGTCACTTTACTGCACCCTTGGCGCTCTTCATTTAGCAGGTTTTGCTAGCAAAACCTGCTAAATGAAGAGTGCCGCTTCTAACATCTACTTGCCGGGCCGGAAAGAAACAAGGGTTTTGTAATAAAGTCCTCAATTATTATTGAGAATCTTGCGTGAAAACACTACCTGAAAATAGTTGTTTTATTAAATCTTTAATTATTTTTCTACGGGAAATCACATAATTCCGTGCTTGCTTTTACAGAAAATATTTTGCGGCAACATATTGGCATCCTTAATTTGGCTGGCATTTTAGGTGTGAATACATAAGTAACCCCTCCTTCCAAGCCTGGAAGAAGGGGTTAATGGATGGGGGTTAAGTCAGGGTGTGCGATCGCCGCAATCAAGAATCGACCCTGCTATATCCTTACAATCCCGGTCGGGGGTTTTGTTGAATGTAGTCAACTACACCCTGGTACTCAGGAGCCATGTTGAGTGGTTGATCCTGGTACTCTAACAGTCCCCATTGGCCCCATTTCTTCGGAGCATAGATGTCGTTGAACTGGTTAAACATGCCACCACCGATTTCTTCCCACATTTCCAGGAACTCGCGATAGACATCTCGCATCTTGGGATTGCGGCTCACTTCGATCAGCTTGGATGTTGCAAGTGGTTCCTGCTCTGCTGATAAGGTGAACGTCTCCAAATAGTTGCCACCCTCATAACCGATTAGAGGGAGACCATACCGTTGTGCCAGATTGTAGCTTTTCGTGATGTAGTCCCTCACAAAGGTTTGAATCTCCGGCACCATGACCTGGTCAATAATTTGATCAGTGGTCATGCTCATCAGTTGGTTAAACCGCTGTGGTTGCCCGTAGTCCTGCACCCCAAAGTAGCCGGCAATGGCATAAGCATCGGCATGTTGGTAGGCGTTTTGCCAGGTCAATACCTTTTCACCCACATAGGGGTTCACTGCCTGGGAGGCCAGGATACGAACGAGGCGATCGGTGCCACCAAACACTTCCTCGAAGATTTTGAAAATTTCGACGGAGCGTTGGGCATAGTATGACCAACCTGCCTGGTACCCATCGGTGTTTAAACCCAGTTCCAAACCTTTTTGTTGGGCATACTGACTTTGGGGGAAGCCAGGGGCGTAGTTCCAAACCTCGTTGGAGTACTCAATCCGGACTTTTAAGGTCGGATCGAGTTGATCGCGTACCATCGTTGCAAACCGCCGGACATAATCATCGTTAGCGGCATGGGGAATGTTAAACCAGGGATCAGCATGAGTAGCGTTTGCCAACTGAATCATGTGTTCCAACGCTACCCCATTCTTATTTGTCTGGTTGAAGGAGTTAAGCGTAGTCCGGTCTGACCATTCATCAACGGGTGAACCGTTGGTCTTCATCCAATCCATGAACCGTAGCACTTTGAAGGGTGCAAGGCGCTCCAGGAAGAGGGGATGGAAGGGTTGGGT
>CAZGDE010000106.1:0-18071 GCA_964524315.1 uncultured bacterium
GCTTAGTACCTATACCTTGTACCAGACAACCCTTGGCTTAACTGTGCGAGCCGTTGGAGAATATCCCAGAGCTGCTGCTACTGCTGGGGTAAAGGTTCTCCGGGTGCGATATGCCAGTGTGATGCTGAGTGGCATGCTGGCGGCACTGGGTGGAGCCTATCTGGTACTGGTGCATGTCAAGTTTTTTACTGAGGATATCAGTGCAGGTAAGGGCTTCATTGCCTTAGCCGCGTTGATTTTTGGGCGCTGGCATCCGGTTAGCGTGGTACTGGCCTGTTTCCTGTTTGGGGCGACAGAAGCCTTGCAATTGCGGATCCAAGCCTTTAACCTGCATATTCCCTATCAATTTTTGCTGATGCTGCCCTACGCGATCGCGCTCCTGGCAATGATTGGCTTAGCAGGCAAGGCAAGGCCACCCGCTGCCTTAGGCATTCCTTACAACAAGGATGTTTAAAAAAACCGTATTTTCGCCCAACCGGGTGTAGAAAAGATCCGTTTTTCCGGGAAAATCGTAACTACGGTGTGTATAGAAGTTTATACTAACGACTCTAGACCTTAGGTCAGAGGTAAAACTCTCCACAAAGGATAGGATCGTGTTACTGAAACCCCGTGTCTTAAATAAAATTCCGAGCTGTGATTGTGGCAACCGTCCGTAATGTCCGCGAAGGCTCAAATCAATAAGATCCCGATTCAATAAAAATTAAGTTTTTTGCTATATATTGAGAGCGAACTTGGTCTGGTGGTTTAGAGGAGTGAATTGATGGATCTGCGTAAGAATGCCTTAGAGGTTTTGGAAGAAACCAGTCGAACGTTTTATATTCCGATCAGTCGTTTGCCATCGGGTCTGCAGGAAGCAGTTGCTTCTGCTTACCTGTGCATGCGTGCCATCGATGAGATTGAGGATCACCCAGACCTGGACAACCCTCTAAAAGCGAAATTGCTCCAAACAATTAGCCTGACTCTGCAGTCAGCGACCGACAGTATTGATGTAGATGATTTGTCGGCTGCTCTGTGTCAGTATACAAGCTTGTTACCCGAAGTGTCCATCCGGGTTGGGGAGTGGGCCATGTTGGCACCGGGTAGTATTGCACCCCGTGTTTGGGATGCGACAGCTTCCATGTCTGATCGGATGGCCTATTGGGCGGTAACCAACTGGAACGTACAGACCGAAGCTGATCTGGATCGTTACACTATGAGTGTTGCAGGGGCCGTTGGCTTGCTGCTGTCGGATCTGTGGTCATGGTATGACGGTACCAAGACTGATCGCATTCAGGCGATTGGCTTCGGGCGGGGCCTGCAAGCCGTCAATATTTTACGGAATCACGGTGAAGATCTGGGACGGGGCGTTAATTTCTTCCCGACTGGCTGGACACAAGAGCGGATGCAGTCCTATGCCCGTCGTAACCTGGCATTAGCCGATGCCTACACCACTGCCTTACCTCTGGGGCCTGCGTTGGATTTTTGTCAGATTCCGTTGGCTCTGGCCCATGCGACGTTAGATGCACTGGCGCAGGGTGAAGCTAAACTCAGCCGTACAAAGGTGCTTGCTCTGGTTCAGCAGTTGACGAGCAGCCATTAATAAATCTCTGAAGGTGCCAGTATAAGCGGGTGGATGAAGGAAAGCTGCAAATTCATCCACCCGCTAACGTTTTTTCGTTGGTGTCAGCGTTTGCAAACCCACCGAATGGCGATGCTTCTCTGTTTATTTACGCCCATCTAATTATTATTTAGTGGGGAAATTGCCAATTACGGCTGACAATTACTGTGAAGGTAACAGTTTTGCGGTCAGTTCTTCATAGCGTTGTTTTGCCTGGGACAGTTCTTGTTCCAGTTGCGCTAGCCTTTTCCGTTGAAGTTGGATGGTAATGTGTTGCCGAACGCGGGCCAGGACTTCCAGCCCTTGGAAAGGTTTGGTAACGTAGTCTGCACCACCAACGGTAAATGCTCTTACCTTATCGTTGACATCATCCATCGCACTTAAAAAGATGACAGGAATGTCACGACTGGCGGGATCTGCCTTCAACCGGGAGCAGACCTCGTACCCATCCATTTGGGGCATTTGTACATCTAGCAGAATGAGATCGGGTGCTTCTGCCTGAATTGCTTTAAGGGCAAACGCGCCACTGGTTGCTTTCCGGACGCGGTAGCCTTCCTGGCTAAGCAGGCTACTCAGAACCTGCAAGTTATCGGGATGGTCATCCACGATCAGAATATTAGTAGTAACGAGGCTCTGACTCATAACGGGGTTGCCCAGGTAGAGGAATGATGCGGTTAGTGCAATCGGCAGTTAGATAACAAAGATGGGGACGGTATAAGGATAAAAATCATCAGTATGGGTTCGTTTTGAGGTTGCTGCTGAAGTTCACTCACCAGACAGATCGCCTGTTGAACGGTTACGTTTCCAGGGAATCTTCTATTGATCAGAGTTCCCTTCTAGTAGGGATAAGATGCGATCGAACTGAAAATGGCGAGCAAGTTCTCGTAACCCATCTGCCAGAACCTTATGGCTGGGGGCAAGCTGACCCAGAAGTTGCAAAATTTTGGCGTCGTCTCCAATGGTGGCTGCCTGATGGAGTTGTTGAACCCACGATGGCGGCAGGGTGGTCAGGAGATCGGGGAGCAGGACTCCATCTGGCAAAGACGGATGGGCGGTTGTAGCGCTAGCAGAAACTGGGGCGTAGGCATATTTGATGTCCAGAAGTTTGCCAATTTTTTCGAGTAATTCATCGGTGCGGAAGGGCTTTGTGAAAAACCCATCACAGCCAGAGGCAATGGCGCGATCGCAGTCATCGGGAAATACACTGGCGGATAAGGCAAGAATGCGTGTAGATTCTTCTATCCCTAACTCACGTTCTTTTAACCGGATATCCTGTGCTGCTTTCAATCCGTCCACCAGGGGCATTTGTATATCCATCAGAATTAGGTGGGGGTGCCACTGTTGCCAGAGTGCGATTGCTTCCACTCCATTTGTAGCCAATCGTACTGAAAAACCAATGGGTTGCAACACGCGAATTAATATTTCCCGGTTTTCGAGCTGATCATCGGCTACCAGAATGCGATAGCTTGGTTGGTCGGGCAGGATACCCGTGATTGGTTGCAGTAACTCTGGCTGATGCGGCGTTGATGTCTCGGTTAGACGCACGATAATGTCAAATGCAAACGTGCTACCTGCGTCTGGCGTACTGGTGACGGAAATTGTCCCCCCCATTAACTCAATGAAATTACGGCTTAATGTCAGTCCCAGCCCTGTCCCTCCCGTGACCTGTTTACCTGAACTGGTTTGTTCAAACGCTTCAAAAATACGATGAAGATCTTCGGGGTCAATACCGATACCCGTATCTTTCACTGTAAAGTGCAGGAAATGGGGGGCTGACTGGAGGTCATCAGGGGTTGAATTGGGGAGGGAACGCTTGCCATCTCCGGCCATTTCGGTACTGTTACCAACATGCAGGGTGACACTGCCCTGGTCGGTAAACTTGATGGCATTCCCCAACAGATTAATCAGTACCTGCCGTAACTTGCCAGGGTCGCTGATGACAAATGTTGGTACGGTTGGTTCGATGTGAATGTGTAGTTCGACTCCTTTCGCTTTCGCTCGCCCCTGCAGCATCGCCCCTACCGTTTCGATCAAATTGGGCAGGTTAAAGCTACTTTCGATGAGTTCCATGCGACCTGCTTCGATTTTCGACAGGTCGAGGACACTGTTAATCAGGTCGAGGAGGTGTTCCCCACTCCGGTTGATAATTTCGAGATTTTGGCGATGTTCGGGACGAATTGCCGGGTCACGGCACATGATTTGGGCGAAGCCGAGGATGGCATTGAGAGGGGTACGAAGTTCGTGGCTCATACCCGCCAGGAAAGTGCTTTTGGCATGGTTGGCGGCTTCGGCGGCTTCCTTTGCCTGTTTTAAGGCAGCTTCCGCCCGTTTGCGATCGCTAATATCTCGGATAATGAACAGCACCCGGTCATGGCTAGTTGGCATGACCCGCACTTCTTCATATTGCGCAATGTTATCAATCCAGATCTTTTGTTCGTAAGTTTGTAGCTTACCCGTGGCCAGTGCGCGTTGCAGGTAGTACTGGTGGCGGTATGCGACTTCATCCGGTAGGATTTCAGCCAGCGTTCTGCCGACGGGGTCGATATTTTCTTCAACCAGATCGTGTACCTGTTTAGTCCGGGAATAGTCGAGGAAGATACCGGCGGCGTCTACTGAGTAGATCAGATCCGGCATGGCTTTAATGATCGCCAGGTTTTGGGCTTCAGTCTGACGCAGGGCGGCTTCTGTTTGTTTGCGTTCAGCAATTTCCTGTTCCAGGGCGATCGTGCGTTCCTGAACTTCCCGTTCCAGGGCTTGGTTATATTCTTCGAGTAAACGGGCTGCCTGTCGGCGGGCTGTAATGTCCTGAAAGGTGGTAATAGCATAGCTTACCTTCCCATTTGCCCCAAATACAGGAATTGCCTTAATCTCCAGGGAGATCACCTGCCCCTCACGCCTGACTTCAATGTCATCAGCACTGGCAACTTCACCCTGTAAGGCGCGATAGATGGGCAAGTTCTCGACCGGGTAATACTGCTCGGTACCCGTTTGATATAGATGGTAGGCGATCGCCAATTGGGCCAGGTGTAAATTGGGTTGAGCGCCCATCCCTAACAGGCTTTGGCCAACCTGGTTAAGATACCCTTTTTTGCCGTGGGTATGGATCACCCCTACCCCAAGCGGAATTGCATCAAGAATTTGGCTGAGTCGATCCTTACTGGCGGTTAACTCAAGGTTAAGGCCATCCCGTTCGGCAAAGGCTGTTTGCAATTGCCAGACCATGTCATAAAAGGAGCGAGCCAGTTCACCGACTTCGTCGTTACGGTTGAGTGAGATCGGGTCATCCCACCGACCATCGGTAATGGACTGGGCGGCCTGGTTGAGTTTTTTTAACGGATGGGTAATCCAGCGAGCTGTCAGCAGGCCAATCCCCGTTGCAATGACCAGGGAAAGGAGGCAGAGCAGGATGGTAATTTGAGTATTTGCGGTGATCGCTGCCGTGAATTCGCTGTCTGGTACGGCAATGACAATCAGCCAATCTAACCCATGCGCGTCCTGGTAGTTTCTTACCTGAATAACCTTTTGCCCATTCGAGTGGATTCTAAAGGTGGGCGGTTGCTGGGGCGGCGCGAGACTGCCAAAGCGATCGCGGAGTTGTTGCGTAATTTGCTGAATCAGCGGATCCTGGTGCTGGTTGGTGGGCTGGGTCGGTGCTTTGCCGCTTGGTGGGAAGGCCAACTCAATATGGGAACTGGCAATCAAATTCCCCTGCCGGTCAAGGATGAAAATCCGTTCAGCCGGAGAGCTAATGTACTGTTTGAGAAAATAACTGATACCTGCCAGAGGTAAATGATTTGGGTTTACCGTTGCCGGAGCCGGCTGCTTGCTATGCGCCTGACCCGCAGCAGCGATATCGGTGGGGAGCCTGGCTGGCGAGATGGTTGGGGAGATGTTCTGACGGGGTGACTGGGGTGTTTCCCTGTAGCGATCCAGATAGGTATTCAGCGTTTGATAGGTGCGATCGCCCATCTCTTGCGTCAGCCGATCTTCCAGATCGGTAATTACCCGCTGGCTATTTTTGACCGAAAAGTACCCGACCAGACTGGTGATAACGACGATTTGCAAGATGACAGGGACAACCAACAGAAACCGCAATGGGACTCTCTGCAAACCCATATGTGTGATGCTGTTTTTTAAGTATTGCATTGGTATCCCTACTGGCATTGCCATTGTCTCCCTCCTGATAGGATGCCCCATCTCAGCAGAAAAGATGTGGATAATCTTTAGCGGTAAAGCCAAGCTCTAGAAATTATTTTCCCCTTAGCAATTATTTTCTAACAGGTCAACTTGTAGTGGATGGGTGGGTGACCAGAGAGAGAGAATGGCTGGTTTCTGCCGCTAATTTTAGTTAAGTGATCAGGTGCGATCGCGAACGAGCCTGTATAGTACTGTTGCTCGCTGGCTGCAATGAGCCGTCTAGTCTATCAGGGCAATTCACTATGGGGCTTCCATTCGTTATTGATGTTGCGATCGGCTTACTGTTTATTTACCTAATTCTCAGTCTGCTGGCATCTGAACTTCAGGAATTGCTCACAACCCTGTTACAGTGGCGGGCCAAACATCTGAAAGATGCGATCGAAATTCTCCTGGCCGGTGGTGTCGAAACGAAGGAGCAATCAGAGGTCGTTGATTTAGTGGATAAACTATATAACGACCCGTTGCTCAAAAACATTAACCAGGAAGCCAAAGGCGTTGTTTCGAGGGGATTACGGGAAGTTACTCGCTGGTTGTTTCCAGGTAACCGCAAAGGTGCATTTGGTCATAACCGTTCAAGTGGCCCTTCCTATATTGCCCCCGAAACCTTTGCCACATCGTTAATCAATAGCCTGGGTATTTCTGTCCTGGCGGAGAAACTGACAGAGGTGCGTTTAGCCAAATTCATCAACCGCATTGTTGGTAACTATACGATGCAGGAAGATGGCACAGCGAGTGTACCCGCCCCCGAAACGCTCACCAACAATTGGGAAAAGGGTGGTATTCGGGTGATTGGTGAAAAAGTCGGCATTATGGATCTGGGAGCCGACGAAAAATTTAAGATCCTGGTTGAGGATTATGACGACATTTTGAAAGACTTTAAGTCTGGAGAAGCGGAACTAAGTACCTGTATCGACCGGATGGGCTATGGCTTAAGTGCTTATATTGAAGCCTGCGCAGCTTATGATGCCGCCGCCTGGAACCTGGATGCGAAAACTAAAGACTACTTTATTCGCCGGTTGCGATCGTTCAAATTAGGTCTATTTGGTGAGACGAACGAGCGGGCTATCCTTTCAGGAGGGCTGCGCCCCAATGCGTTTGAAGTGGCGGATCTGGTTAACCAGACCAGCAAAACCTATAAGGAACTGGAAAATGCCTATGCGGTGATGGAAACCCAGGCGGGGGCGATTGCCGAAAAGGTTGATGCGCTGGTCAATGCTCAGCTCGAAGAGTACAACAAAGAACTGAAAAAGCCTGTTCACCTGAAGAATCTCAGTAATGAAAAGCGCCGATTGTTCATCAATGAAGCATTGAGTTACCTATTGGAACTGGGCGAGATTACCGACGAAGATCGCAAAACCTACGAAACGTACACAACCTATCAGGAAATTAAACGACTTCTGCAAAATATTCCGCAGCCTGTGCGGGACAGTTTGCAAAGCCTGGCGGGGCGTGCCCATGCCAAAGCCCAGCAAACCGGTGACTACGTGAACCAGTTCCGAGACGAAATTGCTACCTGGTTCGATCGCTCCATGTCCCGGTCATCGGGTGTTTATAAACGAAATGCGAAGGGGGTTGCGATTCTCATTGGCATTACGCTGGCTATTATCACCAATGCTGACTCATTTTATATTGTCCGCCGTATTTCCAGTGATGATGATCTGCGGCGGGTTGTGACGGAACGTGCTACCCAGATTGCCCCTGGTACCACGGCAAAAACCTTGACTGTGCAAGAACTGGATGACCTGAAAGATCGGGCCGATGCGGCCCTGCAAGACCTGATTCTGCCGATTGGTTGGAACCCACCAACGGTCATCCGACAATTTCGTTGCAATATTAACCCGGCCGCAATCGCCGACCCGGATGCACCTGTCAGTCGCGCCCAGGAGCGTGCCGATCTGCGTCGTGCCTGTCTGGGGCCACAGGCAGCACCCAATATGCCAGTGATTTTGCAGTTGATTGTGGCGAAACCAGTGGAATTTTTGCTGCGCTTACTGGGTTGGTTAGTGACAGGGATTGCGATCGCTATGGGGGCACCCTTCTGGTTTGATCTGCTAAGCAAGGTCATCAATGTGCGCAACTCTGGTAGTAAACCACCCTCACCGACCCAGACAACCGGTAAGTGAGACTGGTCGAGCTGGGGGATGTGAAGTTTGGGCGATCTTAATCTTGTTAACTAGGGCGGCTGCGCCATTCGGCTTTGAGGGCTTCAATGCGTTGCTGAATTTCTGCGGCTGCCTGAGTATCGCCTGCTTCGAGTAATCGCTTACCTTCAGTGACTAAATTTTTTAGCTCGGCAACTTGTTCAGGTTTCAGCATGGTGATTATCCTCAGATTCCGGGTAACCGTTATTCTCTGACAACGGTTCTGGGATGGGCACGTTAGCAGCAGAGAGGCTGGCCGTTGCGAAAACTGGCGATCGCTCCTGTTGCTATATTGTCCGCAATTCTACCCTGAGTTGATTGAGCAAGCGCTGGTGTCGTTCTTGCGCCATGATCGGCTATGCGGCGAAACGATCTGTTCTGACCCGGAATTCCCCATCTAATACCAATTCTCTGAGGTCTGATTTTGTAGAACTGGTATAACTTGCTCGTGTTTGGATTAGGTGTTTGGCTAAACACACTTACAATCGGAGTTGATGGTTTGTACGTATCAGAATAAACCAATGCACCGTGTCGTCAGCACAGAATATTCTTCCAGGGAAGTGTTGCTTCAGAAGAATGATGGGTATTTCTAATAGAAAGATATCTTGGTGCAGGTTGATTGCTTTCACCCATTATCTGTGTGAGTCTGATGTACCACCTGGTTTCCCGATCGCTGTCTCCTCCTGCCCTACGGGTGTGGCTTGTCACAGTTGCCCTTGGTCTAACAGCCACCTGTTCCCCTGGAAAGGCGCAACTGGTGCCTGATGCAACCCTGGGAGGGCAGGCTTCGACGCTGAGTAGTAGTGGTGCAATTGATACAGTGAATGGAGGGTTACGGGTTGGCCGCAACCTGTTTCATAGTTTTTTAGAATTCAATGTGGCAACGGGGCGATCGGTCTACTTCACCGATCCGGGTGTTAGTCATATCTTGGCGCGTGTCACGGGTTCTAATCCGTCTAATATTGCTGGTCAATTGGGGGTTAACGGTACAGCCAATTTATTTCTGCTCAATCCCAATGGCATTATTTTTGGGGCAGGTGCCAGTTTAGATATTCGCGGGTCATTCACGGCAACCACCGCGAAAGCGGTGCAATTTTCCGATGGGAGCGAGTTTAATACTACCCAACTGAATGCCCAACCGTTGTTGGCGATCGCTGTCCCTTTGGGAATACAACCCGGTAATTTGACCACGACTGCTACCATCATCAATCAGGGCCGCTTGATCACAGGACAAGACCTGACCTTAGCTGCAAATCAATTGGTCGTCCAGGGGCAATTGCAAGCTGGACGGGATCTCAACCTTTTAGCAGCTAACACAGTACAGGTAGGTAGTATGTCTTTGCCACAAACAGTGGTACAGGCTGAGCGCGATTTGCAAGTTCTGGGCGATCGCCTGGATCTAATGGGGCAATTGCGTACCCGCACAACAACCTCAGGCCAAACGAGCAATATTCGCCTGGGTACGGCCACTGCCCCCCTGAGCCAGGTTGTCATTAGTGGCAGAAATAATGGTTTATCGACCACGGCTCCCGTTAACTTTCAGGGTAGCAGTGGCAACATCACCATTTTTACCAACAACCTGACCATGACCAACGGGGCACTGATTGATACCCGTACCAGCGGTACCGCCAACGCGGGCAATATTACCCTGCGGGCAACGGGGGCTGTCAATCTAGAGAATGCTTCGATCGTCAATGGCGTGGCAGCCGGTGGCAGTGGTAACGGGGGCTTGATTGACCTGACCGCTGGTAGTCTCAGCCTGACGAACCGGGGGCGGCTGCAATCCCTCACGTTGGGGGCGGGGCCGGCCGGTGATATTCAAATCCAGGCAAATGCAATCGTCATTCGAGATATCTCCAGCGGGGTAATTTCTGGGAGTGGTACACCGAACGATCGCAACCGGGCAACGGGCGATGGAGGTGACATTCGCATATCGACCCATACCCTGGAACTGACTGATAACAGCTTCATTAGTTCGGCAACGTTTGCCGCTGGTCGAAGTGGTGACATTACCATTACTGCGACGACGGTTGCCCTGAGCCGGGGGGGGCAGGTGTCCGCTGTGGGTAATGGGCCATATCGGGCGGGCAGTATTACGTTGCTGGCCCGCGATCGCGTAACCATTAGTAACCGAACGAGTGGCTTGTTTGCCAGTACTCCCTCGGCTACGGGTGGGGCGGGCGGTAGTGTTTTCCTCAGTACGGGTGAACTGTTGCTGGAGGATGCCGCCAGGATTACGGTGGAAAGTCGGGGACAGGGTCGTGGTGGAGACGTGCAACTAATCACCAATCGCCTGGAATTACGCGATCGCTCAACGATTGCCGCCGAAACCGCCAGTACCCAGGGGGGCAATATTCAGATTCAGGCCAGGGATTTGCTCGTATTACGGCGTAACAGTTTGATTTCTGCCTCCGCTGGGACGGCGGGGGCCGGGGGCGATGGTGGCAACATTACCATTAATGCTGGTTTTGTCGTAGCGAACCTGATCGAAAATAGTGATATCAGTGCCAATGCCTTTACGGGTAAAGGGGGGGAGGTCATTATCACTGCGAAGGGAATTTTCGGGTTGCAGCTTCAGCCATTTTCCACCCCTTTCAGCGACATTACTGCCAGTTCTCGCTTTGGCAATAACGGTACGGTCACCCTCAATACACCCGATATTGATCCCAGTCGTGGCCTAGTCCAGTTGCCTGGTGATGTCACCGATCCGACGCAGCAAATTAGTCAGACCTGTTCTGCCCAGGCATCCCGAAATCGCTTGATCGTGACGGGAAGGGGGGGATTGGCCCCAGACCCCAGCGAAACCCTCAATCAAACTCTGATCTGGTTAGATGGACAGGTTAGTCCTGAACCACTGGCGGAGCGGTCGTCTGCCAGCGATCTACCAGCCAGCCAGGCAGTCACCATTATTGAGGCGACTGCCTGGCGCAGAAATCACGACGGTTCCATTTCATTAGTAACTGATGCTGAACCAGGTTCCGCCGTGATCGCCCCTGTTGCCTGTGGTACCCATACGGCCAGGAAGGAGGATTAGGATGTGGTGCTGGTTGCCCAACTGGAGCAAATTCTTATGCCGTCGCCAGTGGTTGTTTAACGGGCGATCGCGTCTCTGGCGCTGGCTTCTCTGTGCTCTGTTGGGATTGGGCCTCACCGCTGGCCTGCCCGTGGTGTCAACGCTGGCACAACCGCCACCACTGGAACGGGCTCAGGTACTGAACCGCCAGGGTGAGCAATACCTGACGCGGGGTAACCCCCAGGCTGCCCTGGAAAGTTGGTTGCAGGCAGAAACCCTCTATCGCCACAATGGGAACGTGACCGGCGCGATCGGTAGCCAACTCAATCAGGCAAAGGCGTTACAGGCGCTGGGCTTTTACCGGCGAGCCCACACCTTACTGGAACAGATTGTGGTGACGCAGCGGCAACAGCCGGATTCCTCGCTCAAGGCCAATGGGCTGTTAACGCTAGGGAATATTCTCCGCTTAGTGGGTGATTATCCAGCCTCCCGGCAGGTGTTAAGCGAGAGCCTGGAGATCGCCCAACGGCTTAACTCGCTCCCTGACATGCAGGCCGCCTATTTGCATCTGGGGAATACGCTTCTGGCGCAACAACAGGCAAAAGAGGCACTGGATTACTTTAGCCAGGCGGCAGCGATCGCTGCTCCCCTCCAACTGTCAGCCCGACTTCGCCAACTCAAACTATTCCAACAACTGGATCGCCCTCCAGAAGCGACAGCGCTGTTGGCTCAGATTGAAACCCAACTTGAGGTTCTCCCACCGAGTCAAATCAGTATTTATGGGCGGATTGAGTTAGCCAAATTGATCGAACAGGCAACAGCGAAGGCGCTCACCGCTACTCAAGCAGTGACACCACCGCTCCGGTCAGCCCAACTGCTGGCAACGGCGGCTCAGCAAGCTCGCACCCTGGGCGATCGCAGTGCTGAATCCTACGCTATTGGGCGGTTAGGCCATCTGTATGAACAAAGCCAGCAGTGGGCCGAGGCCGAACGACTGACCCAAATCGCCCTGAAGCTGGCCAGGACGGCAAATGTGCCAGAAATCACCTATCAGTGGCACTGGCAGATGGGGCGCATTTTGCAAGCGCAGCATGATCTAGCCGCTGCTACCACTGCTTATATAGACGCTGTGCAGATTCTCCAGTCATTACGTAAGGATTTGGTCGCGATCGGGCAGGATGTCCAATTTTCGTTCCGCAACGAAGTGGAGCCGGTTTACCGGGAACTGGTTGGCCTGTTGCTGCAATCAGAGGCATCGCAGACGCACTTAAACCAAGCACGACAAATGATTGAAGCGCTGCAACTGGCAGAGTTAAATAACTTCTTCCGGGAAGCCTGCCTGGATGCGACAGTTCGCCCTGTGGATACGGTCGATCCAACTGCAGCGGTGTTCTATCCCATTATTTTGCGCGATCGCCTGGAGGTGATTCTCTCTCTACCCAACCAGCCATTGCGGCACTATGCCACGCCCTTACCTGAGGCTGAGATTGAAGCGGGTATTCAACAGATGCGATCGTCTCTGCGCTCCACTTCATTTCTGGGGGAGCGATTAGCTGCGGCCCAACGGCTATATCGCTGGTTAATTCAACCAGGCGTTGCTGACCTTAACAAGTATCAGATGAAAACATTGGTCTTTGTGCTGGATGGCTCCCTGCGTAACATACCGATGGCAGCTTTACATGATGGTGAACACTATTTGATTGAGCAGTACCAGCTTGCCCTGACTCCTGGCCTGCAACTGTTCAGTTCCCGCCAAATCCAGCGAGAGCAGATCTATGCGCTGGTGGGTGGTTTAAGTGAAGGGGTGGCTGGGGCGAGCCCGCTCCCGGGTGTTGAACAGGAGGTTTCCCAGATTCGGCAGCAAATTCCAGCGCAGGTGTTGTTAAACCAGACATTTACCACCCAGGCGTTGAAAGCGCAGGCCCAGACGATTCCTTTTAATGTGGTGCATCTTGCAACCCACGGGCAGTTTAGTTCCAATATTTCGGATACCTATGTCCAAACGTGGGATGGCCACTTAAATGTGAATGACTTGCAAACGCTAATTAAACAACGATCGCTGTCCTCCCAATCGGCGATCGAACTATTGGTTCTGAGTGCCTGCCAGACGGCGGCAGGAGACTCGCGGGCAACGCTGGGAATGGCGGGGGTGGCTGTGCGATCGGGGGCCCGGAGTACACTCGCAACGCTTTGGCGGGTCAACGATGCGTCTACGGCTGCATTTATTGCCGCCTTTTATCAAGCCCTGGCCCAACCAAATGTTAATAAGGCCCAGGCCGTACAAGCGGCCCAGATCAGTTTAATTAAATCGGCCGAATTCAAACATCCCTACTACTGGGCACCCTTTGTGCTGGTTGGAAACTGGTTGTGAGAACGGTCGCGCGATCGTGGTAGTGAGATCACTGAGAACCATCCAGATGTTGACTAAATATAATTAAAGGATATAGACGGAATTAAAAAGATACACAATTAGGTCAGGTAAAAGGGGAGGTGCTACTTTACACTGAAGCTCTACCTGTACCTTGTATGTATATGTAGTATCTAAAACCTTGTATCTGGCCCCCTTGCACTCAGAAAACCCTATGAACACAATTAATTGGCAGCGTAAATCTACGGTTGTTGCCGCTCTTTTAATTGCTGTGGCAGTCAGTGGAACGATATCACCGGCCCAGGCACAATTCAGTTCACCACCTGGCCAGGGGACACCGAAGGGCACGGCGGGTGGTGGGTCACGTCCAATTGATCCCTCTGCTTGTTTCCTATCAACGGATCGTCGTGAAGTGCCACGGGCAATGGCACCTACGAATACTGTCGGGCTCACCTCTCAAGCAAATCCTACCGTCTGGGTCTATGTGCCAGATACAAAGGCAAAAACTTTAGAATTCAGCCTTGTGAACCAGGAGCAGGAAGGTATCTACCAGGTAAATTTGCCAATTAATACCCCAGGATTGGTCAAAGTTACCCTGCCAGCTAACGTGCTGCAAGCAGGTAAACCCTATTATTGGTCTGTTGCTCTGGTTTGCAATCCCGACCAGCGAACAGATGATTGGGTTGTGGGTAGTTCGATCCGGCAACAACCACTGCCTGCCGACTTGCAGCGACAACTGAGTCGTGCGACTGCTGACCAACAGGTCAGGTTATATGCCCAGGCTGGTTTCTGGTATGAAGCGTTCAATACTTATCTGACCCTGCGTCAGGCACAGCCTGCCAATACGAACCTGTCAGAACTCTGGACAGAACTATTGAAAATTGCCGACATCGGGACGATTACCCAAAAGCCGCTTTAGGTGATTAAGGAATGGGAATTAAATTAAGTTCGATATTGGGTAGGGACGGGTTTTGCCGTTAAATCCGTTACCGGGCGCAGATGGGCCTGCTAAACCCGCCCGTGCAGTTGGCGAATTTATTAAATCCACGTTCCTGAGCAATCCATTAAGCATGAAACACCTGAAGCCGTGGCGGACGTTGGGACTGATTACCACCGGGGTCACTCTGGCGGTGATTGGTTTGCAATGGTCAGGGATGTTGCAGCTTTTGGAGTGGGCACTGCTGAACCAATGGGTACGATTGCGTCCGCTCGAAAACCGCACAGTACCCATTGTGCTGGTCACGATTTCGGATACGGATATTCAATTAGCTAAACGTTTACCACTTTCTGATCAGCAGTTAGCTGCATTAATCAACCGTTTAAAACAACATCACCCCGCTGTTATTGGGGTTGATCTCTATCGGGACTTACCCGTTGAACCAGGCCATGCCGAACTGTTGCAGGTTTACGCCTCAACCCCAAACCTGATTGGTATTACCAAGGCCGTGGGTAATGCGGGTGGCCCAGTTGTTCCACCACCCCCCGTTTTGCGCGATCGCAACCAGTTTGGTGTCAATGATTTATTACTGGATGGTGATGGCATACTGCGACGCAATTTATTGTCCATCCAACAGAATGCTAAAGAGACATTAGGCCTGGGCACAAAACTGGCCTTACTTTACTTGCAACAGAAAGGAATTACACCGCAGGGTGGTACTAATGGTAGCTGTGTACGACTGGGTAAGGCAGAATTTTGTCGTTTGCAGCCCAATGCGGGTGGCTATGTGCGGGCTGACACAGGTGGTTATCAAACCCTGGCGAATTTTCTGCGTATTCCGGGTGGCATTCCCTCGGTGTCCTTCACAGCGGTCATGAGGAATCGGGTGCCAAACGCCTGTTTGCGCGACAAAATTGTGTTAATTGGCATTGATGCGGAGACCGTGTGGGGCGATCGCTTCTACACGCCGTACACTACCAGCAGTACCAATACTTGGGCGGGTGTGGAAATTCATGCCAATACGGCAGCCCAGATCATTAGCAGTGCCGTAGATGGACGACCGTTGCTGCGGGGCATACCAGAACTATGCGAGTGGGCTTGGATTTTTCTCTGGGCTGGTGCTGGTACTTTTTTGGGCTGGTCGTTAATATCAGTGCGATGGGCGCTGGTATTAATTCCGGGTAGTGTGGTCAGTATTCTGGCGATCGCCTATGGCTTATTCCTCCTGGGCTGGTGGGTGATCGTTGTCTCCCCACTGCTGGCATTTGTGGGAGCGGGGTTGGTCAGCCGTAGTTATTGGGTCTGGCAGACACTCAAGCAAGCCAATCAGACTTTAGAACTGAAAGTGCGGGAACGGACGCAGGAACTCTTGGAAAAAAATCTGGCGTTGGAACAGGCCCGTCAGGTGGCGGAAACGGCGAAGCAGGCACTCGAACGCATCGCCCGCACCGACGAGTTAACCCAAGTGGCGAATCGTCGGTTTTTTAACGAGTACTTAAACCAGGAGTGGCACCAGCTGATGCAGGCAAAAGCACCCCTCAGCCTGATTCTGATTGATATTGATTGTTTCAAGCTCTACAACGATACCTATGGGCACCTAGCTGGCGATGCCTGTCTGGCAAAAGTTGCGGCGGGACTGCGGGCAGCAGCGAATCGTCCCAACGATCTGGTAGCCCGTTATGGTGGCGAAGAGTTTGCTGTGATCTTGCCTAACCTACCATTGCCAGATGCTACCCAGGTTGCTACCGCAATCCAAACCACCATTCGACAGTTACAAATTCCCCATCATACGTCCCGTGTCACACCATATGTCACGCTCAGCATCGGTGTGGCGGGTATTGTGCCAACTGCCCAAACCTTACCAGAGCAGTTAATCCGCAAAGCTGATGAGGCACTATACCAGGCGAAAACAGAAGGGCGCGATCGCGTGGTGATCGGTGAGTTGTGGTAAAAAATACAACTTGAAACTTTGAGCCCTGATAGGATTCCTGGCTGAGGATTACCTTTTCTTAACGTGGTGTGAGGATTAATGGTTAATATCTTTGCCTTGAAGGGTTGGGTGCGGGTAGCACCTGCGATCGCCTGTTTTAGCTGCTTATTGACTCCAGCCGCACAGGCAACTACTCCTAACGTTTTACTCCAGTCTCTCTCAGAACGACAAAGCCAAACGTTTTTACCAACAACCCGCTTTGAGTCAGCACCATTGTTGGTTGCTAATTCACAAGTACCTGAATCAACGATGCCCCTGGCGGAGGCAGTTAACGGGGAATCATCAGATACCACAACCCTCCTCGCAAATATAGAGGCGGCAAGCCAGATTACCGATCCCTTCGCCGAAGTCGAGGCGAACGACGAGTTCATGCCTCAAGTCACGTCGGTTTCGCAACTGACCGATGTCAGACCGACGGATTGGGCTTTTCAAGCATTGCAATCATTGGTCGAACGATATGGGTGTATTGTGGGTTACCCCGATCGCACCTTTCGCGGCAACCGGGCCCTGACTCGATACGAGTTTGCAGCTGGTCTGAATGCCTGTATGGATCGGATCAATGAGTTGATTGCCGCCGCCACTGCTGATCTGGCAAAGAAAGAAGATTTACTGGTATTACAACGCTTACAGGAAGAATTTGCTGCGGAATTGGCAACCTTGCGGGGCAAGGTCGATGCTCTGGAAGTGCGTACTACCACTCTGGAGGCCCAACAGTTTTCCACAACAACCAAACTCACTGGCTTGCTGTGGATGAACCTGACCGGAGCCTTTCCCGATGGTGACATTCTGGCAGAACGATCCCTCGCCCAAGGTGGCAACAACGTGAACCTGGCTCCTACCCGAAACCCCGTCACGTTACAGCCATCCCGCGTGTTGCGCGACAAACCACAACCAACCTTTGGTTATTACACCTGGCTGACATTCAATACATCCTTTACAGGGAAGGATTTATTAATCACTCAGTTGGCCTCGGGGAATAGCCGCTCACCAGCTAACGAATTAGTCTCAGCCGGATTTTTCAATAGCTGGGGTACACCGATTACTGACCAAACGGGCACCCTCGCCTCCAGTGTGGTAACTGTCCGTGAAATGTCTTACGCCTTTCCGGTGGGTGACAAAGTGCGGGTTGTCGTTGGGCCACGCGTCAATACCTATCGGTATTTTGACGGTAACCGTTTCACTAATTTCTTGACAGGGGCAGGCAGTTTTAATGCCAGTGGTAGTACTCTTTTTAGCGCGGTCGATCGCGGCTCTGGGGCAGTCGTTATCTGGAACATTAATCCCCAGTTTCGCTTTACTGCCGGGTATCTGGCAGAAAATACCGAATTTCTGAACCCAGCGATTTTCAATACCTCCAGCAGTCCCAGCAATGGTCTGTTCCGGGCTACGAATGTAATGAGTGCAGAACTAGCCTATTCACCCAGTCGTAACTTTAACCTGCGCTTGCTCTATGCCCGTTCTGATATCAAACCCTACAACGGGTTTATTGGTGGTGCTGTCGGTGAACCATTGCCCTATGGTTTTGCCGACGATGGTTTCCGGGGGCGGGTGCGAGATGGGGTTTCCGATACGTTCATCGTTGATCACGAAAGGCTTTGGTGTGTTTGGGCGCTATTCCTACGGCAGCACCAACATTAATCCGTCTAATCCGGCGCGCTCCGGGGGGGACATTGATGTGCAGTCTTTCCAGGTTGGTTTGGGATTCCCCGATCTGGGTAAGAAAGGTGCGCTGGGTGTTGTCTCCTTCCTGGTGCCCCATGATTTTCTGTCCGGTGAACGATTTTTATTATCCGGTGCTGGCGATGGTGGCACCCAGTATGAACTGGAG
>CAZGDE010000107.1:0-17970 GCA_964524315.1 uncultured bacterium
GATTAGGTGTAGACATGACTAAAGACTCCTATTAAAAATTTCGTTACCGTTGTTACCTTATCAGAGCTATTTAATGGCCTCTAACTGCCCTGGAGGGATGTTTGCCCCTATCAAAGGGAAGGTTTTGCACGCACGGCTTTCCTGCTTCAGGCAGACCCTTTTATCGCCAGTGAAATGTCTGGTTTGCGTCCTGGCTCAAATCGCCCCTGCGATGGTTGAGCCTGCCTGTCCATTAGAATAGTGTTATTTAATCTTCACCCGTTGCCAAAAACTGCGACGCGACTATGATTGAGCCCCTGAACAAACTACCCCGTCAGTTAGGCATTGGGTTGACCTTCCCACTCATTTTTCTGAATGGGTGGCTGTTATTGGTGCTACTGGAACAGTTGCAACCACTCGTTAGTATTTTGATTGTGGCGACTTTGATTGCCTTTCTGCTAGACTACCCCATCCGTTTTTTGCAGCAACTTGGTTTAAAGCGGGGCTTTGCCGTAACGGTAGTACTGTTGCTGGCATTACTAATTTTAGCCGTGTTGGGTTTGGTTTTAGGCCCGCTAATTCTAGAACAAGCAAATGAGCTGTTAACTCGCTTGCCAGATTGGCTACGGTCAGGCCAACAGCAATTGGATAGCCTGGAAAATTGGGCCGTCGCACAGCAATTACCAATTGACCTGGGCGAAACAATCAATCAGTTAATTGAACGAATTACAAGTCTATTACGATCGCTCACCCGAGAACTGATCAGTTTAATTTTTGGGGCAATCGGTAGCATTGTTAATATTTTCCTGACACTGGTATTTGCCATCTTTCTGGTATTGCGGGGTGAAAGCTTACGTGAAGGCATTCTTAGCTGGCTACCGTCTCAATTGAGCGATCGCGTTCGCCAATATTTACCGGAGAACTTTGAGCGGTATTTTGTTGGTCAGGTAACAATGGCATCCATTTTGGGGATTATCCAAACAACGGCATTATTTATTTTGGGAATCCCGCTGGCGTTGTTATTTGGTGTGGTGATTGGAACGGGTAGTTTGATCCCCTTTGGGGGGACAACCGCTATTTTGATTGTGAGTTTATTGCTGGCCTTGCAAAACTTCTGGTTGGGGGTCAAGGTACTGGCTGTAACGGTCGTCATTACCCAAATTAGCGAGAATGTTTTAGCACCTCGGATTGTGGGTGATTTAATTGGTTTAAATCCAGTCTGGATGCTGATTTCTCTCTTCATTGGAGTGAAATTAGGGGGTTTTGTTGGCCTCGTTGTAACCGTACCAATCGCCAGTTTTATTAAAGGCACGTTCGATGCCATTCGGGCATCGGGCAAAGGTACTCCCATCGTGGCGATCGCCGATGCTTTGACCCCCGATGAATCCCCCCCCGTGGTTACCAAATCTGGCGTTTAATCGGAGCAAATCATTGCGCTAAAACGTTAGACCAATTTTTCTCAGTATTTTCATTTAGCTAATCTCCCTAGAAAATAGATCTTTTCTAGGGATTCTTTATTTTTTAGTCTGATTAATAGGAAATGCCGAGTCTCTACCCGTGGTAGATGACATTCATAGGCTGTCTATCTGAGAGTGAATAAAAGCAACAATATCGCTGGGGCATGTGTCATTCAGCAATATCAACTCGCGTAATCTCCCGATTGAGCAACATGTCGGAAAAGACAATATTTTCCTTAGCCGACTACAAAGATTTGCCAAAAAATTTGTTGAATAAGTCGTCGAAAAATATAATTTGCTCTATTTTCTTCTAGCAAATTGAAATGTCTTTGCTAATTCTATCTGCTGATAGATTCCTTTCAGTCCCGTTCACATCACAAGATGAATGGCGAACTATCAGCCAAGTCTTCCCATCAGATTTACTTTTAATTAGGCTGAATGTCCGTCAGAGTAAGTTCCATCAATCCTCTTTTCAAACAGATTTAATTAACCAACTCTTACATCATGAGCGTTGCAAATCAATGGCAGAAAAAACGTCCCTGGCTACTTTGCTACGGTTTAGCCGTTGTGACAGCCTTCATGTCATTGATTATTCACTGGTTACTGGTACCGTTTATTGGGCTCGCAGGCCCGTTTCTCCTCTTTGCTCCAGCAATTATGCTAAGCGCCTGGTATGGCGGATTAGGGCCAGGTCTATTAGCAACGGGTGTCAGTTGTTTACTAGCTAATTATTTTTTGATTGCCCCCATCAATTCTTTCCTCATTGCCGATCCCAGCAATCTTGTGCGGTTAGGGTTATTTGCGCTCATTGGTATCCAAATTAGCATCCTGAGTGGTGCCTTACTGGCAGCTAAACAACGGGCAGAGAGAAATGCCAAACACGCCACGGTGATTGCCCACTCCCTGAAACAAAGCGAGGAGCAGTACCGCTTTCTCGTAGACCAGATCAAAGACTATGCCATTTATGCCCTCGACCCCCGTGGTTATGTCATGAGTTGGAATGCTGGCGCTCAACGGATCAAAGGCTACGAAAGCAATGACATTTTAGGGCAGCATTTTTCCCACTGTTACCCGCCCACCGCCCGCCAAGAGGGCAAGCCGCAGGCAACATTGATTCAGGCCGAACAAGAAGGGCAGTGTATTGAGGAAGGTTGGCGCATGCGTAAAGATGGCTCCCAATTTTGGGCCCATGTAGTGACTACGGCCCTACGAGAGGATAATGGCAATTTATACGGCTTTTCTCAGATAACCCGTGACATTACCTTGACCAAACAGGCAGAAGAACACCTTCAGCGATCGCTGAAGGAACTGTCGGATATGAAGTTTGCCCTCGACCAGGCGGCGATCGTTGCCTCTACTGATCCCAATGGCATTATTCGGTATGTCAACGACAAATTTTGCGAAATTTCCCAGTACAGCCGTAACGAATTAATTGGACAAGATCACAGAATTTTGAATTCGGGCTATCACTCGAAAGAGTTTTTTCGTCAACTCTGGGCGACCATTGCCAGTGGTCACATCTGGCATGGTGAGGTCAAAAATCGGGCGAAGGATGGTAGCTATTACTGGGTCGACACTACCATCGTTCCCTTCCTGAATGAGCAGGGTAAGCCAGTCCAATATCTCGTGATCCGCTTCGATATTACCCAACGAAAGCAAATTGAAACGGACTTACAACACTTTAATTACCGCTTAGAGAATGAGATTGGGCAACGCACCGCCGAACTGCAGCAGTCACTTAGTTTTGAAGCGACCCTCAAACGCATCACTGATAAAGTGCGTGATAGCCTCGATGAAAGTCAAATTTTGCAAACAGCGGTGCAGGAGTTGGGCGAAGGATTGGGGGTCAACAGTTGTAATGCGTCCTTATACGATCTAGACCAGGAAACTTCGACAATTTGTTACGAATACAACCTGACCCTCTTTCCCATGAAGGATCGAGTGGCACAGATGGCGAAATTTCCTGAACTCTATCGCTTATTGCTAAGCGGTCAGTACCTTCAGTTTTGTAATCTCGCCATGAATCCCATTCGGGGACGGGTAACCATGCTGGCCTGTCCCCTTGTGGACGACCAGGGTGTACTCGGTGACCTGTGGCTGATTACCGATAAGGAGTATGCTTTTCGGGAACGCGAATTACGCCTGGTACAGCAGGTAGCCAATCAGTGCGCGATCGCCATCCGTCAAGCTCGGCTATTCCAGGCAGCACAAACCCAGGTCAAACTACTAGAACGGCTCAATTGGCTCAAAGACGATTTTCTCAGTACGGTGTCGCACGAGCTCCGGACGCCTATTTCCAACATGAAGATGTCAATTCGCATGTTAGAAATCGCCTTAAACCAGGACACAAACCTGAATGGTTCCAAGGCAAAAGTTGATCAGTACTTAAATATTTTGAAGCAGGAATGTGCCCGCGAAATTAGTTTGATTAATGACCTGTTAGATCTACAACGGTTAGAAACAGGGAAACTCACAACCGCACTGGAAACGATCGATATCCACCTCTGGATCCCACAGTTGGTTCAGCCATTTGAGGAACGGGCACGTTCACGCCACCAAATTCTCCAGATCAAGTTACCCGCCCCCAACATGCCCCCTCTGGTTGCTGATATCACTTCACTAGAGCGGATTTTAAGCGAACTACTTAATAATGCCTGCAAATATACGCCGCCTGGGGAAACTATTACCATCAGTGCTGAGGCTAACCCTGGGCAAGTTTGCTTTCTGGTAAGTAATACGGGAAGCGAAATTGCTACGAACGAACTGGAACGAATTTTTGATAAGTTCTATCGCATCCCCAACGCCGATCCCTGGAAGCAAGGTGGCACTGGCTTAGGATTAGCACTGGTACAACGCCTGACCACGCACCTGGGCGGCACGATTTCTGTGCAGTCAAGCAATAACCAAACCACTTTTACCGTTGCTATTCCCAATCAGGGCGTGCGCGTGTCGAGCTAAGACGACACGGATAAAACCATTACACGCTATCCTTGCCGTTTCTGAAGGTAGTCCACTAATGCTTTCAAGCCCAGACGATAACTATTTGGCCCAAATCCACTAATTTGCCCAATCACAACCGGAGCAATATAGGAATGATGGCGGAATTCTTCTCGCTGATAAATATTACTTAGATGCACCTCGACAGTCGGTAATTTAACTGCCGCGATCGCATCCCGAATGGCAACACTCGTATGGGTGTAGGCTCCGGCATTAATCACAATGCCCTGATGACGCGATAATGCTTGATGAATTGCATCAACCAGGGCACCTTCGTGATTCGACTGCAAACAGGTTATTGCGACCTGAAGAACCTCCGCATCACTTTCCAGTAGACGATTAATATCGTCTAAGGTCGCTGAACCATAAATTCCAGGTTCTCGTTGTCCCAGAAGGTTCAGGTTTGGTCCGTGCAGTACCAAAATACTAAACAAGCAAACCCACTATAACGAACTACTAACGGCGCTGGGGATCATTAACAGGGATCGGTATTGGCTCCGGTTCGGGCTGAACATCCGGACCTAGCAAAGCTTCAATCAACTTACGAGTCCATTCCTTGATCTTCTCAAGCACCTTCTCGAGGTAGTCCATTGAACCGATAGCTCCTTCGCTAAGGCTAGCTAGTCACCACGCTATTACTGCGATAGAAATAGCCTAACCTGATTACCTACTCAAATTGTACCCAATTTATCAATTGAGCAACAGTTGGCCACCAGAAGATTAAGAAAGTTGGCGACACCCAGCCGAAAAGGTCTGAGGACGCACAACGAGGGGATCAGACGCCAAAAAGTTGCTACGTTTCTTTAAGGCATCTTAACAATTCTTTACAATACTGCGGCTAATTCTCGCCGTAACTGATCCAAAGCCGAGCAGGCACTCAAGTGGCGTATCCAGTCCCGGCTCACTGGGTTAAAGCGATACTCAAAACTCTTAACGCCTGCAATTCCTGCCAACCCAATGTAAACCAGGCCAACGGGCTTCGTTTCTGTGCCCCCATCGGGGCCAGCAATGCCTGTAATACTAAGTCCCCAGGTCGTACCCAGGCGATCGCGAACCCCTATTGCCATCTGCTGCGCCACTACATGACTGACCGCACCATGCTGTGACAGATCATCCGGATTCACGCCCAGTAGATTTACCTTAACCGCATTGTCATAGGAGATCACCCCTCCCCAGAAATAGCTTGAACTACCAGCGATCGCAGTAATCATCCCCCCTAAGCTACCGCCCGTACAGGATTCGGCAACGGCTAGGGTAGCTGAAGCTGCTTTGAGTTGCGCCCCGACAACAGTGGCCAGGGAATCCTGATCGACACCGTAACAATCCAAACCACCAATGTGTCGAAGTTGCTGTTCAATTGGAGTAATTAATTCATTGGCAGCGGCTGTTGAATCCGCTAACGCAGAGATCCGTAACTTTACCTCGCCATTGTTGGCATAGGGAGCAACAGTAGGATTTTGTAAGTCAAAGAAGGAATTCACCTTCTCCGCCAATGCGGATTCGCTAATGCCCCAAAACTTGAGTGTACGGCTGTAAATCGTGGCTCGGCCCCAACCCCGCTGCTTCAGATAGGGAATGGCAACCTGGTGCCACATCTGCCGCATTTCTGCCGGAACCCCAGGAAACGTCAGAACAGTCAGGTGTGGTTGTGGTTGCCAGATAATTCCAGGAGCACTTCCTGTTGCGTTAGTGAGAATGTCCGCCCCTTCTGGCAATAATGCCTGTTTGCGATTATTGGGGGTCATCTCCCGCCCCCGACGGGCAAATTTCTCGGCAATGTCGGCAACGATTTCAGGGCGTTCAACCAGGGGAACACCAAAACAGTCGGCCAGGGTCGCATGGGTCAGGTCGTCGGGCGTTGGGCCCAGACCACCTGTAAAAATCAGCAATTGGGCACGATCGCTAGCGATCGCCACTGCTTTCTGAATTCGCTCTGGATTATCGCCTACTACCGTCTGGTAGTAATGGGCAATTCCCAAGTGAGCCAATTCCTGCGCCAAAAACTGAGCGTTGGTGTTAACGATATCACCGAGGAGTAATTCGGTGCCAACGCAAATAATTTCTGCAACAACCGTCATGGCAACAATAGGACACAAAAGGCCGATCTTATGACTGTTTCGCTGTTTTCCAAACCTGCCAGCTAGTTAACGACAGGATCAGAGTTGCGGCGATCGCGTAGCCCCAACCACTTGGCATATTAGAGATTGCCATTGCCAAGCTGCCAACCCAGAGCGTCAGCGAGTAGATGAAAAGTACAATCAACCGTTGAGACAAGCCTGCTTGCAAAAGACGATGATGCAGATGGCGTTTATCAGCCGCAAAGGGAGACTGCCCACGTCGCAACCGGGCGACCACTACCGATGTAATGTCCAAAATAGGTACGGCCAGAATCAAATAGGGCAGGATGACTGCTACAGTTGTTACCCCCTTAACCAGGCCAATGACACCCACACCTGCAAGGGTAAAGCCCATAAAATAGGCCCCCCCATCGCCCATAAAAATCTGTGCCGGGTTGAAGTTGTAGCGCAGAAATCCCAAAGAAGCGCCTGCTAATGCAGCGGCAATCAATGCAGCGGCTGACTGGTTCATGAACAGACAGACAATCATCATGACGATAGCAGCAATCCCTGACACCCCTGCTGCCAAACCATCCAACCCATCAATCATATTGATGGCATTTGCCATTCCTACCAACCAGATAACCGTAATAGGCAAACTAATCCAGTCCTGCAAATGGACTAACCCCATGACTGGAATCGTCAGAAAGGAGATTTTTACTCCTGCCTGCCATGCCAGTGCTGCCACCGTTAGCTGCATCAACAGGCGACTAACCGCCGGGAGAGTAAACAAATCATCAGCAAAGCCAATCAGGAAAAAGGCAATTCCACCGAGCGCTACCCCCCACACCTCATATTCTTTGTTGGGAGGCAGGGTACCAAAACCACCAGTCCACCAGACAATGAGCAGCGCCACCAATGCCCCTGCGAAAATAGAAACCCCGCCCAGACGAACCATAGGACGCTTGTGAATCTTACGTCCACCCGGTTTATCTACCAAACCGGCTTTAAGGCCAATCTTTTTAACGAGCGGAGTTGTCCAAAGGACAACCAGAGCCGCAACCAGGAAGGCAATCAGGTGATATAGCTGGTAAAGCATCTGGATCGGTGGGTCGAGGACGGACAACAGGCAGAGTGTACTATATTTCCGACGAACATTCGCAAAGAATTGTGAATTGCTATCAATTCTGACGCTTTTTGGCTAGTTTGGTACAGTAATTTGGCCAAATGACGATTTACTAGCGAAATTCAATCGCAAATCTCCCAGTTGTCAGACTTTATTAAATCAGAATTAAATCAGACTTCATTAAAACATTAGGAAGTGCGTTTCCTACAGTTGCCGTTGGGGGAGGTAACCATGACTTTGCAACGTTTTCTCCCAGCATCAGCGTCAGTCAGTGCCTTTGCTAACCAACTTGCAATTTGTACAGTTTCAGATGCAGCATGTTGGAGCAAGCCCCTAAAGACTGATAACAGTAAATCAGCCCAACAACAAAAAAGGGCGTAAAGTACGCCCCTGAAAATTCAAACCTGCTAGCAAAGCTTATGCCAGAGCAGGTACCGGCAGGTTGAGATGGGGATAGAGCGGGAACCGGGCACACAGTTCGGCGACCCGTTGCCGACAATTCTGGGCGACTGTGGCATCGTCAGGATGCAACAGTCGATCAGCAATGATATTACCAATTTCCGTAAATTCGGCTGTACCCATGCCACGGGTGGTCATTGCTGGAGAACCAAGCCGTAAGCCACTGGTTACAAATGGTGATTGGGGGTCAAACGGTACCGTATTTTTATTAGCGGTAATATTGACCTCACTGACCAGCTGATCAGCCTGTTTACCCGTCATACCAACTGATCGCAAATCAACCAACATCACATGGTTATCTGTACCACCGGAGACAATTTTACAACCCCGACTTTGCAACTGGGCCGCCATTGCCTGAGCATTTTCGATTACCTGCCCAGAATAGGTCTTAAATTCTGGCTTCAACGCTTCACCAAAGGCAACTGCCTTAGCCGCAATGACATGTTCCAACGGGCCGCCCTGCGAACCAGGGAACACCGCTTTGTCAAACTTCTTACCCAATTCAGCATCGCGGGTCATGATCAGGCCACCACGAGGCCCCCGCAATGTTTTATGGGTCGTCGTCGTCACCACATCACAATAGGGGATAGGACTGGGATGATGCCCGGTAGCGACTAAACCAGCAATGTGAGCAATGTCTGCCATGAGGTAAGCACCCACCTCATCAGCAATTTCCCGAAACTTAGGAAAGTCAATAATCCGGGAGTAAGCCGAATAGCCGCAGATAATTAGCTTCGGACGATGTTGCAACACCAGGTCGCGTACCTGGTCATAATCCAGTTGTTCTGTCTCCGGATTCACCCCGTAATGAACTTTGTTAAACCAAAGGCCGGAAACGTTTACTGGCGAGCCGTGTGTCAGGTGACCACCGTGTGAAAGATCCATACCCATGAATGTGTCACCGGGTTGGAGGAGTGCCAGGAAAACCGCAAAGTTTGCCTGGGCACCCGAATGGGGTTGCACATTAGCATGGGCAGCGCCAAAGAGTTGCTTCACCCGGTCGATCGCCAATTGCTCTGCCCGGTCAATAAACTCACAACCGCCGTAATATCGTTTACCAGGTAAACCCTCCGCGTACTTATTCGTTAGCACGGAACCCTGAGCGGCGAGGACAGCGGGGGATGTAAAGTTTTCGCTGGCAATCAGTTCCAGGTGATCCCGCTGACGCTGAAGTTCCTGCTGAATAATTTCAGCGATCGCAGGATCGGTTTCAGCGAGAAAATCTAAGTTTGTTCGAGTCACAACAGTCAACCTTTCCGGGTGCAACGTTAAGTTCAAGCAATGAGTCTAAGCAAGCAGACATAGATCCAAGCTTATGATCATAACTCTGTTTCAGGGTGGATGGCAGAGGATCAGCAGAAAACTTCTCAGGAAAAATCAGCAAAGGTTTAAACCGATACTCCGGCTCAGAGGAGGGCATATTAAGCTGTGTATGCGTGATCCCGATCCAAATGTCTCCTGACATACAATGAAATTGGGAAAAGAATGTTCACTGGAGGCGTTTTATGCTTGTCATCCTTATGGACAATCAGCTAATTTCCCCCTCTCAGGTTTGCCAAACCTGTTTGATGGCGGATCAGAGTGGGCAACCCCGCTGGAAGGGGGGACAGCTCCGGTGTGGACAGGCCATCAATCGTCTGACGGAACAACAACCCAATCAGTTCGAATGCGCCATGGGGTTCCGCGTTGCCAATATTGAATAGACAGAGGGAATAGACGGCTTACAAACCCAATTTCTCCAACAGGGGGCGGGTCGAAACAATATGCCGATCAAGGCCCAGTTCCTTAGGCGGGATCCCAACTGCCAATGCAACCAGTTGGGGCAGGTGCAGAACGGGTAGCCCCAGTCGTTGGCCAATGACCTTTTCAACTTCTGGTTGGCGAGAATCAAGATTTAAGTGACACAACGGGCAGGGAGTTACCAAGCAGTCAGCGCCTTGGGCGATCGCCTCCTGAATATGCATCCCCGCCATTTGGAAAGACTGTTCCGTCGCATAGCTGGACAGGGGCCAGCCGCAACATTGGGTGCGCCCTCGATAGATTACAGGAGTTGCGCCAACCACACGAAACACATTTTCGAGGGACTGTGGATCGAACGGGTCATCAAATGGCAAATGCTTTTGTGTCCGCAACAGATAACAGCCATAAAATGCAGCACACTTCAAGTTCGACAATTTGCGAGTTACTCGTTGAGCCAGTGCCTCCAGCCCATAATCTCCCACCAATGCCCAGAGTAGGTGCTTGACTGCTGTGGTGCCCCGATACGGTGAGCAACCTTCATGTTCTAACAAACCATTCACCTGTTCTACATACGCTGGATTGGATTCCTGCCGCTCCTTTAAGCGTTCGTCTACTCGCCCAATTACCCCCTGACACGTACTGCAATGGGTCAACAGAGGCAAATTTAACTCTTCTGCAAGCGCAATATTCCGCGCATTGACCGTGTCTTCAAGCAATTGGGAATCTTCCTTGAACGTACCCGACCCACAGCAAGAAGCCTTTTTCAGTTCAATCAGTTCGATACCTAACGCCTGAGCTAAAACCGCTGTGGATTGATACAACTCACGGCAGGCACCCTGAGCGACACAACCAGGGAAGTAGGCATACTTGAGAGATGGGGAAGGCATAACGTTAGGCTGTAGGAAATGAGAATAAGATGCAGAGATCTGGATGGTAACCCTTTCTCCAGGCTCTTTCTATCATGCCGTCCCTGTCCATTCTCTACCCAAATCCTTAGTATTCCTTCAGCTACTCACCCATCCCGGACACCATTTGGGAAGCGATTTACTGTAACAATTGGGCGTTCGATACCACCTCAAACGAGTTTAAGAAGCCTTCAATACTTTTAGTTAAATATTTCTGCCTGTCCGCATCCACAATCGACCAGACCTGATATAGGCGTTGACCGACAAAGTAAATACGAATGCGGCCAAGCGCGTTATTCGGTAATTTGAAGATAATTTCGCGTCCAGGAGCAGTATCCAGTTGAATAGGGCGTTCTGAAATTAACGTGGCCTGTAAACTTTTGAGCATCGAATCCCGCCCACTGACGAGGGCCCGCTGCATCAGTTCTGGTGTAATCGTGTTCCCTGCCATGGGGAAATCATTATAGGCAACGGCATAAACAATTTTTTCCTTGGGACGCTCCACGTAAAACATGCGAAATTCGGTCGCCTGGTCAGTGCCATACTGCACCGGACGCTTTAACTCGCCGGGTTCGCCGGGAAACAGCACCGCAAACCGCCCCTCGGTTGAGGAAAATCGTTTCCAGATCGACTGGGCCATGGGTACAGAGGCAACAACTGTCAATGTAGTCGCGGTGGGACTCCCCAGCAACAGGAAGGGAACCACACATACCACGACCCCAACCCTTTTCCACATCGCCCTTTGCCGCATCTTATATGACTCCTTCTAGGGAATTAAACCGAGGTGTACCTGTAGTGATCGCCGCATCACCTCTACGGGCACATTCTGTTGTACCCAGAGTTGTAAAGCCGCAGCCCCCTGCTGCACCAGCATCTCTAAGCCATCGATCGCCATCGCCCCTCGTTGCATCGCCTGCTGCAAAAACACGGTGGGACTGGGCGTATAAATTAGATCGTAGGCAATCAGTGAAGCGGGTAGCAATTCAACCTCAACCGGATTGAGGGGCGATCTCTCGGTGTGGGGGAACATGCCAATGGGGGTAGTATTGACCAGCAAATCTACGGTTGGTAACAGATCAGGCAAGTTTTTCCAGGTATGAACTTTTAATTTTACCCCCAGCGGGGAATTCATCCAGCTTTGGAGAAATTCATCCAGCTTTTCCCCGTCTCGCCCGACGACATGAATTTCGGCACACCCCAACTGATGGCAACCTGCCACCACGGCCCTGGCTGCCCCGCCATTCCCCAAAATAACCACCGTTGCGGCCCTCCAGTCACGTTGCAGGTTTTGCAGTGGTGCCAGAAAGCCTGCCACATCCGTGTTAGTGCCACTCCAGCCAGTTTCATTGCGCCAGACGGTATTGACAGCCCCGACAGCAATGGCCAGATCGGAAACCTCTGTTAACAGGGGGAGAATTGCCTGTTTGTGAGGAATGGTAATGTTAAAGCCCTGAAAGCCAAGGGCAGCCAAGCCATTTACGGCCAGTTCCAGTTCGTCAGGCTGAACTGGTAAAGGCAAGTAAACATAGTCAACCCCTAACTGGGCGATCGCAGCATTATGCATGATCGGCGAGAGGGAATGCTCGACCGGATGCCCAATAACACCAAGGAGTTTAGTTTTGCCAGTAATCACAGATGCAGCGCTAAGAATGGTGAACAACCGGAAACCCCGGCATCGTTAGTCGTGAGTGAGCGGTTCTGTTGACTCCCCTTCCAGCTCGTTGCCAGGCAGAGGCGGCGAGGAATCTACGTCCAGACTGGGATGGGTGGGATCCAGGGTCGACAAATCCAGTTCTAACGATGGTGGATCCGCATTCAGAGAAGCCAGTGCCAGCGTTACCTCATCCGTCTCCTTCGTGGCACTGGCCGGAGCGTCTAACGGCTCTGGTTGCGAGCGAACACGCCGGATGGGCAAATTGGCAATGAGGGCTGTTGTCCCCTGGTTGCTCTCCAGCGCAAACTCCATGCTTTCGTTATCCAGTTCCACATACCGGGAGACAATTGCCAAAATTTCCCGTCGCATCGATTCCAACATTTCTGGTGATAGATCGGCACGATCATGGGCCAACACCAGTTTCAAGCGATTTTTTACTTGTTGGCGGCTACTTTCACCAGAGCGAGAAAAGAAGCGTTCCAGAAATTCAAGCAACATGGGCAGGTGAGGGGCGAGTTAGAACTGAATCAGAACAGTTTTGCAGAGAGAGCTTTTTTGATCCGGGCGAATAAACCGTCATTCGTCGGGTTCAGGTCGAGAAAATCAACTTTTTCCCCTTCCAAACGGCGGGCGATGTTATCGAAAGCACTACCAGCCAACGACGGAGTGTCCGCCAACACGAGGGGTTCACCTTTATTAGTGGAGACGATCACTTTTTCATCGTCTGGGACGACCCCAATCAGTGGTACTGCCAAAATTTCTTTTACATCCTCTACCGACATCATGTCGTTCGCCTGCACCATTGCCGGACGAATGCGGTTAATAATCAGCCGAATGTTCTTAATATTATTAGCTTCCAATAGGCCCACGACCCGGTCAGCATCACGTACTGCCGAAATTTCAGGAGTCGTGACAATCAATGCTTCCTGTGCTGCTGCGATCGCATTTTGAAAACCCGACTCAATCCCCGCCGGGCAATCGACCAGGACATACTCAAACGCTTTTGTCAGCGCCGCTGCCAGTTTTTTCATTTGCTCTGGTTTAACAGCATCTTTGGTGCGATTTTGCGCAGCAGGCAACAGCACCAGGTTAGGATAACGCTTATCTTTGACCAGAGCTTGCTCCAGGCGGCACTGTCCTGCCAGAACATCAACCGCCGTATAAACGATGCGGTTTTCCAACCCTAAAAGTAAATCTAGATTTCGGAGACCAAAGTCGGCATCAATCACGGCAACCTTACGGCTACGCCGCGCCAGTGCCATGCCCAGATTAGCCGTGGTAGTGGTTTTACCCACCCCTCCTTTTCCAGATGTGACGACGATAATGCGGCTCATGAAGTGAGGAGATGAATGATGATTGGTTGATTAATAGTATGCGATCGTTGACAAAGTAGATGGCGATCACGCAAATGATTGGCCAGAGCAACCCAAAAAGAAACCGTAACTGATAGACAGACAACCCTGCTTGACCGATTTGTTCCTTGTCACTGACTTTTATTCCTTGCCACCGATCGCCTGATTGCGGGAAAAGTCCATCGCCCTGGCAATGTGGATGGCTCCTTTGGGCGTAACATATGCCACTTCAGGATAGTACTGATCGGGTGGGTTTTCTGGGGCGCGGGCAACGAAATCGGCAATGCGAATCTGGGTTGGCTCCATCTGCAACGCCATAATCAGGCAACGAGCATTTCCCTTGCAACCCGCATGAACCATACCCCGTAACCGTCCCCAAACCAGAATATCCCCTTCAGCGGTAATAGAACTACCTGGGTTCAAATCCCCTAAAATCACAACGGTGCCGTTGTGACGAATATCTGCCCCTGATCGCAGAGTTGTCTCTAGATATAAAGGCTCGGCCAACGCCTGCCCCGTTTCCTGGGACGGTTGGTTCAAATGGGCAATGGTAGATTGCTGATCAACAGAATAACCTGCCGTCGCCGCAGCTACCGCCGTTTGCCGCCGACTGGTATAAACCCGCTTTAACTGTAATTGCACATCGGTCAAAGCATCGGCAATCGCCTGTAACTGGCGCATATCCAGCAAGCGATCGCGGGCCAGCAAATGTACGGTTGTGTCGGGTTGCCAGAACCGTTCACCCGCATTCAACCGCTGCATCAGTTGGTGCCAAATTTCATCCCAACTAAAGGCAACCGGGTTCTCCTCGTCGCCTTCACCATCGGGTGGCAACATCAACAACAGCTTACCACCCTCGCTTTTCAGGCGTACCTGCTGTTCCCGGTCAATATCTGTCGCTTCAGGAGGCACGATGGGGACAGAAGGGGACGGTGCATCAGTCATGGGAAAGATGTCTGGATATTGAACGGATTTACTATAAGCCGAAAATTGGCGATCTGATCAAAAAGCACAAAGTTGCAGACGGTGTCTGCAACTTTAGCTGTACCCAATCCAGGTTGTTTATTCAGGTTTTATAGCAGTCCGAGAGATCTGCCGTCGCCGTGGAAAATGTGGTCAGGCGAGTCAGACAGCCAACCTAGAATTAGCAACCACCTTCATCCATAAACTGCACCAGATCACCCCGAACCCAGCCCTGTGCGCCGGAGGGAAATTGCACATAGTGCCAGGCATAGCCGTCCTTACCTCTGGTCTGATCTACAACCTGAACCACATCACCCTGGAGACCATAGTGGGGAGACGCCGCCTTAGTCGACGGAGCCGATCTCACATTGATACGATCGCCCAAATTGCCTGTCAGCATGGCATAGGTTGTATGACTGGGGTTGTTATAGCGAACAAAGTCACCCCGAACCCATCCCTTTGCCGCTGAGGGAAACTGGACGTAGTACCACTGATAACCATCGCGGCCCATCGTTGCCCGATGGATTTCGACGCGATCGCCAACCAACCCGTAATGGGGAATGGATGCTGTTGTGTTCGGAGCCGAACGAACATTAATCCGACTACCCTGATCTTGAGCAAACAGTGCAGCAGGACGGGCAAAGGCGGGTAACGTGACACAAAGTGAGGCAGCGGTAGCAGCGAAAATAGCAACGATGGAATGTTTGGTGTTCATAGTGACGATTTTCAGGGTGACGATTTTCAGGGGGTTGTCTTCGTAGAAGTAACTTCAGAAGGGTGTGGTAGTTTTCCCGAAAGCCAGAAACGGTTCGGATGCTGACTAAAAGCCGTGTTCCTGCGCCATCAAGTGATCACCATAACGAACAGCTAATGTCGGACGCCCTTTAGGCGACAGGGTGATCTGGTAAACCACTTCTTTGGCAACATTGGCGTAACGAATACCAACGGGTGAACTCACTGCAACAGCAGGCACGCGGTGCAATACCAGTTCGCCCGTCGTGCGGTTAAACACATCCATATAAAGCTGGTTGTATTGGCTATACACTCTGACGGCATAGGTGTTTGTTTGAACAGCCGCATGGGTGACTTCACTCACCATTCCCGTCGGTGGTTGTACCGTCGTTACAGGTGCGTAGTTTTCCCGAATCCAGCCTTCCGCACCGGGACGAAAACTAACGTAGTACCAGGTGTAGCCGTCATAACCCGCCACTTGCTCGACAATGCGCCCCTGGTCACCAACCAGGCCAAACGATGGCACAGCCGATAAAACAGGTTCAGATGGAACGGTTACAGCAGCACCCGATCTTTGATAACTGACGGTAGTCGGCTTACCAATCGCAGGTAGGGTGACTCCAACGGATAGGGCGATCGCCGTAACGGAGGTTAGCAATAAGGTTTTAGCTGGCATAATCCATTTCTCACAGTGGCTAGGAATAAGGTGCAATAGGGCAAGACACACCTTGCAAAAGGTTTCTACAGGTTTCTATGGGCAACTACTCGGCCAGTTCTGATAGCTCCGCAAACCTGTGATCAGGATCATACTTAGCAATGAATTTACAGCTCAGTATTCTATCTGTCTAAATACTGAGTAAAAGTCAGTAAATGTTCTGACTTCATAGATTCTTTTTTTTCGATTTTCTGTAATTCAGCTCAACCGCTTTAGGGAAGCTTAATTCATAATATAAATACAATCGCAAGAGAGACTAAGGAACACATAAGAGCCCTACTTAGACAAATTATCTTCAAGAAATTTCTTAAATCGGCTGATTGACAGATATCCCCTTTAAGCTTTACCAGGTAACAGACGACTAACTCTACTAAAACCAATGAGCTTGTTGCAGATCACATTCTGATTCAGAGATAGATATCGCAAAAGCATTGTTTCTTATTTGTTTCCCTGTCACCTGTTCCAGCAAGGGAAAATGTGTCGTCGATTAGTAGGCAGCTTAATTTTTTAGGCACAATCGTATGACATCCAATAATTGATTAAACCGGGCTTTCTGTACTCGGACTAGTGATGTCAACAACTAAAAATCGGATGACAACTAAAATCCAATTCAAGAAGCTAGATATTTTTGATCGGGGGCACTATGGATGGCATCAATTCTTTTTTGCCACTCCAATTATTTGGTAGTGGACAACTGTTATGTTTACCTGAAAATTGCCAGACTGGCTTAATTTTACAATCACCCCATTATGCAGATTTTGCCGGCGCAGGTGCAGCCGTCGGTGGCGAATTTGATATTAAATGCACATCTATTTATGTAATTGGCAATGCTAATTTTTTAGTGCCTGAGCTATTTCAGGAACGACAACGGGCATTTCGTCAACGCCTTTTATACATGAATAATTTGCACAAAATTACCTACGTGCGATCGCCCGTGCAACGGGCATACCTGATTGTCCGGCAACTGTCACAGTGGCTTGGTTTAGAAGCAGCACAAAATATTCCCCCCAATCTGGTAGCCGCCCTGGTCGGGATCTTACCAAGTACGGTAGAAGCTGGTTGGCAGCAGTATTCGCAATTACATACTGAGCCGCCCCCTGTTGCTCTGATACCGCAACCAGTGGAAGCTGACCCTACCCTATCGGGAAACGTTCGTTTGCTTGCGCGGAATCGTTCAGCCTGCACCACTTAGCTTGCAACACCACTTAGCTTGCAACACCACTTAGCTTGCAACAATAGTTACCTCCATTCAACCAACACCTTCACCCCTTACCTGTGGGCAAGGGGTGACCAATTGTGCCGACTCAATTTTGCAGGCTATCTTTTCTCAGGACAGGTGGGAGGCTGTATCGCCTTTCTCCAGTCATCAGTCTCAGGCAATTTTCTATCTAGATTCCAATAAGAATTGTTGAAACATGCCACCTGTCTACCAACGGTGATAACTTCCTGGGCACTTTAAGCCTATAACCAGCGACTCTCCCTCGCGCCAACAGTCAACCCCAGTCCCAGAACTGTCGTGACCATTGACGCTACTGACATCAGCGGTGGGAAGGTCGGCTTTAGATCCGGTTAATTAGATCTGGTTGATTTATCAGGAGAGGGCTATGGTGACTGAAATGACAGATTCATTAACAGTCCTGGCAGTAGATGATAGTCCCATCGTGCATCAGTTGGTAAAACGGGCGCTAGAACCGGAGTATCACGTATTAGTTGCCGATAATGCCATCGATGCCTTGTCAATGATTTACCACGATGCAGTATCTGTCATTTTGCTTGATGTCATGATGCCAGGTGTCGATGGATTAGAGTTTTGCCGCACGGTACGGAACTTACC
>CAZGDE010000108.1:0-17930 GCA_964524315.1 uncultured bacterium
ACCCGATCGCGATACACCAGATCAGTGGCTATCAGGTCGGACGGAGCGATACTGCGGGCATCACATACTGCCAGGGGTGATTCCTGAATTGGATGAGCGATCGCCCGCCAGAGGTTGATAATACTAAACCGTTGCCGCAACAGACTATCCGAATCTGACTCACCAATTGCTTCTAATACCAGCCGCCCACGGGTATAGCCGGAGTTAGCAGTAAAGTCATTATGGACGCGACGAACGGGTGCCTTGATGTCATTCTGACCGGGGTGAGATCGCTGGGCATTACGAACCACATGATCAAACACGATTACTCTGGTTGCGCCTGTCAATGTTTTGAGTAATGCTTCCGCTTCGGCATAGTAAACTCGGCGCACTTCGTCATCATCGTAGAAATCCTGCACCGTAGTATGCTGTTCAACCAGAGTGAAGCCTTGTTGATCCAGTGACAGATCGGCGGCGATCGAGCGGGCGTTATAAACGGGTACCCGATACGCAACCGAGTGTCCATTCTGGCGGGGAATACCCGCTGGCGGATCATAGGTATAGTTGACAGGTTTTGCTGTCATCGGGATCAGGTAATTCAGATTTGCCTTCACACTCGGCAACTGGATCTGAGGGGAGTGGTCTAGAACTGGGTTCAGTAGACTCATTGGTTGCCTCCTATGGAAAATATCGTCAGTATGTGAGTCTCTTGAGGCGATCGCGGGCTGCCTCTAATGTTTCCGTCTTTTTGCTAAAGCAGAAGCGAATAAACGAATGACCACTTACAGGATCACTAAAGAAACTGGAACCGGGAACCACTGCCACACCAATTTCCTTAATCAGATGATAGGTAAAGTCAACATCACTGGAGTACCCAAACCGAGAAATATCCGCCCAAACATAATAGGCTCCCTGCGGCACAAAATAAGGAATTCCGATCGCATCCAGTGTTTGCAAAATTAAATCCCGTTTTTGGGCGTATAGCACTGCCAGACCAGCATAGTATTCAGGCGGTAACTGCATGGCAGCGACACCTGCCCGTTGCAGCGGCGCAGGCGCACCGACAGTAAGAAAATCATGGACTTTACGAATTGCGCCCGTCAATTCTGGATTTGCCAGAATGTAGCCTACCCGCCATCCCGTTATACTATAAGTTTTAGACAGTCCGTTGATGGTAACTGTACGGTCTTCCATACCGGGTAGAGTCACCATCGCGATGTGTTTTACGCCGTCATACAGAATGTGTTCGTAAATTTCATCAGTGAACGCTAATACGTCCCATTTCTGACACAATTCGGCAATCAGAAGCAATTCCGAACGGGTAAACACTTTGCCCAATGGATTATGGGGCGTATTGATAATAATCGCCTTGGTATGTCGATTAAATGCCTGCCGCAGTTCTGCCTCATCAAAGCTCCAATCGGGTGGACGGAGTTTTACGTAACGGGGCGTCGCGTTTGCCAGAATGGCATCGGGACCATAGTTTTCATAGTATGGTTCAAAAATGATGACCTCATCACCCACATCCACCGTTGCCAGCATTGTTGCTGCCATCGCTTCGGTAGAACCGCAGGTGACGGTAATTTGGCGCTCTGGATCAATGGTTAATCCCAGATACCAGCGGACTTTTTCTGCGATCGCCTGCCGAAATGGCCGATCGCCCCAGGTAATGGCGTACTGGTTCACATCTTCGGCGATCGCCTGATAGGCTGCCTGCTTCAATTCCGGTGGACAGGGAAAATCGGGAAATCCCTGCGACAGATTAATGGCTCCATGTTGCAGCGCCACCCGGGTCATTTCCCGAATTACTGACTCGGTAAAAGAATCTGCTTTGGATGAGGTTTTTTTCCGCTGGATCTGGGTCACGTCTATCCCAACTTGTGGCGTAAATGAGGAGTGCTCTTCTTTAATACCTTAATATCGGTCGAATTACCGTAGTATTCAAAACACTACTGATAAATTGTTACAGTTGGAGTGAGTGAGCCTGGAAAGCTGGTATCAACGGAGTAGGAAATGGAGAATTATCTGCAATCTAGCGACATCATTGATTGGCAGCGTCCAACCATTCTGGAATTGGCAAAGCAACTGGCGACGCAAGGGGAAAGTCCGATCGTGATCGCCAAAGCCTGTTTTGAATGGGTGCGGGATGAGATTCATCACAGTTCCGATTATCAAATGAACCCTGTAACCTGGAAGGCTTCCGATGTACTCCAGCACAGAACGGGTTACTGCTACGCGAAAAGCCATCTATTAGCTGCGTTACTACGGGCAAATGGCATTCCGACAGGGTTTTGTTATCAGCGCCTCAGCATTCATGATGATGGTGCGCCCTACAGCTTACATGGATTCAATGCCATCTATTTAGAGGACTTTGGCTGGTATCGAGTGGATGCTAGAGGCAATCGTCCCGGCGTGGATAGTCAATTTACACCACCGGAAGAACGATTGGCATTCAAACTCCAATTTCCAGAAGAAGCAGACTTTCAAACGATTTTCCCAGAACCACTGAGTGTTGTGATACATGCCCTCCAAACCTACTCAACCTGGGATAGTTTATTGGCTCACCTGCCCGATGTTTCTCCTGATAGCTGGGAGAAATATAGCCTTGTAGCCTGATCGAACCCCATATAGCACTTCTTCTGCAATGTCAGAATCTATGATTGAAATCACCAGCTATCATGCCCATGTTTATTTTGATCCCGACACCCGAGAAGCCGCAGCGCGGGTACGTGAAGGACTGGGCGATCTCTTTCCAGTACAGTTAGGTCGCTGGCATGACAAACTCGTTGGTCCCCATACTAAACCGATGTATCAGGTTGCCTTTGCACCGGATCAGTTTGACAAAGTGGTGCCCTGGTTGATGCTACACCGTGAAGGCTTGGCGATTCTGGTCCATCCGAATACAGGTGATGCTGTGGCAGACCATATCAACCATGCCCTCTGGTTGGGTGAAAAGCTGTTAGTTAATATTGAACCATTGAAACTAGTTAGTCCCACTTGATGCCAACAGTTTGCTGGGAAGGATTCGGGTATATTGTTAGAGAATGTAACTGTTTGTCTTACTAATCTTAATTAAGCAACACCTTGTTTCTTTGAGAGCACTATGCGATACTGGCCAAAAAATACGGTTTCCCGATGGGGATAAGGGTTGATGCTTGCAATACGTGAACTTGTAAGTGCAACCCGTTGTGTTGAAGCAATCTCTGTATCAATGACGAAAACATACTTAAGTTATGGTTAAACGAATCAATGATGATTTCAGCGCTGCTGGACAAGTGACACCTGCTGACCTGGAACAGGCAGCCCAGACTGGATTTAAGTCTGTATTAAACTTGCGATCGCCCACTGAAGAAGGGTTTCTTGCAGAAGAATCTGACATTGCCGCCTCCCTGGGACTGAGCTACGCCCATACTCCCTTTACACCAGCAACTGCCGATGAAGCCCAACTGGTGGCGATTGTGGAAGAACTGGACAAACTCCCCAAACCAACGTTAGTTCATTGTGCAGGGGGATTACGGGCAAGTGCTGTGGCGTTGCTCAGCATTGCTCAACAGGAAGGTTTGACTGCTGAAGAGGCGATCGCACGGGCGCAGGCGGCGGGTTTTGACCTCAATGCCAACCCCAAATTGAAGCAACTGCTGGAACAGGCAATTGCCAACACGGAAGCAATCAACGTATAACAGAAACGTTGGGTTGTCCGGTAAATTGCCCAAAGTGTGATGAATCAAACCCTATATGTGTCTGATCTAGATGGCACATTGCTTAACAATCAGGCTGTGCTTTCCCTGTTCAGCCAGCAAACACTCCGCGAATTACTGGAGGATGGTTTAACGTTTACCGTTGCCAGTGCCCGCAGTGGTGTTTCCATCCAAATGATGCTGAAGGGTTTAAGGTTGCCATTGCCGATCGTTGAATTTAATGGTGCTTTCATTACTGATCTGGAATCGGGGCACCATGAAGTGATCAATCGTATTGATTCCGACATTATTGAAGATGTCTATCCACTAATCTGCAAGTTCAGTTGCGTTTCGTTGATCTCCAGGTTTAATGGAACGGCAGATTGCCTCTATTACAACGACATTATCAACGATGGGATGTACTGGTACATCGTTGATCGCCAATCAACCCAGGATAGGATCTGGTTGACGATGAATTGGTGGTATTTGGTGATCACAGCAATGACATTAAGATGTTTCAGATTGCCGATCGCGCGATCGTCGTTGCCAATGCCACGCCGAAACTGAAACAGTATGCGACCCATATGATTACTCGAATGAAGAAAATAGTGTGGCGAAATTTATTCATGCTGAGATTAAAATGAGTCGAGTAGATTGAGAGGTGAAGCGTATGGATGATTTGCTGACGGCTGTTGATCCCCAGATCGTATTGTTAGTCGCTGCGATCGCTGTATCAGTCCTGGCGATTCGTTGGTTATTAAAAGTTCTCAGTGTCAGTTGGGGATTATTGCTGGCGATCGTGGTGATTGTTCTAGTACTACAGTACGTATTTGGCATTACTCCAGGTCAGTTAGTTGCTGAAATTGGGCAACTTCCACAAGAATTATTCCGGTTGGTTCAGAATTTTAATTTACCAAGTCTGGATATTTCTAACTTGTTTGATTAAATTGTATTAAAAGCAGTTCTTAATTAAGTGAGATATGTTTTTCAGGACTGATCATTAGCAATTAACTTGCTTAAACACATGACTAATGACAAAGGGAAAGGAATCGTACTCCACCAGTAGGGAAATTACTATAGCTGGATTATGATACATGTGGGTATTTCCATTGGAGATAGGACTCTACTGAAGGAAAATATTGTACAATTCCATCTAGACCTTCTGGTCTGCCCTGCAAATACCCTTCCAGATAGATTGAATGATCTCTTCTCGGTAGTAGTCCAGCGTCGCGATCGCGTTGACCCTGTCGAAAGTGTCGTTCACATAAATGCTCCAGCATAGGACACCCCTACTTCAGTTGAGGAATATTAGTCCTACCTCCACAGTAGACATCTACGTAATAGAAGCAAATAGCCTTTTTGTTCGATTCGATAGATAAAAGTAATCCGAATCATGTCTGTGATGGATTGCTACTCAAATGAAAGGATGAAATCTTATGCCAAAAGATTGGTTTGAATGGCACGATCTTTACCAGAGCGAAACTCGTCTTCAGCAACGATTACAGATCGTCCAGGAATATATTGCAACTGCTCTTAATGTTCAGCCAGAGGGAGTGATCCGGATCGTCAGCGCTTGTGCTGGAGATGGACGGGATCTATTAGGTGTTCTTGCGAATCACTCCCGTAAAGCTGATGTCCGGGCACGACTGGTGGAACTAAATCCCCAACTGGTAGAACGGGGACGAGTAGCGATCGCCACTGCTGGATTGGCAAAGCAAATTGAGTTTATCAATGGTGATGCGACTCTATCTGATAACTATGCTGGAGCTGTGCCAGCAGACGTTGTCATTGTCTGCGGTATTTTTGGCAATCTGGCAGATGAAGCGGCATTGAACCAGTTGTTAGGAAACCTGAAGTTTCTGGCAAAATCAGGCACATTCATCATCTGGACACGGGGGCATCGGGATGGGATCGCCTATTCGGATATCGTCCGGCAAAACCTGAAAACATTCAACTTCAGCGAAGTTGATTTTCGACTGACTGCCACAGGAGATATGGGAGTTGGGTTGCATCGTTATCAGGGTGAAGCAGCTCCTCTGCCGGGGAATGAACACTTATTTGTGTTTTCGGGCACGCCCGATCGCGCTGTGGCACCCAGCTAAAAAAATCAGACATTGCTGATTAGACATATGGATCCTGTAGGGGCGGTGTTTCCCAGAGAGACGTTACATGAACGCGAACCGCCTCTACAATAATTACCACAGTTGCCCACTCAGTTCTGCGATCGCTGCTGCATCGACAAGGATTGCTGGGTGGATCTGGATCTTAACCTGGGATGTGCAGCACAGCCTTACCAGGATAACGGCGATCAAGCAATTGTTGTGCCAGATTGGCAACTTCGGTTCACGGAGCCTCCACCGAAATATGGGGTTTCAACTGCCCACTTGCAACTAGTTTTAGTAAACGGTTCAATCCCACAGTTGCCGATTCTCGCTTTAGGTCATTAAACAAAATCAGGGCATATAAACTCGCGCCACTGCTCACTCCATAAAAACGGTGGCGCACTCAGCTTTTCCCCAAAGCATGCTGTTCGCCGAGTTGTTTTGTCTGAAAGTCCTCCTTTAAGGGAACGTTGTGATAGAGGAAGTTCAGATAGCAGTATAAATGCCGCAATCCGGAGTGCAATCGTCACAGCTTCGTCTGAGAGTGGGTCAAGTTAAAAGCATTGTTACTGGAGTTTAGACTAATTCAAAAAATACGCTACCTGTAGGAGGGTGGAACGGCCGTATAGCCTGACGGCATGGCTGCGCTTTTCTTGCCTGCCCGTTGGGGCTTTACGCCCTTACCCATAGTGGGAAATTACATTTAGTCTAAACCTCAATTGTTAGCGCCGTTTGGTGTGCCAACCTTTTACACCGATGACTGGGGGCGTATGCACGGTTGTTCGATGCAGACCACCATGAGATGGGCAATGTCTAGAACACTACCGAGGATTTTTTCCGACATACGGGCGTGCTCGCGAAACTTGCATATGTTGCCCAGATTGGGAGCGAAGTCGAGATAGCGGCGACGCAGTTGACAAAGAACCGTTAGGATTCTGACAGGGAATATAGTCAATGGCTGGTACGATCCAGGCTGAACGGCACCGTTTTTGCGATGGCGTGCTGGAGTATCAATTGAGTAGGGAGGGGAAACACAGGTGGGGCAGACATCCCGATACTGGACGCTGGTGAAACTGGGGAGCAATGGCCGCAGTTATACGGGAGCGATCGCGGCGGCCCGTCAGCTTTTTCAGGCGCAATTCCCTGACCAGGACGACGACCTTCCCGATCGCAAAATTCAGTCGCATCTTTGGCAGATTTTCCAACACAGTCAGCAACCTTCGGAGCAGGCCGCCGCCGCCCTCTGTTTGCGTTGCTGTATCTCCCATCAAGTTGAACAGGTGTGCATCCAGCTCGAAACCCAGTTTGGTGCCTATTACGGCTTCACCCGGAACGACTTGTTTCCCTACGTTTTAGATGATGATGGGAAGGCTACGAGCCAGAAACAATTGGGAGACTACCAATCCTTAGGGCGGCAGATTCTGCAAACGTTCAATCCCGAACGCGCCAGTCTTACTACCTGGACTGTTCGACTGGTTCGGCAACATGCGGAGTTAAACCAGTTTCTCCTGGAACGAGGGCTGTGCATGCTCAGTGATTGGGCCATTCTCAATGACACAAGCCAGAAGAAATTACGACGAGTTTTAACACAATTCCATCACCTGACCGAGATCGAAGTACAACAAAGTTGGTTGCTCCTGGAAAGCTATCACGCTATCTATCGGCGCGATCGCATCATGCAGGGACAGAAAGGACAATGTCTTGAGCCAACGGCGGCACAGTTACGTGCGATTGCTGACCTGATCCAACCAGCCAACCAACAACCCGTATCGCCGTCAGCGGTTTTAGCGCGTCTACACCTACTGGCTGATCGACTACGGCACCATCGCATTGCCGCCAGAGGTGGACACCCACCCACCCAATCCCTGGAACAACTGGAACATCTACCGAATGAATTGGATGACCTGTCGGATACGCTACAACTGGAGTTTTTGCACGCATATCGGCAGCAGTTTCGCCTATGTCTGGGCAATGCTGTGGAGCAAGTCATCCGCGATCGCCAGCAACGGCTCAAACCACCGAAAGATCAAGCCTTTTGCAAAGGATTGTATCTATTCTACTGTCAGGGATTATCCATGACGAAAATTGCGCTTGAAATTGGCTTAAACGCTCAATTTGAAGTGACTCGTTTACTGAAACTGAAGGAATTGCGGACGGATGTGCGTCATCGTTTGCTATCCTGTTTGCGTCAGTATGTTTTAGATAAAGCTAAGTCATATCTAGGTCTGGATCGATTGCATCATCTAGATGATCAGATCGATCTCGCTTTGAGTGAGCAGGTTGATACCTTGCTTCAGGCGGATCAGGCAAGTGCTGCCACGCCTAAACAGTACGGTTCCAGTCAGCAGTTTGCGCAACACATTTGCCGGTATCTGGATCAATTGCTAGATGCAACATGACGTGTTGACTGAAATGAGGCGTGAAGTAACCTGACTCAAACCGAAAATGTAGAATTTGGAGCAACTGTTATGATACCTGAAGAAGGAATGACCCTAATGGCGCGATCGCTGGATCCAGAAATCTTGCCAGAGTCCATCATTGCAGTGGAACCAGCGATGATTGCCCGGGCAATGGCAGGGAGTCGGTCAATTCCCAATCCGAACCAGCAATGGCAAACTTATTTGCATAGGTTGGCATTATTTGGGGCAGAGCAATGGTTCCTGCAACGGGCGGCGGACATTAACCTGAACCCGGAGCAGGCTTCAATTTTGCATCCTCTCTATGCCAGCACCATTCCTGCTGTCTGTCATCTGATTGCCAATGGCTTCAAGCTTTGTCTGATTGCAACTGAGAGTCAACCAGATGAAGTGGTTGCCATACCCAGAGCCGCGATCGAATTGCCGGAATTTATTCCCCACTTTTATGTGGTCGTTGCGATCTACGAAGAACAGGCACAGGTCATGGTTCATAGTCTTCTCCGCTATGATCAGTTAGCAACCAGAGTCACAGCTCTGCAACCGGATGAAGACTGGACCTATCCCATACCACTTTGCTGGTTTGATCAGAACGTTGATCGATTACTGTTGTACCTGCGTTGTGCTGATCCGGTTGTGATCGTCTTACCGGAACCTGGCCGCGATCGCACGACTGCTCTGACCCAGATGGAAACCGAATTACTCAATCGTCTACCCCAATTACACGGTAGCGATCGACCCTGGTGGGATGTCTTGACCTGGGAACAGGGAAAAGCTATTTTAACCATCCCACCTCTACTCAATTGGCTACTCACTCCCGATTCTCCACGTACCCACCTTGCCGATCTCCTCCAACTCCTGACTCGCCCCATGCTCAATGTGGGCAACTGGCTCCAGGATCAACTGGATGACCTGGCCCAACAACTTTCCTGGGTGCTGCTACCACCGCTCAGTAGTCAAATGCGTCTGCACGCAGGCAGAGAAGCCCTATCCGGCGATGCCCTGGAAGCGATCATCACCCAGTTGCAACGTCAGGGGGTGACGTTGTTGCCCGATGCCCGCGCCGCATTTAGCCAACTCTTGATTGGTACGATTCCCGCCCAACTATGTGTGATTACTGGAACGTTCACTGAAGTTGGACAACCACCCGAATGGTCGTTGCTGGTAATCGTTGGTCCTGCCCCCGGTAATCATCTTCCCTACGGTACTCGCCTCAGAATCAGTGACGTAACGGGGATTCTGGTGCAGCGATCGCTGGTACCAACACAGGAAGACGCGTATCTCTTTGCCGAAATCTTTGGCACCTTGGATGAATATTTTTTAGTCACGATCACATTGCCAGATGGTACAGATTTATCACTGCCACCGTTTTCATTTCAAGTGATTCAATAAGTCTTTTATTTAGTTATTAGTAGTTAGCTGTTAGCTACTCTTCTCAGTCATCAGAACTTGATTGTATGTCTTCATTCCGACTAAAAATCTGGCAGATTGAGCAGACCTGTGTGTTTGAACTGTCCTGGGGACAGGGACAGCAACTCACCGCAAAAATGCCCTATTTACCCACCCTAACCACTCTCTATCAAACCTGGCAGCAGGCATACCTCAACTTCTACCAGTCGGCTATCCGCGCCCGTGTCGGCAAGAGCGGTACACTGGCAACACCCGCGATCGACTGGCGCGCCAAACTGGTACAGGCAGAAGCTAAACTGCTGGCAGAATTTCATCTCTGGTTAAATCAGGCATCATTGCTGGAACTGCGGCGGGAAATTGCCAGAGCCGCTCAAACTACTGAGGTGGCAGTCGTGGATGTGTTTCTCACCTGCGATACCACCGAATTGGAACGGTTGCCCTGGGAAGCCTGGGAACCGGGAACCGAGTTTGCCGCCCGGAACACTATCCGCATAGCTCGCACACCGGCCCGCATTCGGGCTGATCGCCCGCAACGGCAACGCCAGGGCAAAATGCGCATTCTGGCAATTCTGGGGGACGATACTGGGCTAAATTTTCAGGCAGACCAGGCAGCGGTCAGGTCCCTGTCTCACCTGGCTGACATTCACTTTATTGGCTGGCAACAGGGCAGTAGCAGTGTTGATTTGAAAGAAACCATTCGGCACACGATCGCCGATCAACAGGGCTGGGATGTTCTCTTCTTTGCTGGTCATAGCAATGAGACGGTATTAACGGGGGGAGAACTGGCGATCGCCCCCAATGAATCCATCTTCCTGAGTGAAATCACCCCCCAATTAGTGCTGGCAAAGGAGCGGGGCCTACAATTTGCCATCTTCAACTCCTGCCGGGGATTGAGTCTTGCCCAAACCCTGATTGATCTGGGCTTGAACCAGGTAGCAGTCATGCGGGAGCCGATTCATAACCAGGTTGCGCAGGAGTTTCTGGTGCGGTTTGTGCAGAGCCTTGCGGCATTCAAGGACGGCCATGAGGCACTGCTGGATGCCTGCAACTACCTCAAACTGGAAAAGAATCTCACCTATCCCTCTGCCTACCTGATTCCGTCGCTGTTCCGTCACCCCGATTCTGTCCCATTCCAATTAAAGCCCTTCGGCTGGCAGGAGCAGTTGAAACAATGGCTCCCCACCAAACACGAAGCGATCGCCCTGTTGGTTCTGCTTACTCTGAGCTTGCTCCCACCCTTGCAACGCTGGCTCCTGGAGCAGCGCGTGATGGTGCAGGCGATGTACCGCCAGACAACGGGACAAATGGGCAATCCCCCGGTGCCCCCACTCCTGCTGGTGCAGATCGACGATCGCTCCCTGCAAAAAGCCCGCATTGCCAACCCCCGACCGATGCGGCGAGATTACCTGGCGGCGATCGTCAACCAGCTATCGGCATTAGATGCAAGCATTGTTGGGATTGACTTCTGGTTCGATCGTCCCCATCCGGAGGATACTCAACTCCGACAGGCATTGACCTCTGCGATTAAGCAACAGAAAACCTGGTTTGTGTTCGTCGTGCAGGAAAGCGACAAGGGTGAATGGCTCATGGTCACACCGGATGTTGCCAGCCCCACCTGGAGTTTACAGGGCAATGGGTGGGTGCCTTTCTGGTACCTTCAACCGTTGCCCTGGCTGGATTCTACCCCCTTACCGTTTAGCTACTGGTTAGCTACGGCATACCGTTTGCAGAATGAGTCATGGCAGGCAACTGCTTCACGCCCTATACCATCGCCCCATTTGAGTAACGCACAGGACTTGGGCAGGCAGCTCAAAGCGATCGCGGGTTCCATCACTCCAGCCCATCACAAACCGTTGCTCAATTCAGCTATGCAATTGCAACCGCTCACTGCCCTGTCTTACCAGTTTCAACAGCAGTGGTTAAAACCAATCATTGACTTTTCCATTCCACCGGAGCAGGTTTATGATTCGATTCCGGCTTGGCAATTGCTGGAACAACCGCAAACCGTTTTGCAATCGCGGCAGTTATCATCCTTGCGATCGCGCCTTGTGGTGATTGCAGCTGGTGGGTACGATGAAGCGGGTGTAGCAGCAGATGGCGAGGATAATTTCCCTGTACCAGCGGCGATCGCCTATTGGCGGCAGCAGCACACCCCAACCAACAACAGCCGCATTTTTTCCGGCGGCGAAGCCCATGCCTACATGACTCACCACTATCTCACCCATCGCTTTGTCATCCCAATTCCCGACCTCTGGCTGGTTCTGGTAGCTATTCCCGTGGGCAAAGGCTTATCCCTGCTTCTGAACCAACTAGCTAAACGCCGTTGGCTGATCACATTAGGTATGGCGACACTGGGCTGCGGTCTGGTTAGCTTGCAGGTGTACGTGACCGCAGGAGTCTTGCTTCCCTGGCTCCTGCCCACAGCTACCGTCTGGACATACACCCTGTTGACATTCATGCGGAGGAACCATGCTTAATTTCAGACGTTTATTATCCCGTTCTCTGCTGGCACTGGTCACGATCGCACCCCCGTCTCTGCTCATTATGTCTGGTGCGATCGCCCAAACCCAACCGTCCTGGCAAGGGGTGATTAACAGGATGTTTGGCAACAAAGAACCCCGCGCCCCCGGGCCTGGCAGAAGAGGCGGTTCCAGACCGGCGGATCTGTGCTGGATGACGCCGCATGAGACACTGTGGAATTCTCGTCCGCAATTGATCTGGTCTGGTAGCTTTCGCGCTGTGGGAGTGCGTCCGATGGGTACGGAAACCACACTGTGGCGATCGGTGGCACCCGCAGGTAACATGTTGCATCGCTTGGAGTACGGGGGAACGCCGCTGCAAGCAGGCAAACCCTATGAATGGGTCTTCTTTTTTGACCAGAACTCAAACTCACCCATCCTACGAGTACCCTTTCAGATCGTGGATGCAAACCAGCAAATGACAATTAAAACCGATCTGGCAACGCTGACTCATCAATCTCAGAAACAAAAAATCAATGCCGAAGCACTGGCATTGCAACGGGCAAACTACTTCGCCCAACGACAACTCTGGTCCGATGTATTGCAGGAGGTTTATTCTGTCAGAACTCCATCAAAGCAGCTGCAACAAGTGACGCGAGATATTGAAGCCAAAGTTTGCCAGGGAAAATAGGACTTTTCGGGTGGGGAGGGCGATCGCTCCACCTTTTTGCTCCATCCTTCAAGTGCAGAACTCCATCATCCGAGCATTGCACAACGATATTGCTGCTTTTTGCTGTAAGGTTTGAGTTCCAAGCGCGATCGTGCTCACTTTTTGCTCAAATGTTTGGCTTCCAATAGCGAAGTTCCCTATACCGACCAATCTTCAATTAACAATCCTGAAACCTTCTCAAAATCTTGACGGTTCCGAGTGAGCAGAATGCCATTGTGAGCAAGGAAGATCGACGCAATCCGTAAGTCTTGGGTGCCAACTCGAATCTTTTGTGACTTGAGTGCTTTGTAGATTGATTGTGCTTGAACATCGTACTGAAGGATCTGAAAGGCTGATAGGAAAGCGATCGTCTTGGTCAACCAGTGATAGGCTGTGGTCTGACTAGACTCATCTTTGGCTTCAGAAATTTGAGCAAGTCGTCCCCTGAGTTGTTCTTCAGCGTTAATTACTGTAGTAACAAGAGGTGTTTGCACCACTTGCAAATTTGTAAGAATGGCTGGATGGTTTCGTCCGTAAAGGCTCAGGTGATCAGTGTCAAAAATATATAGGGTATCCAGGTTCATGCTAAATCATCTGTTTGATTAGCTGCTTGACGAATAGCAGTCAATTTTTCCATCCAATCCTCAAAAGTGGGATCATCAGCAAATAAGCCAGCAACATCGTTCTGGGTAGGAAAACTCACTGAATTGCCGATTGATACCTCAGCTACCTCGATTGTAACGATCTTGCCCGTTGCTAATTGAGATTCCCAGGCCGCTTTAACTCTTGCAATTGCCTCGGCTTCGGTGTTCCCTACAACGGATACCTGAGGCATTCCAAGAATAGAGGCAACAAATTGTCGATCGGGATGAGGTTGCACAAAAACCTGGTATTGCATGGTCAACCCTCCATGAGCATTGCCAAGATTGTAACATTGCCACCCCCTGGCATAGCCAGTTCTTCCCCAATCCCTCGACGAACGGTTCCCTTGTTAATTGATGTGCGAAAGGAGCCTGATTCCGGTAAAGTCCAATCTGACTGGAGAAATCAGCAGAAACCCTGGTATTCTCCACCTCAGAGAATAACTCTGATGCTCCTCGATCGCCCTTCACTCCCCCACCCTCTACGACCTTCTATGTACCTAAACTCCTGTCCCCTTGCCGTCCTGTTGCTCTCTGCCACCCTTTTACTTTTACCAGACCTACCTGCCGCGATCGCCCAAACCACCGATCCCAAAAAGGAGGAGACTAAACGTGTACGGAACGTTCTCCTCTCTCAAAATATCCCTATTAATCCGAATTTGACAGGTGATATTCCTATCCCTACCAATTCAAATGGCAATATTCCCATTTCCCCAACTCTGTCTGATGACATCCCGATTGGACCGGCTCCATCACCTAACCGACCGATTAAGCTTCCTTCACTGCGGCTTCCCGATGCGCCTCCCGATTCACGTTTAGGGGAGGCAAACCGTTTAGGGCAGCAGGGGGAAAAGGACTATGAGGCACAACAATACCAAGCGGCGATTCGATCCTGGGAGCAAGCCCTAGTTCTGTACCGCCAACTGCAAGATCGGCGGGGAGAAGGGCTTGCCCTGAGTGATTTGGGGCGTGCCTATCGTTCTCTGTCTCAGTATGAGCAGGCGATCGACTATTACAAAAAAGCTTTGCCCATTTTCCAATCAATACAAGATCGCAGCAACGAAGCAGATGTGTTGACTAATTTGGGTGTTGTGTACTATTCCCTCTCTCAGTACGAGCGAGCAATTAGTTATTACAAAAACGCCTTATCTATTTTTCAAGTCGTGCAAGACCGTAATGGTGAAGCATACGTATTAGGGAATTTGGGCATTGTCTACAATTCCCTCTCGCAGGACGAGCAGGCGATTAATTATTATCAAAAAGCTTTGTCCATTTTTCAAGCCGTGCAAGACCGTAACAGTGAAGCGAAGACACTGAATAATCTAGGTCTTGTCTACGATTCCCTCTCCCAGTATAAGCAGGCGATCAATTACTATCAACAAGCTTTGCCCATCTATCAGGCAGTAAGAGACCGCAATGGTGAAGCAAAGGTATTGACTAATTTGGGTCTTGCCTACGATTCCCTCTCCCAGTATGAGCAGGCGATCGTCTACCACCAAAAAGCTTTGTCCATTTTTCAAGCCGTGCAGGACCGTAACAGTGAAGCGGCAACACTAAATAATCTAGGTCTTGTCTACGATTCCCTCTCCCAGTATAAGCAGGCGATCAATTACTATCAACAAGCTTTGCCCATCTATCAGGTAGTAAAAGACCGCGATGGTGAAGCAAAGGTACTAAACAACTGGGGGCTTGGCCTGTATAAATGGGGAAAGTTTGTAGAGGCTGAAGGGCGGCTGTATGCTAGCATTATCCTGAGAGAATCGATCCGGGCAGATCTGAACAGCGATCAAAACAAGGTGTCGATTTTTGAGAATCAAGCTAGTAGTTACCGCAACCTTCAGCGCGTGTTGATTGCCCAGGGTAAGGTGGAGCAGGGGTTAGAAGTGGCGGAGCGAGGTCGGTCGCGGGCGTTTGTGGAGTTACTTGTTGCCAAACAAGCCAACACTAACCAACCTCCTGCCGTCAACTCCATCAAGATCGCCGCAATCAAAAAAATTGCTAAGGATCAAAACGCCACCCTGTTGCAATATTCGCTTGTCTCAAATATAGACAAAGAGCAAAGCATCTATATCTGGGTTATCTCCTTTACAGGCGATATCACTTTTCGTAAAGTAGACCTCAAGCCCCTGAAGCAGCAGAACACTAGCCTGGCTCAGTTAGTCAACCAAAGTCGAGCGGTCATTGGAGCTAGAGGACGAGCAGATGTGGAAGTTGCCCTGTCACCAGAGTTCCTGAAACGCCAACAGGAACAGCAGATCCACAATCTGAAACAACTGCATCAGATATTGATTGAACCGATCGCCGATCTCCTGCCCCAAGACCCCCATCAGCGCATCATCTTCATGCCGCAGGGTGAACTCTTTCTGGTGCCGTTCCCGGCATTGCTCGATGCCAACAACAAGTCCTTAATAGAACAACACACGATTCTCACCGCACCGTCGATTCAAGTGTTGGAGTTAACCCGACAGCAACGGCAAGCCAGACAAAATTCAACATCTAAAATGCAAAATGCTTTGGTGGTTGGCAATCCAGTCATGCCCCAGGTAGTGACGCAGGTGGGAAAAACGCCGGTGCAATTGTCTGATCTGCCAGGGGCGCAACGCGAGGCATTAGCCATTGCCGATTTGCTCAAAACGAAAGCGATTACAGGGGCACAGGCAACGGAAAGCGCGATCGCCCAACAAATGCCCCATGCTCGCATCATTCATCTGGCAACGCACGGATTACTGGATGATACCAAAGGGTTGGGCGTACCGGGGGCGATCGCTCTGGCTCCTGTTGGCAACGGTCAACTCAACGATGGCTTGCTCACGTCTGATGAAATTCTGGATATGAAGTTGAATGCAGAACTGGTTGTCCTGAGTGCCTGTGATACCGGACGGGGTGGGATTACGGGTGATGGGGTGATTGGGCTATCGCGATCGCTCATCACCGCAGGCGTTCCCAGTATCGTCGTGTCGTTGTGGAAAGTTCCCGATGACTCTACAGCATTGCTGATGACTGAATTTTACAAAAATCTCAGCACGACGAATGACAAAGCTCAGGCACTACGACAGGCAATGCTAACAACCAAACAAAAATATTCTGATCCGTTGCATTGGGCAGCCTTTACCTTAATTGGGGAAGCAGAATAGAACCCACTTTACGCTGCTGCAAAAATGTTAGCCACCGCTAGCGACAAGCTGGGGAACGTGGGAGAGGCGATCGTTGCTGCGGCATGAAACCGTTGTACCTCATACTCTCCTTCTACCAGGCTGTAAATCGACAAAGTAGGTTGTTTCGGATAACCAATGTGTAAACGTCCCCCCAAGCCTACATAATCCACCACCCAGTATTCTGGAATGCCCAGGGCTTCATAGTCGCGCAGTTTGGTAAGGTAATCATCCTGCCAGTTGGTACTAACCACTTCCACCACTAAACGCACAGAGGCACCAGCAGTAATAATCGACTCATTTGCCCAACGCGGTTCATGATTGACAGCTTGCCGATCCAGAACGATGACATCCGGTTCATAGCCCGATTCGCCATCAAGAGAACGCACAATACACTCCCTCGGGATGAAAAGAGGCAACTTCAACCGCGCAATTTCAACAAACAGCGAACCATTCAAAAACCCGGCAATTTCAGAATGCTTTCCTTGGGGCTTTGGCATCTCAACAATTACACCCTCATGCAGTTCGTACCGTTGTTCTGAGTTCTCCGGATACCAGTCGATGAACTCATCAAAATTAACTCGTTGGGATACTGCTTGTACCATTGTTCCTGCCGATGCCAGTACGATTCGGATAAATTCACTAACGCCTTTAAATCAAGATGAGGCTGAACAGCGATCGCTCTACTTTGAATGATAACTGCTCCATAGCGTCTCAACTCATCTGGCAGGATCAACCGTTACCTCAATCTGAAAGTTGCCAACATTATCCCCTGGCTGACTGTCATTGACCGCAAACTCCAGCACTCCCGGTGCCTTGGCGATGAGTTCCCCACCTTCCCCGATTGCCATCCACCCATCCAAAGCCCGCATACCCGGTTGCCGAATTCGTGCCATCAACTGTCCATGGGCCATATGGAGAAACAAGTTGTACTCTGGGTTAAAGGCAATTCCCTTGGCACTGCCTGCACCAGCAACAAAGCCAAATCGCACCCTGCCACTCGCTTGAATGTTGATGCGATCGCCCGGACTCACTGCCATCCCTGTATTAATGTAGCTATTCGTCTGAAAAACATATGTCTTCTGGCGATCGCTAGCACTCGTTTGATTCGTCGGTTTGCTGTCCTGGGCGACAGCCTGAGGGCGATTGGAAATAGTAGGATTGTAGGATGGTTTCTTTGGCAATACTTTAGCAGGAAGATCTACCGCACTCAGACGACCAGAATCTACCTTGACTGGAATAATCGCAAAACCACATAACTGCCTGCATACATCCATCTGTACCCAAAAGTGAACACTTTGGCGATTGCGAATCTCAATAGCTGTGCCCTTGTTATAGAGCCTATTTGACATCTTTTATAATAGGAATAAGGTGCTCCAACTGACCG
>CAZGDE010000109.1:0-17762 GCA_964524315.1 uncultured bacterium
TTTCTAAGGCAATCAACAACCCTTGCAGCACATGATCCCGCTCTTCTGCCTTGCTGAGTTGATACTGAGTCCGGCGAACAATCGTTTCAATCCGGAACTCCAGGAAGACATCGAGAAACTGTTTCAGGGTTAAAAGTTGGGGTTCGCTGTTGACCAGGGCTAACATGTTCGCCCCAAAGTTTGCCTGGAGCGGCGTTTGCTTGTAGAGGTTGTTCAACACCACCCGTGGGTAGGCATCCCGCTTTAGTTCGATCACGATACGCATACCATCGCGATCGCTCTCATCCCGAATATCGGAAATGCCATCGATCTTCTTATCGTTCACCAGTTCGGCAATTTTTTCGATCAATGCCGCCTTATTCGTCTGGTAGGGCAGTTCGGTGACAATGATGGCTTCGCGATCGGGGCGATTACGATGTTCGATTGTTTCGATGCTGGCAACGCCCCGCATGATGATGGAGCCACGCCCACTCGTATAAGCATTCCGAATGCCCGTCCGTCCCAAGATTTGCCCACCCGTTGGAAAGTCGGGGCCAGGAATATACTGCATCAATTCCTGGTTGGTCAGTTCCGGGTTACGGATGAGCGCAATCAGCCCATCCAGCAGTTCACCCAGATTGTGGGGGGGGATGTTGGTCGCCATACCCACCGCAATCCCGGAGGAACCATTGAGCAACAGTTGGGGAAAGCGAGCAGGTAGAACGATCGGCTCCTGCTGGGAGCCGTCGAAGTTGTCGATAAAGTCAACGGTTTCCGATTCAATGTCCTGCAACATCCCATCGGTGGTAATGGCTCGCAAGCGACACTCGGTATATCGCATTGCGGCGGGCGGATCGTTATCGACCGAACCGAAGTTACCATGACCATCAATGAGGGGCGATCGCATGGAAAAATCCTGCGCCATCCGCACCAGGGCATCGTAAACGGCTGTGTCACCGTGGGGATGGTATTTACCGAGAACTTCCCCGACCACACGGGCACATTTCCGGAAGGGGCGATCGGGCAGCAAACCCAACTCATGCATCGCGTAGAGAATACGTCGGTGAACGGGCTTCAAGCCATCTCTGGCATCGGGTAATGCCCGACCGACAATAACGCTCATGGCGTATTCCAGGTAAGACCGCTGCATTTCGTTCCGCAGATCCGTAGGGACGATCCGATCCTGGGGCGGCTCCTGGGAAAAGGTCATATGAAGAAAAGCTCCGAAAACACTAGCAAACAGAAGCTACCAAGCCCCATCTGGCGAATTTCATTAATCTACCGCCAGACCTTGCCTGAAATAGCGTCAATTAGCCTATCAATTGTATCATAATTTGGCAGTTTGGCGTGTTTTTCGATAGTCGGTATATCGTGGGAAACAGCCTGTGGCATAAGGCTTCCAAGCTTACAACCAGAGTGATTTATTGGTCTCGTTACGAGACTCAACCTGAGACATGGCGGTGATAGATTAGACGTATGGGTTTCGACCCGCTCAATTCAATATGAATAGTGGGTTGAGCATGGCCGAATCGCGGATTTAAAACACTATCGACATGGCAGGGTGGTGGTGAGTGGTGGTTCAATGGACACGGTGCAGGTCATATCTTCTGGAAATCCCTTAATCAAGAGTTTAATCATGAGTCAGCCCCTAGCCAGTGCGGTAATTTTGATTGTGGATGACCGAACTGATACGTTGCCGGTACTGAATTCCCTGCTGGGAATAGCCGGCTATCAGGTTCGCCAACTGCCAACCGCCAACGTGACCATTGAAACGATTCAGGCTGAGTCACCCGATCTGATATTGCTGTCCAGTCAATTACCCCAGATGAGTGGTTATGAGATTTGTCAGCAGCTTAAAGGGACGGCTGCAACCCGTGATGTTCCCGTTCTTTTCCTGGCAACGTTAGAGGCTGAAGCAGACAAAATCAGGGGATTTGAAGCTGGCGGCATTGATTACCTTACCCCTCCCTTTCTCGCGGCAGAAGTGTTGGCAAGGGTGCAAACCCATCTCAGCCTGCGTTATCTCCAGCAGCAACTTCAACTCAAAAATGCCCTTCTAGAACAAGAAACTAGCTATCGCCAGCAGTTGGAAGAAGCTCTGGGGGCAGCCCAGCAGGACATTCAACGGTTAGATCGGGTTGATGCCTTAACACGATTGGCAAACCGCCGCTATGGCAATGAATATCTGGAACAGGAATGGCGCAGGCAAGCACGGGAATGGCTGCCGTTGTCGCTGATTCTGGTTGATGTGGATTGCTTCAAGCAATATAACGACATCTACGGTCTGGCCGCAGGGGACGACTGTTTACGTCAGATTGCGATTATTTTGCAAAGTGGCGTGAAACGTCCCGCTGATCTGGTCGTTCGTTATGCGGGCGAGAAATTTGCCATTATTTTGCCCAATACGACCGAAGTGGGTGCCGTTCATATTGCCACGAAACTGCAAACGGCAATTAAAAAACTCAACATCCCCCATGGCGGGTCATCAATCAGTTCCCATATCACTCTCAGTATGGGGGTTGCCTGCCTGGTGCCCCTACCAGATACAACGTTTTCCCAACTGATGATCAATGCCGAGCGAGCGTTGCAGCAAGCCAAAAGCGACGGGCGCGATCGCGTCATTGCTGAAAGCACCCTGTTTGTTCAGTAGGTGGAATCAACCCTTGCTACCGTAGCGGAAGCCCTGGTCGTAATCAGCATCTTGCCCCACTGGTAGTTGTCGCCCACGGTTCAATTTGGCATCCCAGTAGCCCGCATCCCACCACAGGTATTGCTTGTGCTGATTTTGATAGGAATAGGGATTGACCTGGGCAAGTTTAGCATTCAGCCAGTTCTGGCGTTGTTGGGTAGATGGGTCAGCCACAGGCGTATAGTCCGTTTCCAGTACACGGGCGATCGCCAACATCCGTCGTTGCTGGTCATGGCGAATACTGGCTTCCGTATTGCCCAGGCCGGGGGCATCCCACCGTTTGGTTTGGGGATTCCAGAAACTCCACAACCGGGCTTCCAGAATAGCCGTTTGTCCATTCAAACCATTCTTTTTAGCCTGACGTAAATAATCAGGGTAACCGGGTCTACCCAATGCTGCTAACGGAGCCTGATTTGCCAGGTCAATACCGTTCAATTCCTCTTCCAATGTGGCGGAAAAACCAAGGGCAATCGCCCGCTGGCGAAAGGTCACATTTTGGGCTTGCAGGCGTTGCAGTTGAAAGGTATCAGCTTGTTCCGGTGTCGAACACTGGTAGCGTGGTTCCCGGCAATGCTGAAAGGAAAAACTACCCAGGTTCCAGACGCCATTACCGGGATCTGTGTGGCCAAAATAGGCGGGAGTACGGCTACCATCGGGGGCACGGGTACCTTCAGCATGTCCAACCGTGCGGGCAACGATCGATTCCGAACCGTTTGCAAACAGAATTGCTGGATCGGCAACCACAGAGGTGGCGGTGAGGGAGGGGGAAGACTTGGGGCGTTCCGTTGGCTGTGCTTCCGGTGCTACGGATGGTTCCGCCTGGGGCACGGGTGCCACGGGTGCGGTTTTTAAGTCAGGAAACGAGGCCACTGTAATTAAGCCAACCGCAACCCACCCCACCTGCATTAACAAAATGAGCTGGTTGGGGGCAAGTTTGCTTGAGGCAGGTCTGCGAAGTATGGCGCGATCGCTCCCTGAAGAAGGGATCGCCCGTTGACGAACGGCACGGGAAGTCATAACCAGTCCGGTGGCGTAGAGTTTGAATCAGCCGCACACTAACCTAACTTTAACCCGAATTTAGGAGTACGTCTGCACTGATTAATTTTGCCGATTGGCTAACCAAGCAACGACACCATCGGCGATCGCCCGTGCCAGTTTTTTCTGCTCAGCCGGATTCACAATCCACTCATACTCATCCGGGTTAATCATAAATCCCAATTCCAACAACACCGCTGGGGCAACTGCTGGACGGGTCAGTGCTAGATTATTCCAGAAAACTCCGTAGGAGGGGCGTTTCAGGGTGGTGACCAGGTAATTGTGCAAAAACACCGCCAGACTGTGGGCTGGAGCGTTGTACCAGAAGGTTGACACACCTTTTGTTTTGATGGCATCCCCATCGTCAGGTAAGGCGTTGTAATGCAAACTCAGAGCCAGGGTCGGTTGGGTTTTGTTGATCAGGGTGACCCGGTCTGCCAGGGGTACATCCACATCGGCGGTGCGAGTCATGTGAACCGTTGCACCCCGCTGGATCAATTCCTGCTGCAACAGTTGCGAAACTGTCAAAGCAACTTTTTTTTCGGGATAGCCCGTTGGCCCCGCTGCACCAGTATCCTCTGGCCCCCCATGACCGGGATCAAGCAGAATGGAAATTCCGGTTAAATTTCCCTTTTTTTGACTCTGAAGCCGGGGTGGGTGACGGAGTGACAAGACCAGACTGGTGCCTTCGTACCGCAGTTTGTATCCCCATTGCTGATTGGTTTTCAGGTTGAAGATATATTGCACCTGGGTAGGAGTCGCCTGTTGCCAGTCCAGTCGGGCAATCAGCGGATCATCGTCGAGTTTGATGATGTCAGTCTGAGCAGTGGTGTTGTAGAGGGTGAGGGTAAAGGTGCGATCGCCCTGCTGCACACTCACCGGAACGGGTACCTGTAAGGGAAATACCACATTGGTCCAACCGTCGTTCTGCGTGGCTTTAATACTCCGAATCAGCGAGGTGGGCGGAGCGGTGTTCTTCTGGATTTGCACCTCACTGCGTTTGATCCAGGCACCGTAGTCTAACCGCACCCACTCCCCTTCGGCACCCGTGATGGTGGCGCGGGTACCTTTGGGTAAGGGAGTTAGACGGGAATAGTCCGTACTGGGTCCTGTACGGGCAGTGCCATTGTCAACCGTGACTTCTGCTACTTCCAGTTGGGTGGGTGCCAGGATTTTGATCGTCGCCGGGCTGGTCTGACTGATGGTTTGCCCGTTCAGCGTCAACTGAAATTCGGGTTGGCCCAGATCGCCTAACAAAACTGAACGGGTGCAGCCCCGGTATTGGCCAGTTGTAACCGTTACAGGCTGATTTTGCAGGGTTAATACTGCCTGGTTGGGGGGTAACTCTAACCGTTGGGACTCAACCTGCAGGGGAATGGTTTGGCCTGCCAGTTTAACGCTGACACTGGCGTTGGCAGGGGCGATCGCCGCAAAACAAATCGACTCATCCGGCAGTCGGGCAATATCAACCGCAGGTGACAGGGAGTTTTTGGCAAATCCTGGGGTCGCCGTAAATTCCGGGGCGGTGGACAGACGTTTCACGGTCACACTCAATTCCTGGTTACCGTAGCGCAGCGTGAAGCGATTGTCACCCACTTGCAGGGGAAATGTGGGCGCAAAATGGCCCGCGCGGTTACGGGTGATCGCCTGTCCGTTGACTAGCACTGTTCCAGAGGCCGGGGCAGTACCAATCAGGAAAATTTTGCTGGCAGTTGTCTCATGATTTTGCGGCGGATAGGTCAGATGTAATGGTTGGGCGGCCCGGAGGGGTGTAGCAGTCAACACCGCGAACAATGCCATCCCCAGCGATAACAACAGGAACGACGGTAGGAAACCCAAATAGGCGGAAAACAGGCGTTTCATATTTAGCGGCGGATTGATACCAGTGCCAATCCATTTACAGTAGCCGCGATCGCCCATTTTCTAGACAACAATTTGCAGGTCTTAACCTGTCAGAGTTGACTGCAATAGAGTATGGTATCTGCGAAATCGGCGATCGCTAAAATTCCCAAAGTTCGTAGAGTGAACTTGGGAGGAGCGATCGCCGTTAAACAAGAGTCTGGCTAACTCTGGTAATGAATGAGGAATGGTTATGCATTGGAGTATTAATGGGAATTGCAACGTCATCCCAATTCATCCTGCATTGCCCATTATTGCCAGATGGTTAAACCTCAACCTTCACACCACGCCAGAAGGCAATGTAACCGGCGATGTTTTTTGCCGCTTCTTTCGGTTCAGGGTAGTACCAGGCAGCATCCTTATTGACCTGCCCATCCACTTCAAGCGTGTAGTAACTGGCAACTCCCTTCCAACCGCAGGTGGTATGGGTGCTGCTGTCCTTGAAATATTCTCGGTTAATCGCATCTGGGGGAAAGTACTGGTTACCTTCAACCACTTCGCACTGATCACTTTCGGCTAATACGGCACCGTTCCAAATTGCTTTTGGCATAGATGTTTCCAACTAGATGTTTCAAGACATCGTTGCTAAGGGGGTCAATCTTATCTTAACTTTACATTTCTCAATTTTCCGGCTGCCATATTTTGATCGTCCCATCCCAACTGCCACTCAAAATGGTTTTGCCATCGGGGCTAATTGCTACAGACCAAACCCAGTTGGGATGGAGGGCCGTATAGAGCAATTTCATCGTTTGCAAACACCAGATTTTGATCGTGCGATCGTGGCTGGCACTGATGAGATAATTGCCATCTGGACTGATTACCACCGAATTAACCGCCCCTTCATGCCCGGTCAAGGTTTGCAATATTGCACCCTTTTCCAGATCCCACAGGCGAATCGTGCTGTCATCACTTCCACTGGCGAGGAAAAGGCCTGCCTCCGTTGGTATTGAGGAGTTGGAGCCGATCGCGATCGCATTCACCGCATCCGTATGCCCTTCTAAAGTCTGCAGAACTTTACCCGTTCCCTGCCAGAGGCGAATTGTTTTATCGCGACTACCACTGGCAATGATCTGGTCAGCGGGCGTGTTGCTTGCACCAGGAGCCGCCGGCACATAGGTAACGGTTGTCACCCAATGGCGATGTCCCGATAACACCCGCAATGGTTCCCCCGTTGCCACGCGCCACAACCGGATGGATTTGTCCTGGCTACTGCTGGCAAGGATGCTGCCATCGGCACTGAAGGCCACGGATCGCACCCAATCCGTGTGGCCCGACAGGGTTTTGACCAGTTCACCCGTTTCCCACTGCCACAACTTGACCTGGCGATCGTTACTACAACTAACGAGTTGTTTGCCATCGGGACTGATGGCAATGGCCCGCACCCAGGAATCATGGGCGGCGATCGTTCGCAGCACTTCGCCTGTCTGCAAATCCCAGATCTTGATGGTTTTGTCACCACTGCCACTGGCAAACGTTTGTCCGCTTGGATGGATAGCTACCGATCGCACCCAGCTAGAGTGTCCACTTAGGGTTTGTTGACAACCCCAGACCACGGGCTTAACCCTGTCCTGCATGGGTGATGTTGTGTCAGGTAGAACGGTGATCTGGTCAGACTCATCAAGAATTGGCGTCTCAGTCAAAGGTGGGCGATCGTTCACCAGTGGTGGAAATGACGAGGTACCATCGCTCAAACCTAACGCCGCCAGGATGGGCGGAGCATGAATTGCCTGTAATACGTCTGTCGCTGACTGGTACCGACGCTTCACGGGGCCTTGCAATAATTTATCTAAAATCTCTCCCAGGACATGATTAACCGGTGTTGTCAGGTGATGGTGCCAGACCCAAACCCCTTCTTCTGTATCAAACAAATCCGCCGGCCGTACCTGGGTCAGCAGGTAAATGCATGTCACACCCAGACTGTAAAGATCACTGGCATAGGTTGCTTTGCCTAACGCCTGCTCTGGGGCTGTAAATTCCGGACTACCAATACTGGTGCCGGTACGGGCCAGATCGACGCCCGTAATCGACTTGGCTGCACCAAAATCAACCAGTACATACTGCTGGTTGCTCTGGCGTCGAATAATATTCTGGGGTTTGATATCCCGGTGAATTACCTGTTGCTGGTGGATGAATTCCAGCACGGGCAGCAGGTCGTTCAACAGTTGCCAAACCTGCACTTCGCTGAAAACGCCCTGCCGCGCTAATTCCTGCAATAGATTATTACCGTCGATCCACTCCTGTACCAGGTATTGATAATTGGCCTGCTCAAAATGTGCTAACAATTCTGGAATCTGAGGGTGCTGGCCTAAATTTTCTAGTTGAATCGCTTCCCGGCGAAATAATTCCCTGGCTCGTTCAGGGTTGTCGGGGTTCTGGTTCTGGGGGTAAAACTGTTTAATCACACACCGGGGACGAGACGGTTTGTATTCATCCACTGCCAGGAATGTTCTGCCAAAGCCACCCCGGGCGATCGCCTGAACGGCTCGATAGCGATCGCCCAACAGCAATTTAAACCCACAGTTAGAGCAAAACTTTGCCGTATCCGGATTCTGCGGACGCTGACAAAACGGGTTGAGGCAATGACTCATACATATTCCCAATAAAAATGGGCAGACTTGCGCCCGCCCACCAATAACCTCTCGTATACCGTGCGTTTATCTAGGCACCTGCTTCTTGCAGGGTAATTTCTATGAGACAAAAATGAATTAATCGGTCAAAATCAACCCATCTTTGTCTCACAAATATATAGGAATTATCTAAAACCAACAGCTGCTTGCCAAACGAATGCCAGCAACAGGAAAAAGACAGGAATAATTGGCAGCACATCAACCAGCGGGTCAAACGCTGAATAGGCTTCAGGTAGTTTTGCTAACAGCAACGCAGCTTCCATGAATTAAAAACCTCTCCAGTACGTGTCTCAGAATTGCCATACATCGTAACATGTTGCGACCGTTAAAATGACGGCCAAGACAACGTTATGTTTCTTAACAATCAGGATAGCCAGTGGCCAAATTCGGCCTTGAACGTACCGCTAAAAATTGCCCGCCGAATTTTTTGGGTAAATTGCACCAGTTCCGTAATGTTGTGAATGGACAGTAGTGTATAACCCAATAATTCCTGTGCCCGCAACAGGTGACTCAGATAAGCTCGACTGAAGTGCTGACAGGTGTAGCAGGGGCAGTTAGCATCTAAAGGCGCAAAGTCTTCCCGGAAGCGAGCATTTCGCATATTCCAGCGATCGCCTCCGACTAACGCATTGGCATGGCGCGCTAACCGGGTAGGAATGACACAATCAAATAAGTCAACCCCCGCCGCGATCGCCTGTACCATTTCGCGGTAAGTACCAACCCCCATCAGGTAACGGGGTCACCATTCGCACGATTTGCTCAATCAACTCTGGTGGTTCGCCCACACTCACACCGCCAATGGCGTAGCCCGGCAGATCCAGGTCGGCCAGTTGACGGGCCGCATCCAGACGTAAATCGGGATACACCCCACCCTGGACAATGCCAAACAGCGCCTGATCCGATCGCTGGTGGGCGGCAATACAACGCTTGAGCCAGCGGTAGGTGCGATCGGTCGATTCCAGCACATATTCCCGGGTGGCGGGATAGGGAGGACACTCGTCAAATGCCATGATGACATCGGCACCTAATGCATTCTGGATGGCGATCGACCGTTCGGGGCTAAGGTGAATTGTTTGACCATCCTTGGGCGAACGAAACGTGACACCCTCTTCGGATAGCCGGCGCATTTCACTCAAACTAAATACTTGAAACCCACCGGAGTCAGTCAGAATCGGCCCATCCCAGGCCATGAAACGATGCAAACCACCCGCCTCTGCCACAATCGTCTCACCTGGTTGGAGATGCAGGTGGTAGGTGTTCGCCAGAATCATTTCTGCCCCTGTGTGCCGCAGTTGTTCGGGGGTGACGGTCTTGACGTTAGCTAAGGTACCAACCGGCATAAAGCGAGGAGTTTCAACCCGCCCATGCGGTGTCGAAAATACGCCAGCACGAGCATGTGTATCACAGCAGTGCGCCTGACACTGAAAAGAAAAAACGTTAGCACTCATTACAACGGCAGCAGATATTGATTGGGACGACAGCATTTAATCAGATGCTTTATTCTCCACTCTGTGTGTCAGGCATTCACCCAAACACAGCGCAGGCAAATTAACAGGTGAAGAAGCAGAATAATTTCATTCAACATCACCTAAAAATGGGCTCTGTCTTCTGCTTTCTATCTTCTGCTCTTTGCCTTTTGTCATTGTCTATCTAAATTGAAGTTTAGACTAAATGTAATTTTCCGCTACAGGTAAGGGCGTAAAGCCCTAACGGGCATACAAGAAAAGCGCAGTACCGTCAGGCTATGCGGCCATTTGCCCCTCTTACAGGTAGCGTATTTTTTGAATTAGTCTAAACTCCAGTCTAAATTGACGATCGAAAAATTGACGATCTGAGAAATTGTCAATCAAGATCATGACAATCTAGAACGAAACCTCTAGAACGAAACCTCTAGAACGAAAAATGCTCTTCATCGTCAATTTGGACATCCCAATTCGCTGACAGCACTTCCGCAACGACAGCCTCTAAAGCAGCAACATTCAGGCGATGGGTATTCTGTTCCTGTAAAGGATTCGACAGGGGAATTAGCCGCAATTGGCGACTGTCCTCAATCAAGTCAAAGCAGACTTCCTGATTGGTCGATTGCCCCAGTTCTAAATAATCAAAACTACAAACATTAATATAGAGTGCATGGTTGGCAATCAGCGTGGCACCCTGAGGATCGGAAAAAACTTCCAGAACTTGACCTTCACCTTCGCGAGTAAGTTCCCCATCCTGTGTATGGATGTAGCGTACACGGTTGAGGTCAGCAAGAACTCGCTGCATATCTTGTTTATTAACGATGGTGCCAGCATCAACAATACAAGGAGCAGGAATACGCTTGCTGCGAGGAAGTGGATCGTGACTCATAAAGAGAACGCCTCTGGTCTAAATGAGCCTGTAAGCTCAGAAATCATTCAGTAGCAGGACAGGCAGTGGACTCTGGACAAGCTAAAACCTGGGAGTAAGCCTCTATAGCAAGAATAAACGCTTAATTAGAGGAAAAGCCAGGGGTAAACCATTCTCAATAAATCGACATTACGCGGAGACTACCTGCAAATAAGTATAAATGTGGAGCTGGAAGCTACAGGGATGTGTAAAAATAACACTCCGGTTGCGATCGCCCAAAGCAGTTTAGGAATAAATCTGCCTGAATTGATCTTATCCTATGTTTTGAAAATGGCTCTGGCTGAAATTGACTAAAAAGCCTGCTAATAAAGGCCAGCAGCAAACCTGAGAGTTGATCAAAATGGCATGCTGTGCTAGTCACTCAACTGCCCCTGGCAACAAGCACCATACTGAAATCATGACACTCCATGCCGACTGAACCATCACTCAAACCAACGGCAGACTCTATGGGGCGCAATCTTTGGCAAATGACAACCAATAGTGTTGCAACCTTGCTGGGCGCGATCGCCTTTTACACCACCATTCCCATTCCCCACCAGTGGCGGTTAGAGTTTCACGGCATCGCCCGCTGGATTACCGTTGTTGGCGTGGGGATCGCTGCCATTTTGGGGCTATTAGATGCTGGTCTGGCTGCTGTAGGAGTGCCAGTCCTCACTCGCAGCGCCTTAGTCGTTGCTGCCTGGGTATGGTTGACAGGGGGACTCCATCTCGATGGGGCAATGGATACCGCCGATGGGCTAGCCGTGATGGATCCACAACGCCGTTTACAGGTGATGGCAGATAGCCGTACTGGTGCCTTTGGGGCAATGGCTGCCGCCCTGATTTTGCTGCTGAAAACAGTTGCCCTTGCCGACCAAACCTCCTATCGGTGGTTGGTATTAATAGTCACAGTTGGTTGGGGGCGTTGGGGTCAACTGGTTGCGATCGCCAGTTACCCTTACCTGAAAGCCAATGGCAAAGGTGCCCTGCATAAAGCTGCTATCCGCTCCCGGTGGGAAGTTGTCCCCAGTTTGGTGTTGTTGCTGGGTTTAAGTAGTCTGTCGGGATTATGGGAGCCATCAGGCTGGCTAACCAGTAGTTTGATCGCTGGTGGTGGCGTGGCGATCGCCCTACTCACTGGATTCTGGTTATATCGAAAATTGGGCGGACACACTGGCGATACCTATGGAGCCGTCGTGGAATGGACAGAGGCACTGTTACTGTGTCTGCTGACCATTGGGTTTCATTGAATCGGTGACAATTGTCGGTGGCAATTAGGGTCGGGGAGACACAGAACCAGGATTAACGCTTGGTGGTGGCGTTGGTTGGGGTTGGTTGAATACGGCTAATGCCAGCCCCCAACCAATCACAATTCCTAAGCCCCCAAAGCGAACAACTTGCCAGAAGGGCTCCTTAAAGCTGCTCAGAGAGAAAAGCTGGCTTTCCAGTCGAATCTCCAGTTCATCGAGTTGTTTTTGGATTTGTTTTAGTTCGGCTGTTAGATCGGGAGTCATGGCCGCTGGACTGAGGGCAGTAATTTCTGCTTGCCGTTGTTGCAGTTGACTCTGAGTTTGTTGATCTTGCTGTACCTGCTGGTAACGGTCTTTCAACGCCTGCAGCGATCGCTCGGTTGCGGCCAATTCCTGATCAAAATCTGGCTCTGTCGTCGGGTCGGGTGTAGATACCGTATCCAGACGATCAGTTTCAAGGTTGTGAAATGGTTCCTGGGGTGACTTCATACCAGCAGTACAACGTGTAGAGTATAGAATCATGGCACCTTTCAAGAATAATGCCCATCCCTATGCTTGATACCTCTGTGGAATCTCCTACACCTTCGACTGACACTAAAAGTCTGGTAAACCTCCGCCAGTTTAGTGCAGAAGAACTTGCCCAGGTATTGTTGGAAAAGTTAACAATTAACGATGGCAATTGGCATCGTCTCAAGGGTAACCGCAAAGCTCGTGCCAGTGAACAAGTAGCGGCAGCCCTGGTATTTCTGCTTAAGGATCAACCGGAAGAAACATTGCCTCGCTTACAGCAGGCGATCGGCTGGTTGAATCGTTCTATCTCGGCACCACCATGCCCAACCCATGGACATCACGGTAAGTAGCCAGTGAAGTAGTGTTCCAAGTATAAGGCGGCATTAGTAGGGGCGTGGCATGCCACGCCCCTACTACCTCATCGATTTTTGAGAGCCCGTTGCATATCACGCTGATCCTGACGGCGTTTTACATCTTCACGCTTATCGTGTAACTTTTTGCCTCGCACCAGGCCAATATCAATTTTGACCCAGCCCCGTTTGAGATACATTTTCAAGGGCACCAGGGTCAATCCCTGCTGTTCGACTTTACCGGTCAGCTTGCGAATTTCATCTTTATGCAGCAATAGTTTACGGGTACGACGCGGGTCATGGTTGAAGGTTTGACTGGTCGTCTGGTGGGGTGATACCTGCACATTTAATAAAAGTGCCTCGCCATTCCGAATCAGCGCGAAACCATCCCGCAGATTAACTTTACCAGCGCGAATCGACTTTACTTCTGTCCCTTTCAACTCGATCCCGGCTTCGTAGGTTTCTAGAATTTCGTACTGAAACCGTGCCTGGCGGTTATCACTAATAATTTTGAAACGTTCGTTATTGTCTGCCATACGGGGTTACAGTACTGATAAACCAGTGTTTTCTAGCAGGAATGATAGATTTCTGTAGCCATGGGTCATTTGGCTACGAACGACCTATGTTTAATCAGGGAGCCTACTTACATCAAATTAAATTTAGCTTTTTAATTTGAAGAAACGATTTTTAAGATGTTACTCAATCCCTAATCCTAACTGATAAATCAAGTTAGTGTAGGAACAAATTGTTACGTCTATCGTCATAAATATACGTTTCCCTCTGGGCACCCTAAAGTAAACCAGGGTTACTGATTTTGGTTATGACCAATTTTGGTTATGAATAAGGGTTGAATACGTTGAAACATTGTGCCAAAGCACTTGCTATTTAGTACCACATTAAACACTCACTCCTCAAACCTTAACATCTGTCATGTTGAACCCATTTACCAACCGTTTCTTGCGTTCGCGTCGGTGGGTCTATCCCCTGATCTCCCTAACGGTGACCGTTAGTATCTGGTTAGGGCAACCCATTCTGGCACAGGCGCTTCCCTGGGGGGACTTAATTCTGCGCGGCGTGCAAGTCATTCAGCTATCTAATATTTCTGATAGCCAGGAAGTCCAAATTGGGCAACAGATTAATCAGGAGTTGATCCGGAGCCAGGTCAAGCTTTATCGCGATCCTCGCATTCAGGGGTATGTTGATGAGATTGGGCAACGATTGGCGGCCAATAGCGATCGCCCAAAACTCCCCTATACCTTTCAGGTCGTTGATGATTCCAGCGTGAATGCCTTCGCGACCATGGGCGGCTTCGTTTACATCAACACCGGGTTGTTGAAGCGGGCAGATAATGAAGCCCAACTCGCCAGTGTGATTGGCCACGAAATTGGTCACATTGCCGGACGGCATGCGGTAGAGCAAATGAAAAAGGTTGCCATGACCCGGTTTGGCACAACCGCATTGAACCTGGGTCGGTCTAACCTCGGTAGTATTGGGGTGGAATTGGCTCGGCGTGGGTTTAGCCGTAAGGATGAATTTATCGCTGATGAGTTTGGCTTCCGAATGCTAACCAGATCAGGTTATGCCTCCTCAGCAATGGTTGACTTCATGGCTAAACTCCAGAAAGGTTCCGTCAATGTTCCAACCCTGCTGAATACCCACCCGGCAACGGGTGATCGCATCGTGCGCTTGCAACAAATGATTACTGCCAGTAAAGCCAATGGTGGTGATGGGTTAGATACGGCTTCCTACCGGGAAAAAATCCGCGTATTGCTATAGTGACCACATCTGAATGATGAAAGGGCTTTCCTGACAAGGAAGGCCCTTTGTTTTATCTGCCTAGAAACCGTCTTTAGAGAGTTTCATCACTACAGGCGTAATGCTTGCCGATGGGCGATAACCTGGTTGGGGTCAACCGGCGCAATCACTTCGTCCAAAGGCAACACACGTACACACCGCTTAAATACGTTTGCCTGATAGACACGCCGATGGGTCATATCCAGGCCGGTGAGCCAACCACTTTTGGGATGATAGGCACCCGTATCAATATCGAGCCAACCGCAGCCCTGAGCAATTTCACCGGGAGACACCTTAGGTAAGGTAAATGTAATGGTATGTCCAGTGATGATCAGTTTGTCTGCAAAGAAAGGGGTCGTGGCGCTATGAAATTCATCCCGAATCCAGCAGAACTCCTGAGTTGTCTGTGCTTCAAGGGGCAATCGAGGATGTACACCGGCATGAACCAGCCACAAATCGCCTAAATCCAAATAGGTGGGCAGGGTTTTCATCCACTCAATATGATCCAGCAGGATGCCCGCATCACCATAACTAGCAACCGTTGCCTTACCGCCACTATAAAGCCATGCCTGTAGTGCGGGGGTGAACGTGCGACCGTTGGGCAAAGCATCCAGCATTAGCTGTTCATGGTTGCCAAGAATGCAGTTGTAGCCACTTTGTTGCACAAAGCTAACTACCTGGTCACTATTAGGCCCCCGGTCGATTAGGTCGCCGAGAAAATAAACTTCGTCATCTATCCCCGGCGAAACCGCCTCTAAAAGGGTCATTAACCCTTCATAATGACCGTGAACATCACCAATAATGATGCGACGATGGGTAACTCCACTCATGCGATCGCCTTATATACGTCCAGAGAATAAATCTAGCCTAAGCGACTAGTAACCGCGACTATAAACAGTGATTTGAATCACTAGGTACATTATGCCCCGTTTCTTCTGGCTGCTCCCATCTAGTGTGTTAAACCTTACATTCTCCTGGAATAAATTCACTAAGTCTTTACTGAGTAAGGGCTTTGAGCAATCGATCGAGTTCTGCCAGAAAACCCCGCCTGGGGGATCGCTGGGAACCACTGGCTTCTGCCAAAATGGCATCTAACCGTTCAGCATCTGGTTTTTGCAACTCTTCGGCAACCAGTCGATAGGTGTCACCCTCCTCCAGCCAGACCTGCCAGGGGGAGGGATAACAACGGAATAAAACCACACCCGCCAGTGGTTTCAGGTAATAGCACGGCTCGAACGTTACCAAAAAACGGTTGCGGGCATGACGGGCCGCATACCCGATCCCCACAATGCCACCATCCTCCAGGCGGGGATTAAACAGTACCGTTGGGCGCTCACCCGCTGCATTACAGATTTGCTCCACCGGAGCAAGTTCTACCGCCGATGGTGCGACAAACACAAACGCCTGATCATCGGGCGCGACTAACTCCTCAACAGGTGTTGTTTGCCGGGTCCCAGCAATGTCAATGCTCAGCAACTTGTAGGGGACATCACCCCAATCCCGTTTTGCCAGGGCCGAGGCCCCTGCGTCCGTGAAATACACCTTCAGGCCAGCCTCCAGATCCGTAAAGACGGGAATGTACTGGAACGCTGCTGGCATAGGTTTCAACTCTGGCAGCAACAATTCAACCTGCAAACGGCTGTAACCAGCGGCGATCGCTGCCTGGGTTGCTTCGCGGGCCTGGGCGATCGCCGCTTCAAGGGTAGTCGGAAGTTGAGTCATAGGTTACAGCGTCAGCGATTGAGCATTGTTCTCAATTAAATCTGCCAGATCCTTCAGGAACGCAGCGGCATGGGCACCATAAATCACCCGATGGTCGCAGGTAATATTCACCTGCATCTGGCGACGTACCCCCATCATGCCATCGGCTGTGGCAACAACGGTGGGAATGGACGCCCCCACTGCCAGAATCGATCCCATCCCTGGCGGCAGGATAGCATCAAAGCGATCAACACCAAACATACCCAGGTTAGACAGGGCAAACGTCCCTGAGTTGTATTCATCGGGCTGGAGTTGTTTAGTACGGGCGCGGTCTACCAGGTCTTTCCAGTTGCGCGAGAGGGTATAAATGTCAACTTTATCGGCATTTTGCAGCACAGGCGTAATCAGACCGCCATCGTCCATCGCAACAGCGACGGCAATATTAATCGACGCAGGATAGGAAATGCTTTGGTTCCCGTAACTGGCATTAACCAGGGGGTGTTTCTGCAATGTTACTGCCACTGCTTTTGCCAGCAGCGCAGTCATGGTCACGCCCTTGGACTTGATCTGCTTATACAGTTTGTCCAAATTATCTGTAGTGATGGTGTAACCCACATGGAAGGTAGGCACCTCCAGGCTGACTAACATATTCCGCACAACCGCATTTTGGAACGTCGTCAGCGGCACCTGTTGACCCGGAACAACGGGGGCGGCAGGCGCGGGTGCAGGAGTGGAACGGGGTGCGGGTGCGGCCGCCACAGGCGCGGCGATCGGAGCCGGGACAGGTGCCGTGGGAGTACGGCCAACGGCAGCTTCGACATCTTCAGCTACGATGCGGCCGTGGGGCCCACTGCCTCGTAAGGTCGCCAGGTCAACTTTTAATTCCTTCGCCAGCTTCCGCGCCCGGGGCGATGCCACAATGCGGCCATTTCCCGCTGAGCTACCATTTCTTGCAGCTTCCGCAGGTACAGCAACCGTTGCAGTTGTTGCGGCAGGGGCAGCACTAGCGACAGCAGCACTGGCGGTAGCCGTTGGCGACGCCGATGCAGCACCTGCTTCTGCCTGTTTCTGGGCATCAGCGATTTCCGCTTCAGTTTCGGCAATGAGGGCGATCGCGTCACCCACTGGCACTGTTTCCCCAGCTGGAACAATAATTGCCCCCAGGAAACCCTCATAGAAGGACTCCACGTCCATATCTGCCTTATCGGACTCAACCACAACAACGGTTTCGCCCTTCTCAACCTTGTCCCCCGGCGATTTTACCCAGGAGACAATCTTCCCCTCGGTCATAGTGGAACTAAGCGCAGGCATAAATACTTCGTGCAGCATGGAGTCTATCTTTCGAATGAATCTTGGAATAAAGGTCTACAAAATGGTGAACTGCCAGATTGGACTGTCGGGCAGGTATGATTGGGGTCAAGTGGTACGAGATGAACTAGAGGGCACCGCGAATTGCTTCTACCACACCGTCCCGCAGGAGTACTTCAACCTGCATTTTTTCGATCAAATTGTCGCCCAACTCAACCTTAAAAATGCTATCAATCTGTCCCTGATTGACTTC
>CAZGDE010000110.1:0-17726 GCA_964524315.1 uncultured bacterium
AATGATTAAGCGGCTTGCAGCCTCTCCTCAAGATGTCAAATAGGCTCTATACATCTCCAACCACTTTGCCGCGAAACACGACATAGTTGTAGACGTTGTAAGCCAGCATAATCGGAATCAGAAAGCCAATAAAGGTAAGCATAAAGACCAGAGAACTGGGCGCAGCAGCGGCTTCATAGATCGTGACGCTAGGCGGGATGATATTGGGAAAGATCAGAAATCCTAAGCCGATAAACGACAGGGCAAACAGGAGAAATGTCCAGATGATCGGAGTGTTCTCTTCTCGATTTTTTAGGCTTTGCAACAGTAACCAGACCAACACGCTTCCAAATAGAGGAATCAGCCCAAAAATATAAACCATAGGTGCGGTGAACAATAAAGCGCGTGCTTGCTCAGACAAAATCGGAGTTGTGACTGTAATGAACACAGCACCTACCAGAGTTGTCCAGGCTGCGATCGTGGCAGTTTTGTAATGCGTATCCTGCAACTCACCAGAGGTTTTGAGAACTAAATAGGTAGAGCCAACCAGGACATAAGCCTGGATTAGGGTCAGCGCCACAATGACCGATCGCCAGGTCAGCCAATCCCAGATCCCGCCAGCAAAGTGCCCCGCTGCATCTACTGTAATGCCTTCAAACACACTGCCCAGTGCAAAGCCCTGCCCTAGTGCAGCCAGAAAACTGCCGACTCCAAAGGTAATATTCCAGACGAACTTATTGTCTGCATTCTCGCGGAATTCAAATGAAACAGCTCGCAGAATCAAGCCCACGACCATGATGACGGCGGGCAAATAGAGTGCATTGAGAATCGTGGCGTATGCCAGGGGAAATGCGCCAAAGAGTGAGCCGCCCATCAGCACCAGCCAGGTTTCGTTGGCATCCCAGACATTGCCCAAACTGGTCATCAAAAGGCTGCGTCGCTCCTCACTGGAGGCTGTGAGGGAGAGAATACCAACCCCCAGATCAAACCCATCCAATAGTACGTAGAGAAACAGGAACAATCCCAGAATAAAGAACCAGACCTGGGGCAAAAACTGTTGTAAGGGTTCCATCGTAGCCTCCTACTGTTGCGCTTCAGCGGGACGGCGATCGGGTTCGTGTTGCGCCAGGTCGATCCCTAACTTAGGCTGACCACCGATCACAGGGGCAGGTAACTCCAAATTGGGACCTTTGCGAATAATCCGACTGCCAAAGAACAGGGCTGCTGTTAGAAACACAACATACATGCTGGTTAAACCCACCAGAGAAAACAGGACTTCACCTGCGGGAAGATTCGATGCCGATTCAACAGTTCGCATCTCTCCATACACAATCCAGGGTTGCCGTCCGACATCCCGCACAATCCAACCTGTTTCCACTGCCAGATAGCCTAATGGAGCTGCCAAAATCCAGGCTCGCATTAACCATTTTTGTTGAGCGATCGCCCCTTCTGCCAGTTTGCCGCGCAGCCATTGAATCACGCTAACGGTCATCAGGGCAGCAAAGAACATGCCAATCCCCGACATGATACGAAATGAGTAATAAATCAAACCAATCATGTGAGGACGGTTTGCAGGTTCCCATTCCTTCAGTCCTTTAACTGGCTCATCCAGGGCTGCTTTCAGTTCTAACAGGTAACTCAACGCACCGGGAATTTTGACTTCCCACTCATTGTGCTCTGCCTTGTCGTTAGGAATTGCCAGCAAGCTCCAATCTGCCCGTTCTCCGGCAGGAATGGTTTCCCACTGCGCCTCCATTGCGGCAAGTTTGGCTGGTTGATAGTGATAGACCTGCTCTGCACTCAGGTGTCCGACAAAAATCTGTAAGGGGGCAATGAGAATCAGCCCTGCCAAGATCACTTTCAGAGATTTAGCGAAGAACTCGGTATGACGTTGATTCAACACATACCAGGCACTAATGCCACCAATCACAAATAGGGAAGTCTCCAGCGTTGCAAAGAACATGTGGAAAAAGCTTTTCACCATGAAGGGGTTGGCGATCGCCTGGAAGTAGTCCTGCACCAAAAACTTACCATTGACGAACTCGCCGCCAGCAGGGGTTTGAATCCAGGAATTTGCCGAAAGAATCCAAAAGGTTGAGAGGTTTGCCCCAAAGGCAACCAGGATTGTCGAAATGAAGTGAATTACAGGAGGCACTCGTTCCCAACCAAACAGCATAATGCCGAGGAAACTTGCCTCTAACATAAATGCCATCGTGCCTTCAAAGCCTAAAACCGTTCCAAAAAAGTCGCCTACGGATTCTGAAAAAGGTGCCCAGTTCAAGCCAAATTGAAATGCCATTGGCAATCCAGAAGCAACGCCAATGCCAAAATTGAGAACATACAACTTCGACCAGAAACGAGCATGGCGGTAGTAGTCTAGATTACGGGTCTTGAGCCATAGCCCTTCAATGATGATGAGGTAAATTGCCATCCCGGTCGTAAGCACGGGCCATAGCATATGGAAGATTGCGGTCAATGCAAACTGAAGTCTTGATAATGAAACGGTATCGGCAAGAAATCCCATCCTGTTCATCCTTGATAGAAGCTAAATAAAGTTACAATCCTCCAAACATTTCGTAACAATCATTGCTCGACTCAATCAAGCGACAGACTGTCAAACCAGCAGAACTTACAGATTCTCTTTACAATCGCGATCGTGAATTATCGGTGCCATCTTTTCAGAACGGCATATCTACCCTCGTAGTTTTTCAAGTCTTTGGGTGCATATTGGGTCTTGTCAGGTTGATAAGGCAACTTGATAAGCAAAGCTTTGGGGTTGATTGTACAACTATTTGGTTATATAACTCGTATAGAAAATAACTCATTTTCAACGGCTGAGCTAAAGCCCAGCTAATAAGGCATTAGATCTTTCAAAACCTCATTTAAGAAGGAGGGTCGCTATGACAGTTGAATATGTCACGCATCTCCTGGAAACTGGAGAAGTCATGGTCATGGGTCATGTTGAAGATGTTTTGACAGTGACTGGGCAAAGGGTTTCTCGTGTCGGTGCTGTAGAAGGACAAGAACAGCAAAACCCGCCTGCTATCCATGTCAACTTTGAAATTCTGAAGAAAGGCGAACATCCCGTAACGCCTGAAATGCTTGTCTTAGCATTTACTCCTGCGGATGCGCTTGAACTGGGAATGCCCTTAGTGGCAATGGCGATCGAGGACAAGACTGCTGCCGAGGTATCTGAGATTAAAGAGCATTTATTCCGGCTTGTTGCAGATCTCCAGCAAACTGTGCAAGTTGCCCATTAGGGATTAGTGATAACCGAAAATTGAACCACAGCGATCCTAAGAGTTAATTTAATAACTCATTAACTATATAGTCATTATTTACAACCTTCCTAACACTTGTCTTTCAAGCGTTCCTGATCCGTCAGATGATGCTACTGGAAACTTGTTGTTCTTACTCTCTTAGCATCGAAGCTGGTAGACAGATCTGTTCGATCTCCAGAGTGAGATCGCAACGATAAGCCATTGGTTTGTAAGCATCATCATCTTTATCACTTCACCTTACAAACCCGAGCAATTCTCCTCGTTTAAGGAGGCTTCATCTTATGACGATTGCAATCAAGAAACGACTATCTCTGGATATCAACACCTGGGATGGGTTTTGTGAGTGGATTACCAGTACTAAGAACCGACTGTATATCGGTTGGTTTGGAATACTGATGATTCCGAGCCTTTTGGTTGCCACAACTGTTTTTATCCTGGCGTTGATCGCCGCTCCGCCGGTTGATATGGAGGGGATTCGTGAACCCGTGCTCGGTTCTCTCCTAGATGGCAACAATCTGATTACAGCTGCGGTGATTCCCACTTCGGCAGCGATCGGGCTGCATTTTTATCCCATTTGGGAGGCTGCATCGGTTGACGAATGGCTCTACAACGGTGGTCCCTACCAGTTAATTGTGCTGCACTTTTTGATTGGCATTTTTGCACACATGGGTCGTCAGTGGGAGTTGAGCTACCGTCTGGGTATGCGTCCCTGGATTGCCGTTGCCTTTTCTGCTCCCGTTGCAGCTGCAACTGCCGTACTTCTGGTTTATCCGATCGGGCAGGGTAGCTTCTCAGAAGGTTTACCCTTAGGCATTGCTGGCACGTTCCACTTTATGTTTGCGTTTCAAGCTGCTCACAATATCATGATGCATCCCCTGCACATGATTGGTGTTGCAGGTGTGTTTGGTGGTGCTCTCTTAAGCGCAATGCATGGCTCTTTGGTTACTGCTAGCCTGATTCGAGAGACTTCTGATGGGGAATCAGCCAATACTGGATACCACTTTGGGCAACAGGAAGCCACCTACAATCTGATGGCAGGTCATGCCGGTTATTTGGGTAGGTTACTGGTACCATCGCTGGCGTTCCGCAACAGCCGAGCCGTAAATTTCTTACTGGTGGCGTTGCCGACAGTGGGCATCTGCTCTGCGGCTCTAGGAGTCAGCGTCATAGCATTCAACCTGAATGGGTTTAACTTCAACCAATCCATTTTAGACAGCCAGGGAAAAGTAATTCCGACGAACACCGATATTCTCAATCGAGCCACGTTGGGGATTCAAGTCATGCACGCTCCTAAATACTCGCTATTTCCTGGAAGTATTAGCGAGTGGCGATGCAATACCTGTGAGTGATTTAGCTCCAGCATTCAGCGAAGCTGTGCCGAAGGCAATTGTGATTCACAGCTAATTGCTCAATTTAAGTCAACTTTTATGAGGGGAAACGTTCAACTATCCCCGCATTGAGCCTTAAGCTAACAATCCTAGGCAACAAACGAAGAACTCTCTGGTGTTGAGCCTGGGTCTCTGTTAGCCGCTGGCTGGGGATTGTTAAGGTCATATTCCCACACCAAGAAGTAAAGGAGGAGATTGAAATGTCACGTGAAGTCGGCGATCGTTATGTCTGCGAGAGGTGCGGAGCACAGCTCGTTTATGAGAAGCCTTGTCCTTGTCCAGAAAGTATGCCGCATTTAGAGATTTGCTGTGGAGAGCAGATGAAGCTTGTACAAGAACAGATTCCAGCAAAGACGGACAAGACATAAGTTCCGTACACGTTAGTGTTCAGTGCCTAACCAACGGTTACAGTGAGTCTCTTGCTGGATCACTGAACCTGGTCGCTAGGCAAACTGTTGTATTGAGTTTCTGGTGCAGTTAACACCAGGATTCTTCTCCTGGAGGATTATGGAGTAATTCCCGAATGTTGGCTTCAATCACTCGATAGCCCACATTGCCGTTGAGCCGTTGCCGTCCCTCATTAAAAATCAAAGTGGGACTGACGGATACTGTGTGCTCCTTCACCAAATCAAAGTCTTTGGAGAGTTGAGCGTATGCCTCCCCGCTATCAATCTGTGCTTGAATCGCGGAGATTGGCAGTCCTAACTCCTCTGCAAGAGCAATTTGCACGGTGCGATCGCCAACATTTGCCAATTTGGTAAAAAATGCTTCCCGAAATGCCCAAATTGCCTTGTCAAAAACTTGTTCTGATTTTGGCACAATGCCCTTCATTTCCAATAGTTGAATGGCATGGAGAAACAAATGGCAGGAGGTAGAGGAGGGTGGTATCACATCAGTCCAGATATCGGGATGAACAGTGATGTGATCAAACTTTTTCATGACTTCGTGAATATGGTCGCTATAGCCTTTGAAGCCACCCTTATCGCGCCAGCGATTCTCCAGTTTTTCACGGGCGTTGCCAAAGATGGGAACGAAGTGTGGAGCGATCGCTATTCTGTCTTGAAAGTTAGTTTTCAACTCTTCCATGCGGATTTGAGCAATGTACGCCCATATACAAAGGATATCGGAGAAGTAGGAGATGTGGATGGGTTGCATGATTTTGGAGAAGTAGGGAGTAAACAGTAGGGAAGGGGGATGCCCATCCTGACTTTTCAGTTAAAGGCTTCATGGGTCGAGGCGGGAGGCTCGAAGGAGTTTTGGTCGTGTTTGTGGCTGATGCGATCGCCATAGTACATCAAGGGAATCACCAACAGGGTGAGGACGGAGGAGGTTAGCATTCCCCCTAACAATGCCCAGGCGAGACCCGACCAGACCGGATCGTTGAGGATGGAGAGGGTTCCTAGCATGGTAGTGACGCTGGTTAGGAGAATGGGACGAAAGCGGACGGCTCCAGCTTCCAGGATGGATTCTCTCAAGCCTGCACCTTCCTTTAACTTGTCTCCTACGAATTCCAGCAGCACGATCGCATTTCGTACCACAATTCCTGCCAGTGCAATCACGCCGATCATGGCGGTCGCACTGAAGTAAACGCCATTGACGGCAAAGGCAAGCAAAATTCCAATCAATGCCAGGGGAATGCTGCCGAGAATAATCAGGGGTACTTTGAAGCTGCGGAATTGTCCGACCAGGATCAGGTAAATTAGCAGAACGGCAACCAGCATTGCCAATCCCAGATCCCGGAAGACGTCCAGGGTCAACTTCCACTCCCCATCCCACTGAATCCAGTAGCCTTTGGGTAACGGATGGCGGAAGAAGTAGATGAGTTGATCCAGGACGGCATAGACGGAGGAGCGCTCGCCCATTTCGCCCATGACGTAGGTGACAGGCCGCTGATCCTTGTGCAGAATCGGCTGATCAACGATAGTGGGCTGGAAGGTGACGAGTTCCGTTAACGGCACTAACCCTCCCGTCGCAGTGGGCAGTTGAATTCGAGTCAGGTCATCTATGCTCTGACGGTTGGCATCGGCAAAGCGCACCTGAATGGCGACGGGAGCCAGTTCGCCTGGGACTTGCAGAGTGGACACCTGAGAACCTGCGATCGCCATATTCAAAGTTTGGGCAATATCCTGAGTGGTGAGTCCGGCTCGGTTCACCTTTTCACGATCGACCACCAGCCGCATCTGGGGCATCTGGTTTTTAACAGAATCGTCAATGTCCACCACTTCTCTAGTTTCGGCAAACACCTGTCGCACCTGTTTCGTCAGTTGTCGCAGCGTGTTGTAATCGGGACCGTAGACCTCCGCTAGCATCGTCGATCGCACAGGCGGACCGGGTGGATCTTCCACCAGTTTGACAATCGCGTTATGACGTTGGGCAATCTCGGTCAACGTTGGACGCAACTGGAAGACGAGTCCTTCCGATTGGGTGGAACGGGCATCTTTGTTAGTCAGATGCACCCGAATGTCGGCAAAGTGTTCGCCAATGCGATCGGTGGCACCCCGCAACATACCGTTAAAATCAATTGGTGCACCCAGACCCACGTAGGTTTCAAAGTTGGTAATCTCTGGGGTTTGATGCAACACCGCTTCCATATCCTGAATCATGCGATCGGTTTGGGTGAGTTCTGTTCCCAACGGTGCATCTAATTGGAGCAGAAACGTATCTTTATTGGCTTTAGGCAACATCCGAAACTTGACCGTTTGAGTCAGGGGTAGGAGGAAGGATGCCAGCAACAATCCAGTAATGCAAAACAGGACAAACCGACGACGACGGGCAGAATCTAGCAGGGGAGCCATGATGCGGTAATACCAGCAGTAGATGCGGGTATTTTCGATCGCAGATAGACTGCCATCGCCATCAGCAGAGACCGGATGGGGCTGAATCTTGATCAAGCGCAGGGAAAGATAGGGGGTAATGGTGAGTGCCAGGGAGGTGCTGACGAGCATCGCTACTGGAACGTTAAACGGAATCGGTCCCATATAGGGTCCCATCATACCCGTCACAAATGCCATCGGAATGAAGGCGAGAATCACTGTTACAGTAGACAGAATGACAGGCGTTCCCAGTTCATTGACGGCCCAGATCGCAGCTTGTGTCTTTTCCCGCCAACTCATGTTCGGCTGTTCTTCAAAGTAACGGTGGATATTTTCGGTGACGGCGATCGCGTCATCCACTAGGGTCCCCAGTGCCAGAATCAGGGCAAATAGGGTAATCCGGTTGATGGTCTGCCCGGAGATCCATCCCACCGCCAGGGTCCCTGCCAGGGTCAGCGGAATCACAAATGCCACAATCATTGACTCACGCCAGCCCAGAAAAATCACCAGCAACCCCACCACAGTAACAATTGCTAGTCCCAAACTTTGATAGAGATCGCCCACGGCTCTGGCAGCGGTTTGCCCATCATTGCGGGTCACGGCAACGGTAATCCCCGGTGGCAATTGCGGCTTCAGTTCTTCGACTCGCTGAAAAATCTGCTGAGCAACTGTAACGGCATTGGTGCCCTTCTGTTTGGCAATACCGATGGTAATCGCGGGTTGGCTGACGAACTCTCCTTTGGGTTGGGCTTTGGAGTCGGGGTAGGGATTGCTGACATCCCAATCCTGACGGTAATGGATGCGAGAAAGTGTGGTGCGATCGCCAAAGTCATCCACCACCGTTGCCACATCCCGTAGGTAAATCGGGGAGGTGGAACCCTGACCAAATCCGACAATGATCTCTCCCACATCTGTTGCTGACTGGAACAGGTTGCCCCCATCAATAAATAACCGATTCGCCCCCACTGACACATCTCCTGCTGGAAGCCGCACATTTTCGCCCTGGAGCCGCTGGCTAATCTGGGCAGGAGACAGTGTGTAGCTGGCAAGCTTGTCGGGGTCAAGGTCTACTCGAATGGCGCGGGGCTGTCCCCCTGTAATTGTCAAATGAGCCGTGTTGGGAATGCTCCGCAGGTCTTCCAGCAACCGTTCGCCGACCCGTCGCAGTTGGTTATCGCTGTAGTTCTTGCCTATGACGGTCAGGGTAACGATCGGCACATCGTCGATAATCACAGGCTTGACCAGGTAGTTGGAACCGGGAGGCAACAAATCCTGATAGCTATACAGGTGATTCTGCAACTTGAACAAGGAATCTTCCCAGTTTTGCCCAACAAAAAACTGGACGGTTACTTTAGCACCGGAATCCTGGGAGGCAGAGTAGATGTGTTCCACGCCGGACAGTTCTCGCAGTTTTGCCTCGATCGGGGTGGTCAACGTTTTTTCCACCACTTCGGCAGGGGCACCAGGATAGGGCAGATACACCTCTGCTGCTGGAACTACAATTTGAGGGTTTTCTTCTTTAGGGGTCAGGATTACTGCACCTAACCCAAAAATCACCAGTGCTGCAATCACCAGAATTGTGAGTTGGGAGTTGATGAAATAGGCAGTGATCCGCCCGATGAGACTGTAGTCTTGGTGATCGGTGGACATGGGAGGTGGAGGGGTGGAGGATGTAATGGGGGTTAGTTGATTTGAACGGGATTGTTGTCTTTCAAGTTGGGGGATGGGTTAATGACCAGTCGATCGCCCTCCGATACACCAGAGAAAACTTCGATATTAGAGCCGTTGATCCGTCCAGTGGTAATCGGCTGGAAGGTGGCTTGATTGTTATCTACCGTGTAAACGCCAGTAATGCCAAATTGCTGCACGATCGCAGACTTGGGAATCACCAGCAGGGTGCGATCGCCGGGTTCCCGGATTGCTGTTTGATTCACTAATTTGAGTCGTCCAAACATTCCCGGAATCACGGTTGCGGTTCGATTCAGGGTAGCTTTAACGGTGAAGTTGCGAGTGGCTGGATCGGCGGAAGGAATGATCTGGCTGACGGTTCCCGGTAACTCTTGATTTAAAGCATCCAGGTGAATCGAAACCGTTTGCCCCTGGCGGATCTGGGTGATCAGAGATTCGGGCACCTGGGTACTGAAGCGCAGGCGATCGCTGCTTTCCAGCGTCAATAACGATTGTCCGGCTCCTGCCATTGCTCCCACTTCCGTATGCTTGCGCGTAATCACCCCATCAAAGGGAGCGGTAATGGTTCCATAATTCAGGTTTGCCGATACCTGCGTCACCTGTGCCTGTGCCTGTTTGACCTGCGCCTGTGCCTGCTCCATCGTGGCTTGCGACTGAGCAATGCCAGCATTGATCTGCTGAATTCGTGCCTGACTCATCTGTACCCTGGTATTCGCCTGATCCAGCAATTGTTGGCTAACTGCCCCTTCACTTTGCAACACCCTCATCCGGCGTTGTTGCAGTTGAGCATCGGCCAGTTCCGCTTCAGCCTCTAGCAATTGGGCACGAGATTCCTGCAAACGAGCCTGAGCCGTCTGGTAATTAGACTGCGCCATATTCACCCCAGCTAGAGCCTGATTGCCCTGTGCCTGAATGTCGGCAACATCAATGACGGCAAGGGTGTCTCCGGTAGAGATCCGATCGCCCTCCTGCACCGTCAACTGGCGAATCTGCCCCATCACCCGACTGGTCAGTGTCACTATTTCCATCGGTTCTACCGTTCCGGTGAGAATTCGATTCGTTTCTACAGTTTGGAGACGGGCGATCGCCGTTGTGACCGGAATAGGTTCTACCGCTGATACAGGGGTTGCTATGGATTCCCCACTGTTATCCGATCGACTGAGCCACCAGCCCGCCCCTCCCGAAACCAGCATTACCCCCATCAGGAGACCGACCATTCGGAGGTGTTGCACCCTGAGCAAGGACTGGGCAGGAAACTTGTCCACAACCATGATTTCAGCTCCTTCTATGCTTGATTGCCCCGTTGCAGGGGATAGCCCACTTGTTGCCGTGCCATTGTTCCGCCCTTCAGGTTGTAGACCTGTTGGTAGCCTTGAGAGACTAGCCATGGGGCCGTGATCGCGCTGCGATGACCAGAGAGTCAAGTGATGGCGATCGGCTGATCTTTAGCAATGTCCTTCAAAATAGGTCTTTGGCTTAATCGTTGCGCTCCTGGAATATGTCCCATCCAGTATTCCAACCAGCTTCTCGCATCAATAACAAATAGTTGATTTTGCTGTGATTTGAGTTGAGCAGAAGTGAGTGAAATTGGACTCTTAGTTTGTTTCTTGGTTGATTTCATGTTGTTATTCTTACTCAAACTCGACTCATGACCGTGAAAGATTTGATGAATGGTCCCGCCATGCGGGGATCTTTGATCATCGAAGCGTAGTCTCCCACGCGGAATTGCAGCTTACGGCTCATATAAGCCATCCCTAATCCCATCATGTTTAATCCCTTCGCTTTCCACTGTTCCCAGTGTTTGCGATCAGCTCGCAAGTCCCAACTCAAGAGTTCTCCATTGTAGGCACCCGCAGCAGTCACCCGCCCTTCTTGAATCGTCAACACTCCGGTTGGGTTCGGATCGTGTTCAAAACCATAACCAATCACAGAATTAAAATGAATCTTGGCAAGGGCATCGGCTAACTCTGGTTCTGCATTCCACTGCTCGCCAAATTCCTGCATCCATTCGGGTGAAAATAAGTCTGCCATTGAATTCTCTCCAAGTTAATTGTTACAAAATCAGTCAATGAAAGTGTTACTTTCTTAATGATTTACACAGCGTTGAAAGGCTGGAAGATGCCTTTCCTGAGAAACTTGACGCAATTGGGTAAATGCAGCTCTCAGGTCAGATTGCTGGACAAAGACAAGAAAGCGATCGTACATTGCAACGTTAGCAATCTCAGCTTCAACTCCCAATTGACAGGCTGCTTGGAAGGTGTCAGGTACAGTGATATTCCCAGCAAATGAATCCACAGGAATGGGAAGTCCATATTGAGTAAAGAGTGTGTTCCAGAGTGAGACATGCCGATCTTCTGCACGCACAATATTACTGAAGGGGCGAACTGCACCAAACTTGTCGATAACAGCAGTATAAAAGGCACGGGCACGATACTCATCATGAATGGCATCGATCATGGCTTGCTGTGTTTGGACATCTAGTTGAGGATTGGGTGTCGCACTTATGCTCATGGGAGCAACAGCAAGGGCTACTACACCTAAACTCGCGACTCCCCATCGCTGGATGGAGGATTTTTTCCGAGTTCTACAAGTGTCTTGGCAATTCATCAATTCCTGCTCCAGGTTTGTCAGTGTAAGAATTATTCCTGACTGGCAACAGTTTGCCATTCTTCAATTAACAGAGGTGAGATTGACAGGCTCACCGCTTCACCACTAATGGTTGGCAAGGTCAACTTCAGCGGAATGCCCATCTGTAACTGCGGCAATAGAGGTTGCAGATCGTATTGCCCGACATTGGGTTCAGGTTGGGTGGCTTCGGTAAAAATATTGCTGGTAACATCCGTTGCGGTTAGCGTTTTGCCAAAGGAATTGGTCAAGGTCAGCGATTGAGAGCGATCGATTTCAACCACACCGGGAAAGCCCACCAACCGTAGTTCAAAACTAGTTTGTCCGTTGGGACGAATACGCTTGAACGCAACGGCTTGCCAGCTATTCCCATGCTGGTCTTTGAGGGTTTGACGAGACTGATAGACAACTTGCCCAGGGGCTTCTTCCAGTTGTCGGATAGCGGCAGCGGCACTAGGAGGGTTCAGCAGTCCCAACCCTAAGAGAACACCCAGCACGATCGCTCCTAACAAAAGTAACCAGGAAAAGATTTTTCGGATACGACATCCCATCATGATTCCCTTCTAACATCAATTATTCTTTCAACAAGTCAGGTGACTGTTGTGGATGGGGACAAAGCGCTAATAACTCGGTATCAATCACGCGGTAATAGCGCCATATCCCTTCTCGCCGACATGCCACCACACCCGCATCCTTCATCAGCCGCAGGTGTTTGGAGACATTTCCTTGAAGTAATCCTGTACGATCGCAAATTTCTTGTACACTACGTTCCTGGCTGTATAGAGCGGCTAAAATTTGCAACCGGGTAGGTTCTGCCAGGATTTCAAAGCGGCTTGCGATCGCCTCTAACTCGCCAGGGTTGAAGACAATTTCCATAGCCCTTGCTTTACTCCAGTAAATTGGGATGGCGATGGACGCTGATTAGGTAATGAAGTACCCCCCGTAAAGCACGCCAGTCAATGACAAGATGAATGGTGGTAATGCCTAAGGCAATCACACTCAGAACAAAATGCACATTGCCCCATTCATGCCGCGTTAGCCCTAAGAACAACAGCAGTTTTCCTGCCCCTGCTCCCTTCGGCGCAAACCACAGCAGAAAGCCTGTGAACGCTGCTAAACTCCAACTAACCAGGAGTGCGATCGCCACCACTGCCCGAGCATAAGCTTTGGGATTGATTGAGCGTTTGGACTTCATCTTGTCGCCACCTCCAGTGCATGAGAAGGCTGATCAGTTTCATACTTTTACCTGAACTCGCTCCGGACTTGGAGCAATAGGTTCTACCAGCGGTAGCCCGATCATCCGAAAGCCCCAGCGCTCAAACCAGGGAATCGTCCAGCCCAAGCGCATCTTCGTCATAAAATAGGTCTCAAAGCTTGTCTTGATCCACGCAACCCAGATGCCGTGAAAAGTGAGCGCACGGTGGCGATTCCCTGACTCATCCGGCAGTAGTGGATCGGCTAAAAAGAGTGCTCCAGTATTGCCAAAATCTGCAAAGCAAATTGCTTGAAGAGTGGGTTGGTACTGAAGACCAGACGTGACTCCCAACTCCAGGGCAATATTATGGGCAACCGCCAGTGCCATCTCTTCGCTCATTAATCCCACTTTGGGCGCACCCGTGGGAATGGGGGTTTGCTCCACAGCTTTGAGTTGAGTGATCACTCCCACAGCGTAAATTGACTCAAAGTCAGGGTGACGATAGGTGGGCAATACAGGAATAAAACCCTTGGTATCCGTTAGCCCCGGTGCTTCACGCAGAAAACGAGGTCCCCGGAAGGGCGGCAAAACCATCACAAATTTAGCTGGAATCTTTCGCCCATCTGCCAGGTGAACGGCATCTGGTTCAAAATGCGAAATCGCTGTGTTTTCCATCAGCTCAATCTCCCGAGCTGCCATAAATTTCCGCATCAGCCAACGAGAGTTTGCCATGCCGCCGATGCCCAGATGCCCAGCATAGGGTTCTGAGGTAATGAAGGTAATCGGAGCTTGCGATCGTAACCCCTTTTGCTTCAAAACATGATGAAGCAACAAAGCAAACTCATAGGCCGGTCCAAAACAACTGGCTCCGGGTGCCGCACCCACTACAATCGGTCCTGGATCAGCTAAGAATTTCTCCCATGCTTCCCCTGCCAACATGGCATGGTGTGGATTACACACCGATTGGGTGTAACCGCTCTCTGGTCCTAACCCTGGAAGGGCATCCAACGCCAGTTCTGGTCCTGTAGCAATAACAGCATAGTCATAGTCCAGCGTTTGTTCGCCCATCGTAATTCGACGAGACTTGGGATCAATAGCTGTGACAGCCGCGTGAATAAACTCAATGCCATGCTGAGGAACAGTTTTATTCAAATCTAACTGGATGGAATCGAGGGACTTTAATCCCAATCCAACCCAAGGCAGCGAAGGCACAAACGTAAACTTCGGTTGATTTGAAATGAGCGTGATCTGATGTTCACGCGGCAAGGCATGCCTCAATTCGTAGGCAGTCGGCAAGCCTCCCAGTCCAGCACCAATGACAACAACACGAGCCATAGTAGAGACTCCTAAAGGTAAGTTTTTAATCGAGTTTTGAATAATAAGGCGATGGGAGTCTAAAAGACTGAGAGGGCGTGCTTAATCTCGTCATCCCATCATTTTATTACCCCTCTCTCACGCCTAGCTTTTTCAATAAAACAATCAACGGGCACCAGTTGGTAAACGCCGATTGCAGCAGGTTCACTCCTACGAAAGCGGTTAAAAATAGCTAGCTTGCATGAGTCAGCGAAAGTAAAAGGCTAATGAGCACCATGCTCCCGCAACAAATCTGATCCACTGATGTAGAGTCTACGGTTGCCTATGACGACCTACCGGTTTCAAAATTACCTCCGCAGAATCACTTTGATGCTTGACTACTATACTACTATATAGTTGTATGTTTTGAAAACCTTGGAAAATTGATAATTGATCTCAATATGAGATCGTGCGGGCAAAACTCCACTTTGCTCCATTGGTTGTGGGATAACTCGGTCTTTGCAGCCTGGCTCAGTTTGTCGAGTAGGGAGGACTCCTCCGATGTTTAGGCTTGCTTTGTATTCTCCGTTACTCTCGCCTTTCGGTATCGAGAGTGCCATAAGATTCAGCCTTGCACCGTTGTAAGCCTCCCCCTCACAGAAGCCTGCCTGCGGTTTTCCTGCACAAGCCTCTTCACTCAATCGTTCACCCAACCGGAAACAGCGAGACTAAGCGTCCTGGTCGTGGCAATGGAAATCGCGTCATGTACCTGAGAAAGCTATCCCAAGTAAAGCTGCGACGCTGGCTACGACGGTTTAACCACTTGAACAGAAGGTTGTGGACGGCTCGCTCAAATTGGTACAGCGCTCGACTATTGTCGGTCACTCCAAAGTAGTTGAAATGACCTCGCATCTTGCTCCCAATCGCTTGCCATAACTGCGGTAGCTTACGGGCGTTGCGCTCTTGGCGTAACCATTGTTTCAGGTCTACCAAAGCACGTCGCAACCGCTTCTTCGAGGTTTTGCGCTTCAACCTAACCTTCCCCGTCCTGAGATTGATCCGCTTTTGTAGACAGTGACTCAAGCAACAGATGATATTAGTCTAGATGCATCATGGTACCTCTGTTCAAACTCAATTGGAGAAAGATAGTTGAGGGTTGAATGTTTGCGGTGTTGATTGTAAAACCCTTCAATCCAAGTGGCAACTTCGACCTGTAACTGAGCCGATTGCAAGACCTCCATTTTAGAGAGCAGCGCTGTTTTCAAGGTAGAGAAGAAACTTTCAGCGACCGCGTTGTCCCAGCAGTTACCCCGACGAGACATACTACACGTCAAGCCCCGAGCGGAGAGTACCTGACGATAGGCATGGCTGGTGTACTGGCAGCCCTGGTCAGAATGAACCAGTAAACCAGTTGGATGCGGCAACCGATGACCAAAGGCCCGCTGTAAGGCTTCGAGCACCAGGTTTGTCTGGAGATGGTCGGCTCATGCCCACCCCACGACTCGCCGAGAGAACAGGTCAATCCAAACTGCCAGATCGCGCCATCCTGCAGTGGTGGGTAAGTACGTAATGTCTCCGACCCAGACTTGGTCCGGATGGTCTACGGTAAATTGACGGTTGAGGTGATTGGGAGCAGCAGGTGTCTCCGGGGCTGAGGTTTGCCGACTCCGCTGAGGACGACGTCGAGCAACGAGACCCTGTTGCTGCATCAACCGAATCACCCGTTTGCGACTGACAGCCCACCCTTGCTGGGCTAGTTGAACGGTAATGCGGGGAGACCCGTAACGCGGATGCGATTGCTCAAAAATATCCGTCACCCTCTGTGCCAGGATGCGTTCTTGCAGTTGGTGTTGGCTGGGGTTGACCGCCAACCAACGGTAAAACCCACTGCGGCTGACCTTGAGCCATCGACACATCCACTGGACCGGGTAGTTTGCCTTCTCTGCGGCGATCAATTCGTACCGCTCTACGACAGATCCCGAGCAAAGAAGGCGGCTGCTTTTTTAAGAAATCTCGCTCCATTTCTAACGGCTTGACCTGGCGTCGCAGTTGCACCAGTTCTTGACGCTCATCACGGCTTAAAACCCCCGACAATTTAGTCGCAGTATTTCCCTGGCTCTCACGCACCCAACGACTGAGGCTACTCTCCGCAATCCCTAAATTACGAGCGACTTGTCGAACCGATTGCTCTGTACTGACAACAATTTCGACTGCTTCCGCTTTTTGCTGTTCTGTATATTCTTTGCGGATTTTTTGACTCATGGAACCCTCCTAGTTCGAGTGTACTCTTATTCAGATGTCCACTGAACCGGATCAATCTCAGATCAGTCAGTCGCCGAAAATGGGACAGTTACCTTTGGCGATTCACTACCGACCAAAATTTTTCCGTTGCTAGTGCGCCGAGCGAAGCTCGGCTTTGTCTACTGGGTGAGAGTCCCAGTTCTGGAAGCCCTGGCAAGGCACCAGGTACTGAGTGTTGCGTCAGCGGCGGCAACAATGCTGGCGAAGCGTACACAAGGAGGTAATGGGCTGCAATGCGACAGCGTGAAGGGATTGAGCCCCGTTATGAAATGAAACAGTGGATGCCGACGCTGTTAGTAAAGCGGAAGGCAACACCAAAGAAGCCAACTGCCAAAGCTTCGGAGGGTCCACCGGGGTCTAAGACCGTGGCACGTTACCAAGGCAAAGTTGGGAACTCGGGAGATCCCATCGGCTCCCCTGAAACAGGGTAGGGCTGTACAACCAGACAACTGGAAGGACGCCCAACGGTCGATGGGAAGTCGGATGTCCTCATAGTAGTGACGAAGTAGAGTAACGCCTATGGAGCGAGGGGGGACACATTCAAACACCTGTTCGATGGAAACGCTGACCACACTCAGAGGTGGAACAACGGCGATACCGGGAGTCGAACGGCTAGCCCAACGGGCACGCAGTCAACCAGAGAGCAGCTTTTCAGCGCTGATGCACCATTTCAGCGTGGAGAATCTGCGAGTCTGCTTCGAGTCACTCGATGGCAAGAAGGCAGTGGGTATCGATGGCGTGACCAAAGAGCAGTACGGCGAAGAACTGGAGGACAACCTCCAGCGTCTGCACCAGAGGCTGCACCAGATGTCGTACCGCCCGCAAGTAGTACGACGAGTGGAGATTCCTAAAGAAGACGGGAGCACCCGTCCACTGGGGATCAGTTGCATAGAGGACAAGATCATCCAGGCGATGACACGACGCATCCTCGAAGCCATCTATGAACCAACGTTTCTTGACACTTCCTATGGGTTTAGGGCAGGGCGGAGTTGCCATGATGCTCTACGACAACTCAATCAGGAGATGATGAGGCAACGGGTGAATTGGGTGGCGGACTTGGATCTGGCTCGGTTTTTCGATTGGACATCTTGATACTCCTATGAAAAACGGGTAGTGCCCTTTAGGGAAGGATAGAGGAAATTGCTCAACCCGATGCGATCGC
>CAZGDE010000111.1:0-17695 GCA_964524315.1 uncultured bacterium
AAAGTCGTCACCTTCTCATATTGAGACCACCTGAGATTTCTGCACCACTAAGGGAGATTTCTGGTAAAGAAACTACCCCTGTAAGGGCGAAGCATTCGGCAGTTAACCGTTCGAATTGACCAGCAGGTGGTTGCCCGAATGCTTCGCCCCTAGCGTCGGTGGTAAATTTCTTCCTAGAAATCGCCTAAGTTAAAACTGGCCCACGTTAAATCGGGTAAAAGCGAGGACGGGTAAAAATACAAATTGGTATTGATGTCAGGGTTCTACCTTAGCGACAACTACCGTTTGTTAGGCAAACGATAGTTGATAGTTGATCAACCGTTTCACCTGTGCCTCTAGTTTTTCCAATTCAAAGGGTTTGACCATGTAAGCATCAACTTTATGGTTCAAACACTTCGCTTGTTCAATCGTTTGATTTCTAGATGACAACAGAATGACAGGAGTACGAAACGTCTGCGGCACCCCGCGAATACTCTTCAGAAATGTGTAGCCATCCAGCATTGCTATGTCATCTTCGCAAAACAAAATCAGATCTGGCTTTTCGACCTGCACAAACTCCAGAGCATCATGACCGTTGCGAGCCGACGCAACTTCATAGTTACACGATTCCAAATAGGTCATTAGCAGGAAAATCGTGTACAGTTCTTCCCCAACTAACAGGAGGCGATCGCGTTTAACTCGTCTGTTCTCTTCCATAGCAACCCTGCTGTCTACACACGGCATAACATGCCCCTGCGATATCGTGTCTATGGATATCTATTCACTGAATGTTTGGTATTTTCCACAGCATATTCACGGGACAATCAACCAAATGTTCCATTGCTCTTATCGGTAAGGGTACGAGGAAAGGCAGAGAACCCAGTCAATCCGGTAGATAGCGCCATCATCTGGCATCTTTTTGTCGCTTTGCTGTGCTGGATGGTGTTATCGATACAGCAAATGTGGTTCAATCAGGGGAAATTGATGCTGGTTCATTGAATTTAGCTTGCTGAATCAATTTATTGAGACTGATTGATTTTATTTGGACTGACTTGTTGGACACTGAGTGCGTTACGACTCCGATGGAAACAACCGTCTACCTGGCTGTCAATGGCACCTTAATGCGGGGGCTAGAGTTAAGTGGAAATATGGAACTAGTGGGCGCTCACTTTGTCCGCGAAGCTTACACCGAACCAGCCTACCGATTATGGTCAATTAGCGATCGCCACCCCGCAATGATGCGCGTTTCCCAGGGAGGGGCTGCGGTTGCAGTGGAAATTTGGGCTGTACCAGCCAAGGGCATGAGCGTCCTATTGTTGCTAGAACCACCGGGACTCTGTATTGGTAAGGTGCGTTTATCAGATGGCGAAGAAGTGTTAGGTGTCTTAGGCGAAGCATTCTTATGTGAAGGCAGAAAAGACATCACAGAGTGGGGCGGGTGGCGAGCCTACACTGCCCACCTTGCCGAAATAATGGTTTCCAGTGGAGGAGCAAAGCAGCATGACTGAAAAACCAACTGATCCAATCGATCCAGCCGAGTTCGTTGACCTGATGGCAGCAGTGGTGGGGTTGCCTTTACAACCAGAACACCGGCAGGGCGTGATTGACAACTTTGCCCGCATTATGGCGATCGCCCCATTAGTAACTGACTTCCCATTGACTGACCAGGTTGAGGCCGCTCCTATCTTTGAACCATGAAACAAGATTATCCAGACGCCACCAGTATCGCGGCCAGTGTCCGAGGTCGGGAAGTGACTGCGAAAGCCGTTGCGGCGGCAGCTCTCGCCCGTATCGCAACCCATAATGCCACCCTCAACAGTTTTACAACAGTGATGGCCGATCAGGCGATGGCAGATGCCGAAGCTATTGATCAAGCGATCGCGAATGGAACGGATCCGGGCCCATTAGCGGGTGTTCCCTTTGGGGTGAAAGATTTGTTTGATGTGGCTGGCATTACCACCCTGGCAGGCTCCAAAATCAACGCCGATCGTCCCCCGGCAACTAAAGATGCCACCCTGGTCACGCGCCTGAAACAGGCTGGGGCAGTTCTGGTAGGTGCCCAGAATATGGATGAATATGCCTATGGCTTTGTGACGGAAAACAGTCATTACGGTGCCAGCCACAACCCCCATGACTTAAAGCGCATTACGGGTGGTTCGTCCGGTGGTTCTGTCGCCGCCGTGGCAGGGGGATTAGTACCCTTTTCGCTGGGGTCGGATACCAATGGTTCGATCCGGGTACCATCGGCACTATGTGGCATTTTTGGGCTGAAACCAACGTTTGGGCGACTCTCCCGTGCTGGGAGTTATCCCTTTGTGCATAGCTTGGATCATCTAGGGCCATTTGCGCGATCGGTGCGGGATCTGGCCCTCATCTTTGACATTCTTCAGGGGCCCGATCCGGCAGATCCGGTCTGTACCGATCGCCCCCCCCAACCCTGTTTGCCCGAATTAGCCAAAGGTTGTGATGGGCTACGCATTGCCATTGCTGACGATTACTTCGTTAATGGTGCGGAACCCGACGTACTAGCAACTGTCGCGCAGGTGGCAAGTGCCCTCGGTGCCACCCAGCGTGTGACCATCCCAGAGGCGCACCGTGCCCGTGCTGCTGCCTTTATCATTACTGCCAGTGAAGGAATTAACCTACACCTGGAAGACCTACATCAACGGCCCCAGGACTTTGACCCGGCAACGCGCGATCGCTTCCTGGCAGGGGCCCTCATTCCGGCAACCTGGTACCTTCAAGCCCAACGATTTCGGAGCTGGTACCGCGATCGCGTGCGGGAACTGTTTCAGCAGGTTGATATTATTCTGGCTCCCGTCACGCCCTGTCCGGCAACGTTAATTGGGCAAACAATGATGAAATTGGGCGATCAGGAAGTTCTGTTGCGTCCCAACATTGGGTTATATACGCAACCACTATCGTTCATTGGAGTACCCATCGTTGCTGTACCGGTGCAGCAAGCGGGTAACTTGCCAATTGGGGTACAGGTGATTGCAGCTCCCTATAACGAAGCCCTGGCATTACGAGTAGCCGCAACCCTGGAAGCTCAGGGAATCGTTTCGGCATCTGTGCCCGATTATTAAAACTACCCCAAGGCATTATGGGCAGAACCATTATTGTTATGCTGTGTGCCACTTGGAAGGCAGGCACACTAACATCGGCAATGCTCAGGAACTTTATTGGTTACAACGAATCTAAGTTTTCAGCAGTTGCAAGTGATTGACTAAACAAGATCGGTAGTTTAGTCGGATCAATTGGCGATGGGGCATTCCGCTGGAGTGTCTCGTCAATCATTGCTGTGCCACAAAATTTGTTACGCAATTAGCTACTCACAACTAACTACTACCAATCGTTACCAGATTTTTCCGGGGCATCTCACCACAGCAGAGAAACTGATTAGAAATAGCACTCCTCACCCATGCAACCTTTACGTCAATTCCAATTAGCCACCATTTCGGCCCTTGTCCTGGGTGCATTTGGCCTACCCAAAGAGGCGATCGCAGGCTATGTGGTGCCCACATCCTCCGTCGGTACCGCCGTTGTTGTACCAACCATTCCCATTCCCGCTACCCGCCCCGCAACAGGTGGCAACCTGCCGTCAGTTGTGGTGCCCCCTTCTCCTAATCGTCCACCCGTGCGTCCGGTTGGTACCCTGCCACCGACCTTACCTGCACCAACGACGACGAATTCTAATGGAACAAATTTTAACTACCGGGTCATCGTCACCCCCCGGACTGCCAACGACCAGACCCAGGTACGGGCGATTATACCCGGTGCATTTCGGACAACGGTGAACGGGCAATCGGTCATCCAGGCGGGTGTCTTCCGGGAATCGAGCAAGGCCAACGAAGTGTATCAGGCTTTAATTAGCAACAATTTGCAGGCATCGATCGTGCCATTTCTGGGTAGTATCAATCCTGCTCCCACCCCGGCATCCAGTCCAGCACCCAATCCTAACCCAACCACTCCACCCCGTCCTATCCCTAACAGTCGGGCGATTGTTGTGATTGATCCGGGGCATGGCGGTAGGGATCCGGGCGCTGTGGGCATTGGTGGCTTACAGGAAAAAATTGCGGTTTTGGATATTTCTCGGCAGGTAGTTTCTTTACTCGCACAGCAAGGAATTCAGGCATCCCTGACCCGTTCTAATGATCAGGAAATTGATCTGGAACCACGGGTTGACTTTGCCGAACGCGCCAATGCCGATGTCTTTGTTAGCATTCATGCCAATTCCATCAGTATGAGTCGTCCCGATATCAACGGTCTGGAGACCTATTACTATTCCGGTTCAAATGGCGGTAAACAGTTGGCGCAAGTCATCCACAACGCCCTGTTGCAGGGAACTGATATGGATGATCGCGGTGTCAAAACGGCCAACTTTTACGTCATCAAGTACACACCCATGCCAGCAGTCTTAGTCGAAGTTGGTTTTGTTACCGGCCGCGAAGATGCGGCTCGCCTATCCTCGGCGGCAGGACGGACTAAGTTAGCACAGGCGATCGCCAAAGGCATCATCGACTACATCCGCACCAATTGATGACCGTCAGCTACCCCACTTTGCCATCCCCAATCCGATTTATCCTATAAGGGGGATAGTTATCTCACAGGCGTATGGTTTGATAGACGTATCCCCTGATTCCGTTTAGGTTGATTACAGTCCATCCGACAGGGATGCCCATGACACGAATCCTGATTTTATATGCCTCACTGGGGTCAGGTCATATCAGCGCGGCAAAAGCATTACGGGAAGCATTTATCCGCTATCCGGGTGTCGAAGTGCAAATTGAAGATGCATTAGAGCACGCCAGTCCCCTTCTACGGGAAGCCTTAACCACCCTATACGAGCGCTTGAGTGAACGAGTACCGCACCTTTACCGGGTCATTTACGAAGGCAGTGATGTCGAAGACCTGGAAGAGTCAATGAGCGACAACTTACTGTTCGCCAAAATTGAGCGCCCTTTCCTGAAAGACCTGGAAAAGTTAATTAAAGATAACCAGTCGGATGCGATTATTTGCGTTCAACAAATTCCCAGTCGGTTATTGCAATTGCTTAATCGGGAAGGCGAGTTGCCCCAACCTCACTACGTGGTGGTAACCGATGTCATGGCGCACAGCACGTGGTTAACTCCCGGTGTGAAAGGCTACTTTCTACCCAGCGACCTCACAGCTGAAGTGTTGATGCAGCGAGGGGTTGATTCATCTCTGGTACATGTCACGGGAATTCCCGTAAAGTTGGAAATTACCGAGCCGAAATCAAGCCAGGAGATGCGACTCCGCCATGATCTGCCCCTCGATTTGCCAATTGTGACGTTATTTGGGGGTGGTTTACAGACTAAGCGAGTCCGTCTGATAGTCTCAAAACTGCTGGAAAGTACAACACCCGGTATGTTAGTCGTCGTTGCCGGACGCAACGAAATGTTACTAGAAAAATTGGAGGATTTGACCGACGGAACGCAAATGCGACTCCGTAAATTGGGCATGATCGATTATGTGGATGATCTCGTAGTGGCAAGTGACCTTGTCATTACCAAAGCTGGCGGTTTGATTACCAGCGAAGTTCTGGCACGGGGAACACCAATGGTCATTATTGATCCATTTCCCGGTCAGGAAGAATGGAATGCTGACATTGTTGCGGCAATGGGGGCAGGTGTACAGCTACGATTGGCAGGCATGGTGCCACCAACAGTGTTCCATCTACTGAATCAACCAGAGCAGTTAGCCTTTATGCGGCAACAGGCACCCAAAATTGGACAACCCCGCGCTGCATTAAAGATTGCTGAGGTCATCCTCAAACAGTTGCATTCCTCCCAAATCGAGGAACGGCAAGTTGTAGTGCAAGACTGAGATCATGCGAGTGACTTCTAAATCCTTCCTCTCCAGCGATCGCTTTCTGTGGGGGGTTTCCACCTCCGGTTACCAGAGCGAGGGTGGTTATAACGAACCAGGGCAGCCCCAGAACAACTGGTCGGGGTGTGAGCATAAAGGTGTCGTCATGCGGACGGGTGCCGCTGCCGATTTCTGGAACCGTTACCCGGAAGACTTTGATACCTGCCAGCGGATGGGGTTAAATGCCTTCCGAATTAGTTTGGAATGGGCGCGGGTACAACCAACGACGCAGTTCCAACCAGCCTCACCACCCCCCTTTGACTATGCGGCACTGGATGCCTATGGCGATCGCATCGCCGCCTGCCGCCAACATGGTTTGGAACCAGTTGTTACCCTACACCACTTTACCCATCCCGCCTGGTTGGGGTTAGATGCCTGGTTAGAGGAAGAAACGGTTGATTATTTTGTGGAATACGTGCGGACTGCCGTCACCCACGTCAACCGCCGACTGACCGATCACTATCACTTACCACCAATTCACTGGTTCATTACCATTAATGAACCGAACATGCTCGTCACCAGTACCTATCTGAGTGGGCAGTTTCCTGGTGGTGGGATTGTGGCAGGGGTGGGGGCCATCCTCCAGGCATACAATCACATGCTGACTGCCCATGTGAAGGCATATAACTGCATCCATGATCTTTACGAGACGGAAGGTTGGCATAAACCCGCCGTTACCCTCAATACCTATTGCAGCGATCTGTACTGGTCAGAAAAGGTAATTTGGGATCTGTTGAGCGTTTTGGAACACGGCATTAAACCAACACAGGTGCGGGAGTTCATCCACAACAAAGCCCGCCAGATGGAAATAGCATTGCGCCGAACCCAGTTACCCTTCCGACACAACTTACCATACCAGGCGGGACGGCTTGCCCATTTCATTACGAACACGCTGGGCTACCGGATGTTCGATATTCAGTATTTTGATTCCTACCTGCAAGCGATCCATAAGTCACCCCGACCATCAGTATTTGATTATGTGGCGATCGACTACTACGACCCCTTCATTGCCCATGTGTTTCGCCTGCCCTCCTTCTCCGACTTCGAGTTTAAAAGTAAAACCATCCGGGGCTGGCTGATGAGTGGTGTTACCAGCAAATGGTGGGACTGGCGTAGTCTACCGGAGGGATTGCATTTCTTCTGCAAATATTATTCGGAAGATCTGGGTAACTGCCCGATTATGATTGCCGAAAATGGCATGGCGTTACGGCGCAAACCGAATAACAGCATTGCCACCCATCGCTCTGACCAACTCCGCCGCAGCGAATTTATCAAGTTACATCTGGAACAGGTGCAACGACTCCGTCAGGAACAGGTGCCCTTGGTGGGATATATGCACTGGTCACTCACCGACAACTACGAGTGGGGTTCCTACACGCCCCGATTTGGGTTGTTTAGTATTGACTTTGCCCACGGCACCGATCGCCTGGTAGAGGATCACCTGGGCGATCGCCCTTCCGAGACCTATGCAGCCTTGATTCGGCAGCAATGTCCGATAGAATCATCAATCTGACTCCCATGCCAAGAACGCGGAGGTCTTTTGCGGGATGCATCAGTTGAATATGAGCCCTGACCAGACCTCCGCGTTTTGTATCGAGACTTAGACTGCTGCCATTGCCTGTTCACTACTCCAGCGTCCGACTGCTTTACCAATCACGGCTAGTTCCTGCATCAGGGTATCAAAGCGATCCGGCGCGAGAGATTGGGGGCCATCGGAAAGAGCCTTGGCCGGATTGGGGTGGACTTCGATCATGAGCGAGTCCGCACCCGCAGCGATCGCCGCCATTGCCATTGCCGGAACGTACTCGGATTTGCCCGTACCATGACTGGGGTCAATCATGATGGGGAGATGGGTAAGCGATCGCAACACCGGGATAGCAGCCAGATCGAGCGTATTACGGGCATATTTGTTATCAAAGGTGCGAATGCCCCGCTCACACAGGATCACATTAGGGTTTCCGCCGGCCAGAATATATTCTGCTGCCATCAACCATTCCTCAATCGTGGCCGACATACCCCGCTTCAAGAGAATGGGCTTATCCTGGGCACCCACCTTTTTAAGGAGGGAGAAGTTTTGCATATTGCGGGCACCAATCTGAATCACATCGGCAACTTCAGCTAACGGTTCCAGATCGGCAGCGTCCATCAATTCGGTAATAATCCCCAAGCCAGATACTTCCCTGGCTTTTGCCAGTAATCCCAAGGCACTTTCGCCATGGCCCTGAAAGGCATAGGGTGAGGTACGAGGTTTAAAGGCACCACCCCGCAGAAACTTTGCCCCGGCTGCTTTGACCCGGCGGGCTGTTTCCACAATCATCTCTTCGTTTTCAACGGAACAGGGCCCAGCTACCACCACCAGCGGATGATGTGCGCCAAAAGAGACAGGGCCATTGGGAGTCGCAACAATGACCTCACTCGGTTCGCCATGACGGTATTCGCGACTGGCGCGCTTATACGGCTTTTCTACCCGTAAGACTTCCTCAATCCAGGTACTTAATTCCTGAATTTGCAAGGGATCCATATCGGCGGTTTCACCCACCAGACCAATGACAACCTTATGCTTGCCAACAATGGTTTCGGGGGTTAGCCCCCAACCGATGAACTCATCGGTAATGCGGCTAATTTCGGCACCTGGAGTGCCAGCTTTCATGACCACAATCATGGCGACTATCCCTGAATAAACGCTGGTTCTTGTTACCAGGATACTCAATTAAAGCGGGAGTGCCATTGAGGAGAGAATGGGTTCAAGTTTAAAGGACAAATAGATGCGTTACGTTGGCACTAACGCATCCTACGTTTATTTGGGTAAGGGCAATTAGAGAGTTAGGATTTGGAATCGGAATTCTGCTTTAGTGATCGCCAGGATGCCGTTAATACACCCACATTTTTGGTAAATTCCTGCCAACCCAACCAGGAACCTAACCGATCTTCATCCCAGGATGCGGATAGTGCGCCGTAGCTTAGCCCCAGCACACCTAAGCCAAAAAAGCCCATGCTAACGAGCAGTACAGCCACCGTTGGCACTTTTAATAAATGCTGGCTGACCAGGAAGTAACTCACAACAAAGGTCAGCATCCCAAACGAAGTTGGAATGCCGCAGAAGAAACCCATCCGCCGTCCCATCCGCTTACTCACTACTTCTGGGATCGGCGCTGATGCTTTTCTGGCAGATGTTGCGGTCGCGATCTTCTCAGAGTTGCTCTGCTTACTGGTGTCGGGCTTTGCCGCTACCGCTGGTGTCGATACTGGCTTTTTCGGTGTTTTTTTGCGGTTTTGGGCAGGCTCAAACGGCAAACGACTCTGGGCACCCGCTTCTTTAGCTGAGTTTTGCCCAGTGGATTGACTATCCTGATTGGATTTTGATGACATTGCCTGCCGTCTCCCCTTAACCCCGGATACCGAGCCTGGTAATGAGCGCCCGATAACGATCCTGGTCTTGCTTTTGAATGTATGCCAGAAGCCGCTTACGCGCACCAATCATGCGGAGCAAACCCTGACGGGAAGCGTGGTCTTTCTTGTTTGACTTGAGGTGGTCACTCAGTTTGCTAATTCGTTCGGTCAGCATTGCCACCTGAACATCAGCCGATCCGGTGTCGGTTTCGTGGATCTGGTACTCGGAGATCAGTTCTTGTTTGCGCTGTTGCAGCAGAGCCATGAGCAGTTGTCTTGAATCAATAGGTTGTCAGCAGTCCTCTATCGTATCACAGGAAAAGGGTAATCGCGAGTAGGGAAACTTTGGACAAATTGCCAATTAGTTCCAAACCAATTAGTTCCAAACCAATTAGTTCCAAACCAATTAGTTCCAAACCAACACCTTCGCTTCCCAGGCTCCCAGATCCGTTGTCAGCTTACCGTCTTTTGCTTCGATATTCGTTTGGGCGATCGCCTCTGCCCAGGTGCCATCGGCGGGAAAATTCTCCATTGTGTAGCCTGCCAAATTCTGATCAGAGAAGTTAGCAATCACGACGACTCGCGACCCGGCCTCATGCCAACGAACATAGGCAAGGACGCGATCATCCGGATTGGTATGGAAAAACTCAATGTCGCTACTTAGCAGAGCAACAGTCTCCCTCCGGAGAGCAATCAGACGTTGGTAGAACTTAAATAGATCCTGGTTCAGGTCGTGATCGAGTAACAACCAGTCAAGGGGATTGGGTATGGTCGTTACTTCGGTTTTGTGGCTAGCTTGCCCAAACTCATCCCCCATCCACAGGAGGGGAATCCCCGGAGCGGTCATTTGCAGGACAACCCCCAGTTTGACCCGCTGGTAGGCTGGTTGGTCAAAGATGCCCCGATCGCCCAGTTCCACAATCATATGTTCGCGATCATGGGTTGCCAGGTAGTTAATGACATTGGTTAAACGGTCATACCCCTGTTGCCGCGCATCAATCGCCTCTTGCAGTTTTGCCAATTCAACCGGTTCACCCACCAGGGCATCTTTCACGAAGTAGCGAAAACTTTCATGCCAGCACCCTTCAAAGGGGCCGTTGGGCTGCACAATGTCGCTTGTGTCTGGGATGTGTTCAGCAATATGGTAGAAGGGTTTAGCACCTGCGGCCTGTTCCGCTTCCTGAATCAACCAGCGAAAGAAATCGTAGTTACAGAGTTGGCGAACCGCATCATAGCGAATCCCATCAATATGATATTCCTCAATCCAGTAGCGCACGACATCGCCAAAGAACTTCCAGGCGGGTTTAATATCTAGCTTTTCGTCATAGACTTCGTAGTTAAATTCCGGCCCCCAGTAGTTAGCATTGTCGTCGGGGTAGTGGCGATCGTGGTAGTACCAGTAGTCGCGATCGATGAACAATAACGGACTTTGCTCATCCGTATGGTTAAAGATGCCATCCAAAATTACCCGAATCCCTCTGGCATGGCATTCATCAATAAAATGTTTAAGGTCTTCCGGCGTACCGTAGCTGGATTCGGGGGCAAAGTAGTAACGCACCAAATACCCCCAACGATAGTTTCCGGCGTATTCCGTAATGGGCATGAGTTCAATCGCATTCACACCCAGGTCTGCCAGGTAATCTAGCTTGGCGATCGCCCGTTTAAATTTATCCGGTTTATCAATTTCGCCACCAACAAAATCGGCAATGTGCATTTCATACATAACCAGTTCATGGTTAGCTGGAAGTTCTTTGTCGTCGTGCTTCCAGACGTAGGTATCGCGCACGAGCTGGCTCGATTTGACATGGACAATGCCATTTTTACTATGCAAGTCCATTTCCATCATGTAGGGATCGTTAATTTCGACCCATGCGTTTGGCTGGAGGAAATGGCTTCTGGATTGCACCCGAAACTTATACTGGTAAATGCCATCTTCCAGGTCAACATTGACGCGGAAGTAGCCGTCTTCTCCTTTCTGCATTGAGATTTCTTGCCAATTGGAGAACGATGTGATCAGGCTGGCTGCCTGATTGTAGGGTGCGAACAATTTAAATTCAGTGGACATAAGAAATAGGAGATCGATTAAGGGAGTTGTAAATGGCTTTCGTCAGGAAAGACACTCACAACTCCCCGTTACAGATAGATTTGAAAGATAGATTTGAAAAAGGAAATAAATGAAAGACCGTGATTAGAGGTTAGCGATTGTGTATTCCTGAGTACCTCTATCCGCTGGATTATTCACCATTCAGTGGGCCGAAATATGGGTACAGAAACTCAACACAGTCACGTCTAATCAGGGCGTGGCATTTGGGCAAAGAGACTGGGCAAGATGCATATTCTCTCGACCGAATGCCACGCCCCTACAGCAGGGATGAATTGTCCAGGGCGAATAGCCGTTCGCCCCTACGGTTAGATCTGGCGATCGCGTGGGAGAGTTAGGACATCTCAGTCCTGCCAGACGAATACCTTGGCTTCCCATTCGCCCAGGTCAGTGATGAGGGTATCGTCGCCGGATTGCACGTCGTAGTCGTGGGTCCATTCGTGCCACTTGCCATTTGCCGGGAAGTTAGGCACTGCGTAGCCAGCCAGGAAGTTATCGGAGAAGTTGGCAACGACGACCACACGGGAACCTTCATCATTCCAGCGAGTATAGGCAAGAACGCGGGCTTCCGGATTTTCGTGGAAGAAGTCAATGTTTTCTGTATAGAGGGCGTGATTGGTTTTCCGCAGGTGGATCAGTCCCTTGTAGTAATGGAAGAGTTTCTGGTTCTCTTCGCCCGCTAACAGCGTCCAATCAATCTTTGCCTGTTCGGGCGTTTTGTACTTGTACTCACCAAACTCTTCGCCCATCCAGATCAGGGGCACACCCATTGCCGTCAGTACCAGTACCGCACCCAGGCGGCGGCGACGAAAGGCCGCTTCTCCTAAAATGCCGCGATCGCCCAACTCTGCCATGACCCGATTATGGTCGTGATTGGTCAGGTAATTGACCACATTGGTCGCACCCATGAAACCCTGCCGTTTGGCATCCAGCACATTTTTTAGTTCTTCCAGTTCAAACCTTTCACCGATAATGTGAGCCAGAACGGTGTGGTAGAAACTGTCATGCCAGCAACCATCCATCGGCCCATCCACATTCGTAATGCTGGTGGTTTCGGGGATATGTTCAGCAATGTTGTAAAAGGGCTTGTTCCCAGCGGTGCGCTTCGCTTCCTGCACAATCCAGTGCATGAAATCGTAGTTAGCAATCTGTCGTGCCGCATCGTAGCGAATGCCATCAATATGATATTCCTCAATCCAGTAGCGCACCGTATCGCCAATGAAGCGACGGGCAGGATAGGTTTCCAGGTTTTCGTCAAACTTTTCGTAGTTAAATTCGGGTCCCCAGTTATTGTCTGGGTCGCGCGGTTCGTGGTGATACCAATAATCGTGGTCAATTTGGGTCAGAGGTGAGGCCGCTTCCGAGTGGTTATAAATCCCGTCCATCAAGACCCTAATGCCACGGGCATGACATTCATCGATCAACCGTTTCAGTCCTTCCGTCGGGCCATAGCTGGTTTCCGGGGCAAAAAAGTGACGCGGGTTGTAGCCCCAACTGTAATCACCAGGATATTCTTTCACGGGCATTAGCTCGATCGCATTCACGCCCAGTTCGCAAATGTAATCCAGTTTTTCAATCACATGACGATATTTGCCTCTGGGATCGGGGTCATCCTCACCACCGGAAAAGTCCCCGACATGTAATTCATAAATTACCAACGCATGATCGGGTGGTAGGGGTTTAGCGTCGTGTTGCCAGACGTAGGTATCAACAATCCGTTCGCCATCTTTAATCCGAAGAATGCCATTTTCCTCAGAACTTTTACCATCCACATCGGTTGCGTAGGGATCGGTGATAGTCACCCATTGATCTGGCTCAAAAAACCAACTTTTTGACTGTACGCGAAACTTGTAGTTGTAAACACCGTCCTCTAAATCAACGGTGACGCGGAAAAATCCTTCTTTATCCTTCTTCATCGGGACATCTTTCCAATCGGAAAAATCCCCAATTAAAGCGACACCTTCATTGTAGGGAGCAAATAATTTAAATTCTATAGGACTTGCCATATAACTCCTGGAAACGTAAGTTAGGTGAGGTATCTATGGCTGCATTGTCTAGTTTTCTGTCCCAATAGAGCATCCTGCCCATGAGAGAATTCTAGCGATGGAATTGTTATTTTCTAATCCATTAGAAATAACTCCTATGGAAGACCTGTATCCACTCTTTGTGTTTTTCATCACTCACAAAGTCTTGCTTGAAACCATCTTTCCTATTAATTAATCACCCAATGAATTTCCGATTGAAACCCATTCTGCAGCTTGCATTTCCCTGGTGGTTAGGAAGTAGTTTGTTTATCAATCAAACCGCGATCGCCACCACGCTTCCTAAGCAAACTGTGACACCCAAACAGGGAGTGCAGTTCGCTCAAAGTAGTGGGATCTGCCCGGCACAGTTGAATGGGGCGATCGCGCCAATTATCAATCGGGTGAATGCCCGTTGGGGTGTTCTGGTGCAAACGCAAGCTGCCGAGCCTGGCAGTCGCAAAACGCTGTTTAGTCGTAACGAAACCACGCTGCTGATTCCGGCTTCTAACAACAAAATCTTTACCACAGCAGCAGCTCTGAGTCGCCTGGGGCAAGCCTATCAGATTCGTACCGTCGTCACGGGTAACAGTTTGCAACCTGATTTGGAAACCCTGCGCATTATTGGACGAGGCGATCCCAGTCTGACCACTGCCAAGTTGAGTAGCCTGGTGCAACAGGTGAAACAGAAAGGTATCCGGCAGGTGAAGCAATTGATTGGAGATGACACCTACTTTCGCGGTGAGGGAATCAATCCCTACTGGGATCGGGATGACACCCTGACTGGCTACGGAGCCGCTGTCAATAGTTTGATGCTGAATCAGAATGGGGTGGGTTTTACCCTGTTTCCCCAAAGGGTTGGGCAACCGCTGCGGTTTCAATGGGATGACCCAACTGATGCAAGTCAGTGGCGGGTAGACAACCAATCGGTAACCGTATCGGCAGGCGCGGGCGAATATGTGGATGCGTACCGTGACCCGAACCAGTGGATTATTCGCATCGATGCCCAACTTCGGGCGGGATCGGCAGCAGAACCCGCGGCTGTTTCCATTCCCAATCCTGGCAATTACCTAGTGCAGAAGTTTCGGAGTGCTTTGACGACTGCCCAGATTGGAGTGACGAATTCTACCCTGGTCAGGACGACCCCGGCTCTACCGGGGGAAGTAGAACTGGCGGCGATCGCCTCTCCACCTTTGCGTGATCTGCTTCTAGAAACCAATCGGGAAAGTAACAATATCTATGCGGAAGCTTTACTAAAAACGTTAGGTGCAACGCAGACGCCGAACCATACGAATGCGACGGAGGCGGGTACGGCTGCCATCAAAGCAGCTCTGACATCCTTAGGGGTGAATCCGGGTGGGTTCAGTCAGGTGGATGGTTCAGGATTGGCAGACCGGAACCGGGCCAATGTGACGGCATTGGTACAGACACTGCAGGCGATCGCCCGTAACCCATCTGATGCCCAGGTGTTTCGGAATTCGCTACCTCTAGCGGGTGTGAATGGGACATTGAAAAACCGCTTTCGGAATACGGCAGCCCAGGGGCGGTTGTCTGCCAAGACGGGTTACATTTCTGGAGTGGTGTCGCTTTCGGGTTATTTGACGCCACCGAACCATCCGCCGGTGGTACTGAGTATTATTGTGAACCAGACGGGGGGCAACGTCGCGACGATGCGGGGAGCGGTGGATGACATTGTGTTGGTGTTGACACGGTTGCGATCGTGTTAGTTGGTTAGAAGAAGTCCCAGCAGAAGGGGGGAGTTGTTTGCCATGCGGTATCTAGTTGGTTGAGGAGGGCACGATCGCCCGTCACTTCGATCTCTCCTGTGGCAAGCAGATCGGTGGGACGGCGGAATCCGGCGAACATGACGGTGAGGTGTTCGATGGATGTGGTGATGCTGGTTGGGGCAGGTTGGGCTTGAATTTGCATTTTGCCGTCGCTGGCGGCGATCGTGAGAGTGGAATTGCCTAAAATGGGATCGGTTACCTGGAAGGTGAGGGGAAAGGAAGCGCTTGGGGCGATCGGGCGTTGTTGAAAGGCTACTTCCAGGTCTACCAGTCGCCACATGAAACCACCACCAATTTCAGCAAACCGGTGCGTTAGACCAAAGTCAAAGGATGTGGTTGGCAGGTTGGGATCGCGTCGTTGCTCTTTCAGCAGATGGGGAAAGGGATCGGTAGCGTAAGTATTCCAGACAATGGTTGACACCTGATCGCGTAAGGAGGCCAGAAAACCGAGAATTCCCCGGTAGGCTGCCATTGTGACGGCGGCCCACTCCTGCACAACGATCGCGGGTGCCGTAACGGTAGATTCCAACTGGGCAAATTGCAACATAACGTAGCCCTGGACATTGCCCTGGCCCCCATCCTTTTCTGTGACATAGCAATAAATTTCTTTGCCATTTGCAGGTTTGAGCTTTCCGTCCCATTGCCACTGTCGCCGTTGCAACCATCCGTTGTGGTGGGATGCTGCCATCTGGTAAACGGTTTTGACTGCCTCCTGGTGCCGTTCCGGATGATAGGGAATGATGTGCTGGCGTTCAGTGTATAGAGGTAGGTGACGGGTCGAAATGCGGTATTGATGAGGCGCACCAACCCAGGCCCAGCCCAGCTTACGGTAAAAGCCATGCTGAAAGGGGTACAGCATCACTAACGGCAAACGTCGCTCTCTGGCGGTTTCTAAGGAATGTTCCAGCATTAATTGGGCAATCCGCTGGCCGCGACGATGGGGGGCAACGGCAACGGCAGCAATACCCATCGCGGGTAAAAGTCGCTTAGCGAGAAAAATATCTAACTCAACCTGGGCATAGCTACCAATGGCATCGCCCGTCATTTCTTCAATTGCTAAAAATAAGGCGCGATCGGGTAAATTGAGGGTGCCACCAAACCACTCTTGCCCGACAACGGCGTTGGATTGGGTAGGCGCAAAAGACAGGCGATCCAGGTTCACGACCTGATCGAAGTCACTATCTTGTACTGGGCGGACACTAATTCCGGGAATTTGAATCATGACGCAGCCAATGAGCCAGAATTGTTCTGGCGAGAAGACAGTTAGGGCCCTATTATAGTTGAGCTACTCCGCAAGGCCGACAGTATCAATTCTTGACAATTCTGGGGAAATTCTGGGGAATAGGACGATTTGCTATGGAAATGTGCCGGGCGGCGATCGCCAGCAGTCTTGTCGTTAGCCTGATAGCAAGTCTCGTAAGTGGATGTAGCTGGCAAAATCAGGGAAATGGGGCAGATCGGCGATCGCAGCAGGGTGGTAATACAACGACTCCCCAGCCAACCAATCAACGGCCCACGAACCAGCGACTCACAACTCAGCCATCGACCAATCAAACCCAATCCAGTCAGAGTGAACGGTTCGTACCAACAGAGCGCCAAAATGCCCGTTGTTTAACTCCTAATTACTTTGCCGACATTACCTGGAGTCAGGGGCAACCGACTCTTAAAGTCGGTGAACGCCCTGCCCAGACCATGCTCACCAGTCCGGCGACGATGACCTCGGATGTAGACGGTAACGTGCTCTATTTCAACCAGCGGGGTGAAACGAATGTCACCGTCGGATTTGGCACCACGGGGGGATGTACCCTGCAAATCGCTGATGCCAATGGGCAACTAACCCTTAACGAGATGGGGCAAGCAACGATTCAGCCGATTAATCCTCCCAATAGTCAAACCTACCGCGACGGCTACGCAGCAGGCTATGACCAGGGCTACCGGGATGGGAAAAATGCCCGTCTGTACAACGCGGGGTATTACCCAAACAACCTATTGCGGAGTGAATACACGCGGAGCCAGAGTGAGTACAACCGTGGCTACAAAGACGGCTTTTATAAAGGCTTTGAGGATGGCTATAACAGTGTTGAACCGTTACCCACACCAACAACTGACCCCATTCAGCCAATCACTCCACCCGCTCTTTGGTAAAGCCAGATGGTAAAGCTGATAAACAACGCAGGGGCAGAACCTTCGTCAGGCTACGCCGACAAAAACCGCCCCACGTTGTTTAGATGAATTCAATTTTGCTGGTCAACCATCAGGTAATTTGAATCACCCAGGTGCCGAGATAACGCAACAGCGGAACGTCTCCCGGAGAGATAATCTGGCAGTTGAAATAGAACATGCCACCAAAATTGGGATTCCGCACGTCAGACAGATGGATCTCTACACTGTTACCGGCCGGAACGGGTTCCGTCGGGAAAATTTCTAACAGATTATTTTCCTTATCCCACTTGACTTCTTGTAGGGGTACTGCCTTGCCCTTGACAATAACCTCAACTTCCTTCGGATTGAACTCGCCCTTGTAGTAG
>CAZGDE010000112.1:0-1667 GCA_964524315.1 uncultured bacterium
CTCCTGAAACCAGGCAGGATACTCCCAGGGCTGAACGTAATGACCGCCGGTACCTGACCAATACTTGTGCCGCATTTCGTGTTTACCGTAATGCAATGGTAGTAGCATCACCAGGCCAATCATGACAGCAATCAAAGGTAACTTCCTTCCACCAATGACGAAGGCAATGACTGATAATAAAAATAAAGTCAGAGCCGTCTTCAGAATTAAGGATGCTGCTGCTGATAGAATATTGAGTGCTAAGAAAATAACGAAAATTCTGGCTTTTTGCCGGGTGAGAAAGCCACCACCACAACGATAAGCCAATACGAAAATACCTAAAAAACTCAGTCCTAAAATAATTCCACGGACAATTGTAAATAATTTATCCGGTATCCCCGTCCAGCCTCCAATCACATACATATTTAACAGCGCTCCTGCCCCCACAATGCCAATGAAGAAGGTCTCGGCGGTCTCTGCCTTCAAGGCTCGGTAGGGCTTGGTCATTCCTTCGTGTGACCGCACCATTTGCACCCAAACTAGCGTGCCACTGATCAAAAAAATTGCCGTGGCAATCCCGGCATAGAGATGTTGCTCAGGTGCGTACTTCAACACGTTGGGATTTTCGCTCAGCAGTGGTAGACAAAATGTCCACAAATAGGTGAGGGAAAAGAAGGGAAATACGGGCATGCCCTTCACCTTATTGGCACACCATAGATAAACCGGATACATACAGGCCGCACCAATAATCAAGCTGGCAAGAGCGGTTTCCGGTGCGACATGGAGCAGGGCTTTGCGGTTAGAGAATAGTAGCAGTCCAATACCAATCCAGAAGACCTGGGTCATGGATTGGGACTTGGGGGACGTGGACATGGGAAAAGAGGAGGTAGGAGGTACAGAGGGAGGGAGAGCCGGGGGAGGTTCTCCTAATCACACTTTCGGATGTTCACGCTGTAATTCAGGATTCTTGCAGGCAAAGATCGAAGACCGAACAGAGTTTGCGGGTCATTGCACGGGCGGTATAAGGCTGGAAGGCTGCCCAGTCTGTGCGGGGTTGGTGTCCTTTAGGGTAATGAAGAAGTTCGTGCAAGTGGGCTGTCAGGGGTTGTTGTAAATTAGTTGGGATGTCATCGCTGGTGAAGGTGACGACCTGACCCGCCTGACATTGACGCAAAATATCCACGACGGAACTATGTTGATGGAAAATTGCCAGAATCGGTTTTCGTGCCAGAATGCCAGGATAGAGTTTGGATGCGGTGTAGGTTGCATCTTCTGAACCAATTAGTAGAATGACATCGCTGTCCTGCAAGACCTTCTGGGCTGCGAAATAGGGGATGCGTTGGGGATGTTCAGTTACCAGATCGGCAATGCCAAACTCCTGGGCGATCGCATCGACTGTTCTGGTTGCCCGATTCCCCTGGGCATAGCTGGTGCCGACAAAATGGAGCCGGATGTTATTCCAATGTTGCGGGGCACGATCGCGATCGGTACGGATTGCCAGAAACAGCGATCGCAAAGCAAACGCCATGTCGGAACCACCGCGACCGACATATACCCAGTGACGATTGCCATCGTTCGGGTCAAAAATTGATTGCTGAATATCTAGGGATGATAACTGGACGAAATCCTGTTCTGGCGCGCCAAAAGGTAAGACGGTGAATTGCTCATCTTTGAGCCAGGGGTAATAC
>CAZGDE010000112.1:1677-17652 GCA_964524315.1 uncultured bacterium
TGAAACACTCACCACATGGCTGACCTGGCTCATCGCTTTCGGTTCTAGTAGTCTGGCCAGAAGTTTGTCCACCGCATATCGCAGTCTCCCACCAGGACGTTGACAGGTTGGTGCTGCATCCACGCGCCAGGGATCTTGAAAGTCCAGCACGTAGGGTACGCCAAACCGACGATGCCAGCGATCGCCCAACACCATCACCGGAAAAATCGTGGTGGAAAAGAACACCAGATCAAAGGACTGTTGAGCAAGCAGGCGATCACCTGCCTGGGTAAAGAAAGGCAGGCACCGTAGCCCCAAGTTACCTAAACCGACTTTGCGAGTGAGTTGAATGGGTAAAGCTCTGGTATAGGTAGTTTCCAGATTTTGAGGAAGAACCTGTTGCAGGTAGCAATCATTGAGATGCTCGACTTGCTCCGGTTGTACGGCCAAAATATGCGCCTCCCAACCAAATTCTGCGAGATAGGGTAATGCGGTTCGTACCCGTTGATGGTCAGGGGCGTTGATGGGTGGGAAGTGTGGGGAGACGATTAGAACACGACGGCCGGACCGGGCCGGTGAGGCAGACAGGGAGGATACGCGAGTGGTTTGCATGGGAACGCGATCGCGGGTTTAGAAAAGTAAAACTCCTCGGTTAAGTTGCCTTAGTTGGTAGGGGCGGGTTTTGGTGGCAAATCCATTCTGGATGCGGATGGATCTGCTAACCCGCCCGTACAGATTGTGGACTGATTAAATCCACAATTCTCAGCATCCAATTGTGGAAAACCGGACTGCTGTGAGTCCCCGGCAATTGGAGGATTGAGAGGGCTAATTAACCGAGAAGTACGGGATTAGAATGGCTGATTTCAAGCTTATTTTTAGTATTGATCAGCCGAAGTTGCGATTGGGTATAGGTTAACGTATAACTTCAGGCAGTTTTAGGAACGCAACGGGTTGCCAGTTGGTGATACAGCGATTCGTATTGCTGGACGATCGCCGTTGCCGAGAAATGTTGCTCAGCCCGTTGCCGACAATGATGGCGGTTAATCGTTCCCAACTGCCTCACCGCATTGCAAGCATCCTCAATGTTATGAATTAGAAACCCATCAATACCCGGACGCACAATTTCTGGTAACGCCCCACGGGGACAGGAAATAACGGGTGTACCACAGGCAAGGGCTTCGGCAAAAACAATACCAAAGGGCTCATCCCACTCGATGGGCACCACCATGGCAGCTGCCTGCCCCAGTAAGTCGTTCTTTTGGGTATCGTTAACGGCACCAATGTATTCAATGCCATTCTTCCCAAGGTGAGGCGCAATTTCTTCCTCCCAGTAACTTGTACCCTCTGGAGAATTAACCCGATTGCCGGCAATAATCAGACGACGATTTGTTCGCTGGGCGATCGCGATCGCCGTATGTGCGCCTTTAATTCGTTCAATTCGACTCAGGAAAACTAAAGGGGCATCCGGTGCAACGACAGGCTGAAACGTATAAGTTCCCAACTCCACACAGTTATGAATGGGTACCCACTTGCCGCCTGCTACCTGTCCTTGCTGGCAAATATGGTCGCTACAGCCGGTAAACGTGAGAGACTTACCCGCAAGTTTAGCAGCCCATCCCACGGTGCGAGTGGTGGGACGACGCTGGTACGACATGATCTTTGGGAGAGACGAGGGCAGCAATGGCAACAAATACTGCAAACGGGAGAAACTATGCAACACGTCTGGTTGAAACAACTGAACTGCTGACCAGAGCGTTTTAGTGTTGACTAGAGTATCGAATGCTGACCGGGACGTTGCCCCCGTCCAGGGGAAAAACGCTTCTACCGCACAGGTCGAGTCAGGATGAGCCACCAGTCCCACGGTATGCCCATTGGCTCGGAGTCCTTTGATCAGCAAATCAATAATTCGTTCAATCCCACCGTAAAGGGTTGGTGGTACGGGCAGTTCAGGATCGGCAGTGAGGAGAATGTACATGGGTAAAGGGTGATAGGTAATGGGTGATATGGCAGTTCTAAAGCAATTGTGAAAATCAACTTTAAAGTTGTGCAGTTATTGGTCATTCGTCATTGGTTTTCCTAAATGACCGATGACCAATGACATTACGATCGCAATGCGTGTGCAGCTATTTGGATCATGCGATCGCGTTGTTCTTCCCAGGAGAAACTGTCTCGTACCGCTTGATGGGCTGCTTGTTTAGTCTGATGTAAGGTCAGGGAATCTTCAACCAGATTGGTAATTGCTTTTGCCAGAGCAACGGGATTCTGGCAGGGAATCAGGTGACCAATTTGGGGACATTCCTGGAAGACTTCCCGTTGTCCGGCAGTATCGGTCGCAATGATGGCAAGTCCAGCTTGCAAGTATTGAAACAGTTTGTTGGTAATGGTCAGGTTGCGACTGGGCGGATCAGCCTGTTCCAGGGCCAGACCGATATCGTGTTCAGCAATGCGGGCAGGTAGTTCGTCGTTGGGAACAGTGGGATGGATGGAGATGCGATCGCGCCAGTTAGCTGGAATCTGTGGTTCTAACCAGTGACGGGCACTGTTGGGGTAGTTACCTCGCAAATGAATTTCAACGGGTACATGTAAATGGGAGAGGGCTTGGAAGAGTGTTTCTAAACCACGGCCAGGGCCGATTGTTTGCGAAAACCAGTGGAGGCGTGGCACAGGCGAGGGCGCGGAGGATACCGTGGTTGCCGTGGGGAAAAGGTTATAGATAACGGTAGGTTTAGGTACCTGGTACACGGTCGCCAAAGTTTCTGCGAGAGCGTGGGAGGTCGTCAGACAGTAGGAACTATGTTGCAACAAAACCTTTTCCAGGCGTTTGATCTCCGCAACGGGCCGAGTCGCCAGAGCGCTGGGTAAAAGATCTTGAGAAAACCAATCTTCAAAGTCTACACCCACCCGAAAGCCACGCTGGAGAAGTTTTTCACCAACCCATAAACCAGCTTCGGAGTGGACGATCGTCAAATCGGCGGTTTCGTCCAATGCCGCTTTTAACATTGTGCTGGTTCCATAACCTAAAAGTTCCGGCGTCACCCGGCCAGATTGCTGGAACTGTTGACGGGCCAATTTTGCTCTCAGACGTACCCACCGATTCGTTAGCCAGTGATGAGGTTGGAAATCGAGAACGGGTTCAAATCGCCAGGGTTTTTGGGCGATCAGGTGGCGATCGCGCTCTACCAGTACCGGGTCAAACCAGACGCCCCGGACAATGACATCGTGTCCAGCAGCAGCTAAACTATCAGCTTCCTTCTGGGGGCGGGGAGCTGTACAGAGATGGGCACCAATCAGGATCAGAATTTTAGACACAGGATCAGTTTTTTAGGCACAGAGTTGGGACGGGGTAAGAGCAGCCGTCTGCTCATCTAAAAAACGCCAAAGCTCGGGATAGGCGGCGATCGCGTGGGCGCTTTTCCAGGCAGCGATCGGATGTTTCAAACAATAAGCGAGAAAGAATAGCCAATCTCTCAGGGAGGCATTTCTCAGCATGGATCGGCAACCTGGACAACCCAACGCCACAAAGAACAGCGTCGTGGTTGATTGGGGAGTTTTACAGCGGGCCTGGTACCAGATCTGCTGCAAATCGGTGGGGGACAAGGGAACGTGCCTGAGAAAGCTTCCTGCTAACAAAGTTTGTAATTGTGCCCAGATGACAGCATTGTTGGAGCGGGACGATTGGCGTGTTACCGCAAAATTGGCACAGACTTGGGGGACAAACAAAATCGGAAACTGAAAAGTACGCTCCCGGATTGCCTCTGCCCCTTCAAAGGGTGTGTGATCAGGGGTTTTGTATTGGCTGGCGGAGTGCGATCGCACCAGCATGGCACCATTGGAATGCAAGGCCGTGAACATTTGCCGGGGATGCCCCCAGGGGAACAGTTGGGGTTGACTAGTTGGGGAGACATCCCAGGTCGTTTTACCCGTATTGACCCAAGAACCATCGGCTATCTCCTGCCAGTGACGCATATTTGCCCAACCGACCTGCACCTGGGGGAATTGCTGCATGGCCTGGAGCATTGTTTCCAGAAAGTGCGGTTCCCACCAGTTGTCATCTTCCAGCAAGCTGACAAATTCTTCGGGAACAGACTGAAATACTAAATTGAAACTGCGAGTTGCGCCTAAATTTTCGTTATGATCCACGACCTGAATGCGCGGATCACCAATTTGCTCCACAAGCTGGCGCGGAAAGGGATCGGTTGGATCATCATTGTGCAGTTCACAGACCCAATCGGTGACAGTTTGCTGGCGCAGGCTGTAAAGTGCCCGTAGCAGGGTGTGATGTCGTCGATAGGTCATCAGATAAACCCGACAAATTGCCATTACCGTACCCTCTGATAAACTCGGTTATGACCAACATTCAGGACGTTGGCAAAACCCATCATGGGTAACAGTAATTCGCAGGCGCGGGACACAGGTTCATGGCCTTTCCAAAATACGCTTCCAGGACGGTAGTAAGACGCGTCATCCATCACCAGAAAACCATGTTCCTCAACTAGAGGCGCATAATTTTCAATATCGGATTTCACACCCTCATAGGTATGATCGCCATCAATATAGATCAGGGAGAAAGAGCGATCGCGATACGTTTCGATAATCGCAGAATCATTAGAGTAACCTTGAGTTAACTGGATTTTAGATAGATCCAGATGAAACTCCCGGAACAACTGCTCAATACACAGACGGTAATCATCATCTGGATAAATATTGCCCGCATCGATATCCCAGCGAAGGGCCGGTTTCACCAATTGTTGCCAGCGTCTTACCCAGGGCGATTGGGGTAAGGGGTTTCCTTCGAGGGGTGAAATCGCTGATATGTCCAGGTTCAGTTGCAATTCGGCTGCCAGTAGTTGCCAGAGAGAAATCACCTGTCCTTTGTAGACGCCAATTTCTAACAGTTTTGGCTGGTCACATTTTGCGGCAATTTGTTGGATGATTAAATACCAGAGGTAATGAAACGCCGCATCCCCAAACCCTAAACGGTTGGCTTCAATATGGCGACGATGGCGAAGCAAAAATGGTAGTGTTTCGACCAGCCGCGTAAACTCCAGATGAACGGTATCATTATGCTCTAAAGTGTCGCAATAGTTGGAAATTCTCGCTTCCAATGAATCATGCTGTTTCGTTGAACTGTTCATACTTGTGGTTGTGGACGCGTTTGTTGTGGACGTGTTTGTTGTGGAAGAATTGGTGATCATGGCAAATGTGATTTAACTGGAAAATGAACCTTTCAGCGATCGCGCAAATGAACCCCACCGTTGCAACTGCTTTGCCTGCTTCCAGCCAATTAGAGACGCCAATTGCTGAAAACGGGGGCTACCAATGGGCAACGTATCCGTTCCGCCTAGCTGTTTTACCCTGAATGCGGCTCGCTTTTGCAAATTTGGCACATCTGGATAAACCTCGTAAATGAACCGTTGAAAGACTGTGGCACAGGCATGGCGAGTGCGGAGTGTATCTTCCCTGGCGAGTAGGTTTTGGGTACCCAGCGTTAAGGATAGAAAGGCTGATTCCCATGCCTTCCGCGACTTTGACCCACTCAGACTGTTTGCATTACCCGAACGGTAATAGCTTTTGGCTCCCCAGCAAAACTGCACCCCCTGACTGGCCAGTAAGATCCGGCTGAAATAATCAAAATCATTAATCAGGGATAACTGCTCATTCCAGGGGCCAGCTTTTTCGATGATTTTGCGGGGAATCAGCCAGGATGCACCATGCATCATTAAATTATTTTCAAAAGCACAAACTAACCAATCAAGCGGTGCCAGATCCGCCCAGAGTGGGTTGGGGCGGAATATAGCCTCTTTCGGCTTGCGATAAAATCGGGCCCATTCTCCCGCTGCGACAATTTCAGTATCAGGGTTGCCCAAAAAATGAACTTGCCGCTCCGTTTTGTCCGGTGCCAGGAGATCATCGGCATCCAGATAGGCAATAAAATCTCCCTGGGCAACTGCCAGAGCCCGGTTTTCAGCCGCACTCTGCCCCTGGTTGACTTGGCGAATAATTTTGACATTGGGTGCTGCAAACTGTTGGGCGATCGCCAGAGAATTGTCCTGGGAACCATCATCAACCACAATAATTTCAATTGGTTTCCAGGTTTGCGCCAGGGCTGACTTCAGGGTGTCAGCCAGCCATTGCTCAGCGTTATAACAGGGAACGAGGATAGAAACGAGGGGAGGCATAGGGAGGAATGGGGGATAGGGTGTGGCGAAATAGCAGGCTGAGTTGGAACAAAGTTTCAATTCAGCCAACGCTTAATTCTCATACTCAGGAGCAGCAACGTTGGGATGGGGCAAGGTGATGGCAGGATTAGGATGATAGGGCCGTGGATGTTTCGTCGCGCTTCAAATCTGCTCCCGTGTAGCCTGTTACTAGCCATACCAGGGAACGGGCAACATCACGGGCAATACGGAAATGACTTTCGGGTGGTCTGGTAGAAGGTACAGGCCGTGGCGTGAACGTAATGCCATGACTGCCAAGCACAATTGTGGCGATCGCCTGTGCCCGTGGCATGTGATAGTCCGATGTGATCAGGTAAACGTGGTGAATATGTTGCCGTTCCAGTTCCTTAACCAGGCTGGTGAAATTTGTCACCGTATCAACGGCACGGTAGTCCAGGTTAACTCGCTCGTCTGATATTCCTTCCTGACGAAACAGGCGATGGGCATCTTTCGGTAGCAGACCGGAGGACACCCAAATTTTCAATTCTGGATGGAGACGGGCAAAGTCAGCGGTGAAGGCTTCCCTGGCGGAACGACCTCCCAATGTCAGGATTGCCTGGGGGCGGGGAGACTGCCACTGCGCGATCGCCAGTCGGGCAGGGATATAACCAATCGCAACCGTGAGGGCGATACTCAAAACGAGTCTGCCAGTCTGCCACTTCGTTGCGGAAATACGTCTGAAGGAGGGAACAGTTACAGGGTGGGAAAACGCCATAGGTTAGTGTTGGATACCACTGACCTGAGTATTTCCTGATGGAACTTGCGATCGCGCTTGTTTTGTTGTTCAACTTATGTTTGCGATCGACGCACAAGAAAACAACTGCGATATCAAACAGGGCGTTTTTAGACTGCGAAGAGAACACTCAGAAAACCTCTCTATGACAATTTCCCATAGCTATTCATCGGCTCCTGACCCCAAAAGTGACGCGACTGCCAGCGGTAAAGCGATCGCAGCCCTTCAGCAACAGAAAACAATGCTGCTGTCCCGGCGAATTGGTTTTGCGCTGTTAATGCTTTGTTTTATTGACCTGCTGTATGTTTTGCTTCCGCCTGAATTTATGAATCCCGTTTGGGAATATCAAACCATTGGGGATTTGGTCAAGCTGGTTCCCGTACCACTGCTGGCATTGATGTTGATCTTTTATGGGGATACCGCCCTGCGCAGTAAGCCGGAACGTTTAGCTCTCAAGCTTCTCTCGTGGATCACCCTGCTCATAGGTATTATTTTCCTGTTGCTGGTACCGTTAACGGTCACCAATGCAGTGCGGATTCATGGGTTCAACAATAATCAAATTAGTACGCAGGTGAGCCAACAACGTCTGCAACTGGATGCTACCCGAAAACAACTGGAAAAGGCGTCTCCGGCGCAATTACGCAACCTGGTTCCAGCACCGGATAAGGATGGTAATTTACCTGACATACCCAATAGCCCAGAACAGGCAAAAGCCCAGATTCTCAATAACTTAAACCGGGCTAAGCAACAAGCCGAACAACAGGCATCCCAGGCCAGGGCAAATCTCCGTCAGAACTTAGTCAAAAACACAATCAAACTGGTTGCCGAATCGGTAATTGCGGCTTGCTTCTTTATCTATATCTGGACGATGACCGCCTGGACGCGCCGGAAAGATGCCTACCAGTACGAGACAGCCCGCCAGTCTTCGTTAACCAGTCTTCCCAGGTTATTTAGTGGTTGGGGATCTCGATCTCGCCGTCGCTTGTAGACGTGATGCGGCATGGAACATTGAAGGTGATAGATGTGAACAGTCCATTACACCATTTCTCGCTGAATTGGCGTGCTATTCATGAACGACCAGTTAGATTCGCTGCAATCGGTATTGGGTTAACATTGTTGCACTTAATCCTGACATGGCGACTAATGCGGCAAACCGATCAGTTGGTGATCAACGCCTTATTTTGGTTTGCCATTCTCGGAACGATGCTGAATCGTTTGGATAACACACGGGGTGCGCGATCGCCCCGTGTGATTGGGCTGGCACTGCTGGGGGTAATTGCTGCTAGAAGTTGTGCTATTCCACCGGGTGAAGCCTGGTTTGTGCGACTGTTTCCGGCACTAGCTGTGCTGAGTTTGGGGTTGCTGCTGTCTGGATTCCGCCTCACCCAGCATTGGCGCGCCGGACTGTTGCTCATGCCCCTCATGATACCGCGAGGGTTGCTTGAAAAATGGGCGGAGGGTTTAATTGGGCAACCGGTTCAGCTTATGACGGCAAAATTTGCGGCCTTTGTCCTGCACTATGCTGGATACGATACGGTACAACGAAATACTATTATTACTCTCGATCAGGGCGCGGTTGATGTGCTATTTCGTTGCACAGGCGTTCCTCTATTGATTCTACTTTTCCAATTAGCTCTACTCTTCTTTGTGATATTTCCGTTGTCACGATTGCAGCGAGTCAAAATCATCCTGGCAGCTATTGCGATCGCGTTTTTACTGAGTAGCCTGCGTGTCGCGATGATGGCTGTGGTGGTGCAAGATCGTCTCGCATTCGACTACTGGCACGGTGGCAATGGTTCCCAAATCTTTTCGACAGGGGCGATTGTCCTGTTTGGTTGGCTTTGTCAGCGATCGCTACCGCGCGTACAGATCGACTGAATAATTTTTCACCCCATTGGCGACGATACCAAGGACGGGAATCTGGGCACTGGCAAGGCGTTGCACTGTTTGACTGAAAGCATCGGCTCCTCGCCATTTACCAAACCCAGTCACCAGAACTACTCCATCCGTTTCTGCCGCAATCAAACTGACATCGGCCAGACCCATCAGTGGGAGTGTGTCGTAAATGACCAGGTCGAAGGTTTTGTGAACCCGTTGCATAAACTCTTTCATTTGTTTGGATGCCAGTAATCGGGTCGGGTCAGGTGGAATGGTTCCCGCATTCACGACGAACAGTCCTGACTCCCAATCAAGTCGTTGAATAATTTGCTCCAGCGTCGTTTCTTCGCGCAGTAAATTACTGAGTCCGGCACTCACTGGCAACCCAAACAAATTACGGACATGAACGCTACCACTCCGTAAATGGGCATCAACCAGTAGTACGCGCTTCCCTAGTGCGGCCGCCGCTTGAGCCAGATGCACGGCAACGGTTGTTCTACCCTCAATCGGTAAGGCAGAACTGATCACCAGCGATCGCAGTGGGTGCTGTTTATTAATGCCTTCAAGCGATGCATAGAGCGCACGAAATGCCTCGATAAATCCATATGTATCCTGCTGGTTGAGGTCAAATTGGTGCTTATCATCTATAGCGGCTTCCAGGGAATGTGAGGTAGTTTCCTGCGCCGCCGAAGTCAGCAGAGTCTTGAGGCGGGTTTTGATATTGTCTATATCCCGGATGACCGACCGCACACCGTCAGGATTCAGATGTCTGAGGTCAACTACGTGCGCTTCGGGGCCGGCATGTTCCAGGTCTGGGTGAAAGGGAATGACACCCAGAATGGGTAACCTGGTTTTCTTCCTTAAGTCAGAGATGGTAAAGAAGGCGCTCTCCAACTTTTCTAGCAGGAATGCGATCGCAATCCCCAAGGCTAATCCTGCCACTGCACCGGTCATTAAGCTTTTATAGACATTACCGGCAACCTTACTCTCCGGTTCTTTGGGGGGCGTGATTAATTGCCAGGGTACTTCATTCTGAGCGGCTTCTATCTCTAAGGATTCGCGCGTGTCACTAAATTTTTGCAGGCTTTCGGTGGCAGATTTCAATTCCCGTTGTAGATCGGCATATTGGCGGGACAGGATCGGCGTTTGCTTAAACCGTTTACTGATCTCTTGTTCACCCGTGATCAGGGTTTGGTCGCGCATTTGCAACACTTGCATTTCGTTCAGCAGACTGGCAATCTGATTTCCCAGGGCCCGTGTAGCCTCGTTCTTGAGCAGAGGGGCCAGGTTTTCTTGCTGTTGGCGCAGCATCATAATCGTGGGGCTCTTGTCACCAAAACGGGCAGATTCGATCGCAATTTGTCGATCCAATGCCTGAAATTGCTTTAAAAATTCCTGGTAAAAGCTGGCATTACTGAGCGCTGCCATCGCCCCAATTTGCTGGTGCAATGCCTTGTAACGGGCCTGTAGAGTGGCGATTTCAGCCTGAATGGTTTGTCGCTGTTGCCCAATCGCACTCAGTTGTCCAGACAGTTGTTGGGCATAGGAATCCGGATCAACAAAGTTATATCGTTGGCGGAGTGTCTGGATTTCTTGCTGCAAATAATTTACCCGTTTCTGTAATGCAGGCAATTGGGCATCAACAAATTTAATCCCCTGTCGCAGGGTGGCTTTCTGTTCTTCCAGGCTATGTTTCAGGTACCCCTTAGACAGTTCCTCTAAAACATATTTGACTTTTGCCCGATCTGTGCCGGAGTAACCAACTTCAATAATTTTAGTTTCACCTAACCGATTGACCGAAAGTTTACTACTGAGTGAGTCAAAGGTTACATCTGGATAACGATCGTTGATTTTTTTAATCATCGGTTCCAGGGTTTTAGGACTGAGCATCACCTCAATTTGGGTGGAATAGTCCAACTCCTGTGTTTCGCTTGGCCCATCCGTTAACTTGGAAAGCTGTTTCTTTTGTGTTACCGGCTGCACGAGTAGTGCAAAGGTGCTTTGAAATGAAGGCGTTTGGCGAGAGGCTTGAAAGCCAGAAAAGGCACTGGCCGCGATCGCCACTGCCACAATAATTGGTAGTTTTCGGCGTACCATGCCCACAACTTGGGCCGGATTAAACCCTTCCTCCGGAGGGGGGGGCGCATTGACTGAGTCGACCACTCTGGGTGAACCAGACGGTTGCTCCTCATCAGTTTGTTTCGGTAGGGCAGATGGCTCCATTAAAATTAATCACAGAAAAGAATAAAGCTACCGAACAGTGGTGGCAGGGGTGGGAGTTGTCGTTGTCCCACCTCCTGAGGGAATAATGATGCTACTTCCAGAAGTATTCCCACCGGAACTGCTTCCCGCACTCGCTGGAAATAAGGCGCGAAATAGCGTATATACCGAAAATACCTGATTGACTGGATTCAATATCGCAGTCAAATTATCTGTTAATGCGGCCAGGAAATTTCGTCCTACCAACACCACATCGCGATTCTGCAAGATGGGATTGGTTGCTTCATTAATTCCCTGGGAAAAGTCGATTGAGATTTTGCGTCGCGTAACGGTACCATCCCGATTGAGCCGAATTAGCTCTACAGAACCTTTCCGCGCCCGGTTGTTAAATCCTCCTGCCGCCAGAATTGCCTGATTCAGCGGTGTGTTGGGGGGAACCTGCACCACCCCTGACTGGCGTGTTTCGCCTAACACACCTACCTGGATAAAGGCTGGTGAGACATTGGCAGCTCCCAATAGTCCTGCTTCGGCAGGATTAATTGGGCCAGTTGCCTTTGCCAGAACAATGCTGTCACCATCGCGCAGGGTAACATCCTGCCGTAAATCGCCGGATTGCAACAGTTCCCACAGATCAATCTGGAAGGTTTCATCGGGTTGCGATCGCCGTGCCCGAATGAGCTTGACCTGGCGGAGATCGGCTAGCTCCGTGATGCCACCTGCCTTTTGAATGGCTTCGGTCAATGTCGGTAGCTTACCGTCCGCTGTGGCCAGGTTATAGGAACCGGGGCGGGTCACTTCACCAGCGATCGCGATCCGGAGCGGACTAACCGTTAATAACCCGACTGTAATCGTTGGATCCCGTAAAATTTCTGCCTGGACGTAGCGCTTTGTCAGTAGATCTGCCACTTGCCGTACCGTCAATCCCCACACCGGAACTGCGCCTAACACGGGCAGGTCAACTGTCCCATCCACCTGAACCTGATACTGGCCACTGAATTCGGGGATATTGGCAATGACAACCGCGATGCGATCACCCGCTGTTAAAGTGTACGGCTCTGCTTGAATCGCGGCTGTTCCTGGTTGAGAATTAAGGCCCGCAGCCGGGGAAATGGGCTGGGCTGGAGAGGGTGCTGGTTGGGGGATAGGAACGGCTGCGGGCACCGCAACGGGTGGAGTACTGGTGGGTGAGACATGCCTCGGCGTACTGGCAGGTAGAGGTTCAGGCGGTTTGGCGGTAGCCGTTTGGGCGTAACCACTGCCGCATAGAAAGAAAAGAGTCAAAATAGCAACTTTCTGCTGTAAGCCGTTCATTTGCCTTTGAGTGTTGTGTCTCCTCAAACAGGTTTTTAGCCTATCTTTACTCATTCAGCGATTAGCCCACCCGATCCGCCCAAATTTCCAGGAAGATTAAAACTTTTTCGGCAATTCGCGCTGTCTGGCAAAACTGAACCCTCAACTTATACATCGCAAACAAATTCAACCGAAGTCAAACATTGCCCTATACCACATAGCAGTTCCAGGGTTTGCAAAGTAGAGATAGGAATAACCAGGTGGTGCTGAATCGCAGAATGAATTGGAACCAAGTTGCAATTCAGGCAACGCTTAATTCATCTCTGGAATCAGCAACGCCGACAACCAATGAACTGGTATGCCCTCTCACCCTCTTTGGACGAACCATGACCTCTAGCCCAACTGAACTCATTCTTGCTTCTGGCCGCCGCGATCGCCACTACTGGCGTGATCTGTGGCGCTATCGGGAATTATTTTACTTTCTGGCATGGCGTGATTTGCTGGTGCGCTACAAGCAAACGGCGATCGGTATTGCCTGGGCGGTCATCCGTCCCTTTGTGACGATGGTGGTATTCAGTGTGGTGTTTGGTTATCTGGCAAAACTTCCTTCGAATGGTGTGCCCTATCCAATTCTGGTATTTTCCGCGATTTTACCCTGGCAACTATTCGCGAATGCGTTATCCGAATGCAGTAATAGTTTGATGAGCAATGCTAATTTAATTTCTAAAGTGTACTTTCCACGATTAATTATTCCTGCCAGCGCCGTTATTGTTAGCATTGTCGATTTTTTGATGGCTGGCATGATTTTGGTGGGGTTAATGGCCTGGTACAACTTCATCCCCAGTTGGCGAATTTTAACCCTTCCCGCTTTCATTCTGCTGGCACTGCTTACCTCAATGGGGGCTGGCCTCTGGTTGGCGGCCTTGAGTGTGAAATATCGCGACTTTCGTACCGTTGTGCCTTTTATCATCCAGTTTGGGCTGTACATTTCCCCGGTAGGGTTTAGTAGCAGCATTGTGCCGGAGTGGTGGCGCTGGCTCTATTCGCTGAATCCAATGGTGAGCGTTATTGACGGATTTCGTTGGGCTATTTTAGGCAACACGACAGAACTATATCTCCCCGGATTCCTACTTTCCAGCGTCCTGGCACTGCTCGTATTTATCAGCGGTATTCGTTTCTTCCGCAATTACGAACGCACCTTTGCTGATGTGATTTAGCGGTTAAGGAGCGGCATGACTAGTGACCAATAACTAATGACCAATGACTATTACTTAGGATTTTGAGCCATGTCAGATATTGTTGTGCAGGTAGAAAACCTGGGCAAGCGGTACAGGTTAGGTGAACACAGTCAGCAGTCTTCGCTGAAATCGCTCATGGGTGACGGGATGCGATCGCTCCGGCGGCGGCTTACCGGCAAATCTCGTCGTCGCCAGTCCATTGATCCATCGAATGAATTCTGGGCCTTACAGGATGTGTCATTTCAGATTCGCCAGGGCAATCGCGTTGGGATTGTTGGGCGCAACGGTGCGGGCAAATCGACACTGTTGAAGATTCTCAGCCGGATTACGGAACCGTCCCGGGGGGAGGTGCGATTACGGGGACGGGTGGCCAGTTTGCTGGAAGTGGGAACCGGTTTTCATCCGGAACTGACCGGACGGGAAAATATCTTTCTCAATGGTGCCGTTTTGGGGATGAGCAAAACTGAGATCCAGCGGAAATTCGATGCGATCGTTGCCTTTGCCGAAGTGGAGCGGTTCTTGGATACACCGGTTAAACGGTACTCATCCGGCATGTATGTCCGCCTGGCCTTTGCCGTGGCCGCCCATCTGGAACCGGAAATTTTGATTGTGGATGAGGTGTTGGCCGTTGGTGATGCCCAGTTTCAAAGTAAATGTCTGGGTAAGATGCAGGATGTCGCTCAGAATGGGCGTACCGTTCTATTCGTCAGTCACAATATGGCTGCGGTACGACAACTCTGCACGTCAGCAATTCTGTTGCAGAAGGGGCAGTTAATTATGACGGGCACCGGAGAACAGGTGGTCAGTCGCTTCCTGAGTAATCCCCAGACCCATGCTGCGAATGTTCGTCACATCAGTCCCTACGGCATTGAACTGGTCGAGGCAACTTTACAGGATGCGGACAATGTGCCAGCGAAATCACTTGTATTCAACCGTGATTACACTTTGAAAGTCACCCTACAGGCACACGAATCGTTGATGAACTGCGGCGTTGTCGTGAACGTATTTGATAGTGTGGGCACACTGGTTTCGACCTTATGTAGCACCGAAGAAGGTGTTGCTCCCTTTACCTTGCGCGATCGCCATGAAGTAATTTTTGATCTTCCTCGTCTGCCTCTATTTCCGGGGGAATATCGCGCCTCGGTTTACATCTTTCGTCCCAATGATGGCATTGCCTATCTGGAAGCAGAGGATGTTCTGTCGTTTGAGGTACATCCCGCCATTATCAAAGATGCCATGTGGGCCTATGGTCGGCAACATGGCGTGTTTCGGTTATCCCAATCTGCAAGAGTAATGCACTATGAAAATTGCGTTTATTAGTTACGAATATCCCCCGGATACCGCAACAGGTGGAATTGCCACCTATGTTTATCAGGTTGCCCGCATGATGCAGCAACGGGGCCACTATGTCGAAGTATTTACCAGCAGTCCCCATCGGGAAGGAACCACGCTCGAAGATGGAGTTGTTGTCCATCGTGTGCTTTATACTACCAATACCGATCGCCGTGAGTTTGCTGAATTGGCCGGGCGACTTTTTGCCCGACGCCATACCACCATTGGCTTTGATGTGGTAGAAGGCCCCGAAAATGATGCCCATGCCAGAGGTGCGATCGCCCATGTCCCCGATATGCCACTGGTCGTCAAACTGCACACGCCGTTTTTTATGGTGCAGGAACTTAACCATGTTCCCCCCTCCCGGCAAATGAAGTTACGGCGAATCGTTGGCGCTGTACGGCGGGGCCAGATGCCAAAACCCTTTCCTGTACTGGAACCATATCATCCTCAATCTGACCTGGAACGGTTACATACGCTGGATGCGGATGAAATTACGACCCCTTCACAAGTATTGGGTGATCGCCTGGTTGCAGCCTGGGAATTGCCTACTGAAAAGGTGGTGCATCTCCCCAATCCTTACATTCCCAGTCCCTCCCTTCTGGAGATTCCCAGTCAGACCCATACCCATACTGTGTCTTTTGTGGGCAGATTAGAAGTCCGGAAAGGCATCTTTAGTCTGGTCAAAGCGATTCCCCTCATTCTCCGTCGTTACCCCCAGGCAAAATTTCGGTTTGTCGGTGAGGTGTGTATGTCGCCGACCAATCCGAATATCACGATGCAACAACACGTGACCCGGTTACTCTGGCAATATCGGCGATCGCTAGAGTTCACTGGTGCAGTACCCTTAGAGCAAATTCCGACCTATCTTGCCCAGACCGATATTTGTGTTTTCCCCAGTCGTTGGGAAAATTTCCCCAATGTGTGTCTGGAAGCAATGGCAGCAGCACGGGGCATTGTTGGCAGTAATGCGGGCGGCATGGTCGAAATGCTGGATGGCGGGAGAGCTGGATACCTCATTTCTCCCCAGGATCCAGAGCATATTGCGATGGCTGTGATCGATCTGCTGGAAAACCCAGACCATCGA
>CAZGDE010000113.1:0-17646 GCA_964524315.1 uncultured bacterium
GTCATTGATACAGCAATTCTATTTGGATTGTGAGCAAAGATGCCGCCGGAATCTTTGTTCGCCAGGCCCCTCGTTACGTCTCCCGAATGCCTTGGCGGTAGTGACGTTTTTCTAACTATTGGTCGAACGGGATTGCCAGCGTTTGTTTAACCAACTAATTGCGCCACTGAGAAGGGCTCCTGCCATCAAAATACCGATCGCCGGTGTAAATACAGGTTCCCAAAGTTTGTACCAAAGATCCCAACCGAGTGGGATACCAGCAGTGTGACCGATAAGGGCAATGACAAACCAAAAAAAGCTAATTAGTACTAAGAATAAATCAATCATCAATGCCAGATTGATCCACTGTAGGAGTTTATCTTTCATTGGGTTAATGCGAGCTAAGCAATGATTTCTTAAGCTTTCATCATAACTCGCCAGGTCATTTATAGTGTCTTGCATAACAAAGCAAAAAAACGAGGACGTGTGCCCCGTTTCTTGCTGCTTACTATAGAACGGTGCTTAGAACCGCAAACCGACCCCACCCTGTAATGAAACAGCAGTGCCGCCACTGAGCCGGTACCCGTTAAAGGCGATGATGGCATTCCCAAATAGTACCAGGTCACTATTTGGAAGAGCGTAGTCAATCCCTGGTTGAATGGCAAACGCCGTTTGATTGCCAACGGGTGTTGTTTTTTCATCCCCATTCAACGGGATTGATGCACCAGCACCAATGTAAAGGTCAGTTCGCCAGTTCAACGGAATGTCGTAGGAAATCGTTGGCACGATCGCCACACTATCGCCAACCAATGCCTGGGTTCGAACTGATATTGGCATCTTCAAAAACTTATAACGAAATGCAATAACGGCTGAGGTTTTGCTTGGCTCTAAATTGACCTCTTCGCCGTTGGGTAACAGGAAATCTTCACCATCGGTTACCCCGAAGGAGACACCTGCTCCGATATAACTGCCGTAAGCTGCCTGTGCCATTGCTGTCGATGGAGTGGCTAGGGTGAGCCCAGTGGCGATCGCCATCCCACCGAGTGCCACTAGGCCACCCTGACAGAGGGGTGCTAGCCGATTACCTGCCAGTAAACTTTTGAGATGTTTCATCGTTTTGCTCCTTAACACCCACACAGCAGGGGCTTACTCATGGTTTAATTTAACCTGATTTTCCCAGAGTTGATCCAGTTAGTTATCTAATTAAAGATAACCGAGATCAAAATAGAAATGAGCGGAAGTAATAGCCTGATGCAACAAAGATAAATAACAGGTACTAAAGGATGCGAATAAATTACTTTGGTGTGCCTCATTTGTACCATTTGATGGGCTAGGCTAATCACTAATCCAACTCTCATCCGTTCAATTCAAGTTACCCTGTTCAATCTATAGAAGTCCTAAATCGTTTGTGAGAATGAGAGGCTGGATGAGCAAAAATTCCGGCGGTATCCTGGTTCACAATCCAAATAGGATCGCTATATATAGTTGTGCCCTATATAATCGCGCCAAAGTCTGCCTCTAGAACGATGCTCATTGGGTCAAAAAGCTGTTTGTTTGCCTGATCCTGCTTGCCTGGCTGCTAGCGTTCTTCGGAATAGATTGAGGTCATTAGCAAGTTACTTAAAAGCGCACTTAAAAGTTGTAACTGAATATTGGGATATGTGCGATCCCCCCTACATTCCTGCGCTGAAGGTGTGCTTTCCTAACCACGAAACCTGATAACAGGAACTCAAGCAACTGGTAGTGCCACTTTGGGAACAGGACTATAACCATAGACGATCCCCTAGCCACCAGAGATACTGGATGTAGAAGGACTATTCGGTGATGAGTGAGGTGGGCGCGATGAACAAATACAATCTTTGGTTGGCGATTCCAACGGCAATAATGGTGACATTGGGTGGGGCAACGGCCGCCCTCAGTCAGGCAAGAGTCGCGATTACACCCGGTTCACAGACGATTGAACTGAAGGGTATTTCGGGTGGCAGCCAGAAGGATAAAAGTTGTGCTGGCTACATTGCATCGACCCCAAACCACATGATCCAGGTAGAGGCGGATACCAATTTGCGTCTCACCTTACAAGCACCGGGGCAGCCTGCACTCCTGATTCGGAGCCCCAGTGGGCAGGAATTCTGTGTTCCAGCAGATAGTTACTCCGGGGGGAGAGTGGATATGCCAGGGCGATGGACGAAGGGAGTCTACGCCGTGTTCGTTGGTGATCGGGCCAATGGGCAAAACCCCTATACCTTGTCAATTACCCCCAATTAGGCTGATTATTACCCCAATTAAGCTGATCTATTTGGCCTCATCGAGTGGTTGCGCCTGCACTTCAACGGCGCTGATATCGATCGTGCCGGGTGGTGTTAAGCGATGAAACTGCCCATGTTCGGCTTTGAGGGGTTCATTACAGTTGGGACAACTGAACTCTGTTTGATTCAAGCTCATGAATTCAAACTGACAAACCGGGCAGGCTGCTTGTACCAGATTGCGTTTAAGCCACCACTGCAAGCCAATAAAAGCAATAACGGGTGTCAGCAGAATTAAACCCAGCAGGATAAAAAATGACTTGACTAGCCACCCCAGCCCGATCGCCCCTAATAGCCAAATGACAGCAAAGGGAAGGATCAGGCGACTCACTTCAGCCAACCCGATCTGCAAGTTCTTGAAACTGCCCTGGTTCACGGTTGTCTCCAGTCAACGAACATCTTGAATATAGCAGTCCCAAATCATTTCTGTGGACTAAAAAGCATTGTGAGTACTGCTTCCTATGTCAGTCTTTCTCACAATGCAGTTCGACCTCCAATTCTCCAGGAATGCTATCTCTCCATCCTAATGATAAATGCCTGAATTGATGCGTGACGGCTGCGATCAGCGCCCTCTCTGGGAACATTACAGTTCTACAGCCATACTCTTGGAGCTGTGCTGGTCGAGTGCCTGGGCAATGAACCATTCCAGTTTCGAGATAAATACGGGTGTGGCAAATTCTTCTGCCCGTTGGATGCAGGCATGGGGAAAGAAGCGCAGTCCTTCAAACTGGACGATCGCCTGACAGAGGCTTGCAACGGTAGGTTCGGCAAACAACAGGCCAGTGCGATAGTCCAGCATAATTTCGCGGATGCCACTTTGCTGACAGGCGATAACTGGCACGCCATAACCCATCGCTTCGACAGGCGAAAACCCAAAATCAGCATCGGCACGTGGGAAAATGAGTGCCCTCGCGTTGCGATAAATAGTCGCTAGTTCTGTGTTGGGCACATTACCCAGGAAGCGGACGGAATTACCAGCCAACCGCTGCAGGCGGGTAGCATCTTCCCCAGTACCGACGACCCAGAGCGGTCGGGCCAGTTGGGTACAGGCAGCAATGGCCAGTTCAACCTGATCGCACCGCTGGAGATGCCCCACGTACAGGTAGTAGTCCGATCCCGCTTCCCCGTCTCCATGAATTTCGACGGGTGGCGGAATGACCTCAGCCGGACGCCGGTAAAACTTTTGAATGCGACGGGCTACCGTTTCGGAGTTTGTGACAAAGCGATCGATCCGCTGAGCGCTGTGGAAGTCATATTGCCGCAAGTAGGTATCTGTCCAGGCGTCATACCAATTGCGTTGCTGGGGGGCATGGCTAGCTGGTTCCCAGAGGGGGCGAGGTGGGGTGTGGCAATAGCTGACATGCAGGGTGTTGGCTGCGGTCAATACCGATTTGCTGAGATAGTTACCCGCTGAGGAAATCACCAGATCGTAGGTGGATAGATCCAGGGACTCCCAAATGTAGGGGAGAAGGCGACGGTAGGTGTGGTAATGCTGGGCGATCGCGGGTAACCGCTGTGCCCAGGTCATCCGAATATCCCAACCCGCGAAGCGTGTGGCATCGTCGCCTAATCGTTGCTGATCGACAAAGGCAGTATAGATTGGCGCGTCTGGATACATGCGATGAAGAACCTGTAGAACCCGCTCAGCATCGCCATACTCCCGCAGGTAATCGTGAACCAGAGCAACTTTCATGCAACCAATTGGGGTGGTTGAAAACAACAACTATGGAAAACAACACTTAAAGGTTTCCCGCCGGGGCGGGGCGGAATAGCAGCATGCGTGGGAATAAAGTTGCAATTGCTTCAATGCTTCAGTGGTGTTTTAGAACAGGGTTTTGGCTCCGCTCAACCCACATTTCTAATCCATTACCCAATGCTTTACTCCCCTGCCGAATCAGCGACACCCCACCGTTTAGTATAGGCGCGATTGTAGATTGCGGTAGGAGAGGTGCTTGCTGATTGTGTCAAGTAATTGACTGCCTCTGGCAGGATGCAATTCATTAGCAAAAAACATAAGAAGACATTACTTAATGTTCTTCAGGATTTGCTGAACTTTCTTAAGAAAGTCCAGCAAAATTTTTGCCACCCTGGGAGATTTCGATAGGGTTATTCCTAATTGGCAAGTTTGTTGGACAACCTAATTGTCAAAGTCAACGGGCAACCGTCATGCATATTCGGGCGATCGCGGTATCTTCCATGACCGGATCACAGAAACTCACTACTCAAGCGTTAGAGGATGGCTGACAAAGTGTTGTCTGTAATTGTCCACTCTCAGTGTTCCTCCCTTTCCCTCTCAGAAAAAGGGAAACAGGCTAATAGTCTCCCTTCTAAGGGGGATTTAGGGGGAGCGGTTGCTTCGCTACAGTCAGTAGGACTTTTCAGCCATTCGCGTAAATAGCCGCTCCGTATTTTGGGCAAATTTCAGGTAAACCTTTTGAAACGCACTGAAAGAAGTATGGTAGCAACTCCCCCAAAACCAACGACTGACAGCTCAATTAGTGCCTTTGGAGAGGCAAGGTCGACCATTGTCGGTGTACCACTGAGTCCCGAAGAATTGCGTAAAATCCATGCCTATTGGCGGGCCGCGAATTATCTGGCTGTAGGCATGATTTATTTACGGGATAATCCCCTACTCAAGCAACCGCTTCAACCCGAACATATTAAGCAACGGTTGTTAGGGCACTGGGGATCCAGTCCTGGGATCAGTTTCCTTTACACCCATCTGAATCGGGTGATCAAAAAATTTGATCAGGATGTTCTCTTTGTGGTTGGAGCAGGACATGGAGCTCCCGGTTTCCTGTCGCCGTGTTACCTGGAAGGCACCTACTCTGAGATCTATCCCGATAAGAGTGAAGATGAAGAGGGGCTGAATAAGTTTTTCAAGCAATTCTCCTTCCCCGGTGGCATTGGTAGCCACTGTACGCCGGAAACACCGGGATCCATTCATGAAGGGGGTGAACTGGGTTATAGCTTAACCCACGCGTTCGGTGCTGCGTTTGATAACCCGGATCTGATTGTGGTGGCGATGCCGGGTGATGGTGAGTCGGAAACGGGACCACTGGCAACGTCGTGGCATTCCAACAAGTTCCTGAATCCAATTCGAGATGGTGCAGTACTGCCAGTGCTACACCTGAATGGGTACAAGATTAATAACCCGACGATTCTTTCCCGCATTAGCCATGACGAACTCAAAGCCTTATTTGAGGGCTATGGCTATACCCCTTATTTTGTCGAAGGGTCAGAACCTGAGTCGATGCACCAGGCAATGGCTGCTACTCTGGATCACTGTGTTTCAGAGATTCGCCGTATTCAACAGGAAGCCCGCCAGACAGGGATTGCCGATCGCCCCCGTTGGCCCATGATTGTGTTGCGATCGCCCAAAGGTTGGACGGGCCCTAGCGAAGTCGATGGTCACAAGGTCGAAGGCTTCTGGCGGGCACACCAGGTACCAATGGGTAGCATGAACAATCCGCAACATCTGAAACAACTGGAAGACTGGATGCGGAGCTATAAGCCAGAGGAACTGTTTGATGCCAATGGAACGTTACTCCCCGAATTAAAAGACCTTGCTCCCACCGGAACGAAGCGAATCGGTGCTACACCCTATGCCAACGGTGGTATTTTGCGACGGGAACTAAAAATGCCGGATTATCGCCAGTACGGCATTGAAGTAGCGAAACCGGGACAGGTGCAGGCAGAAAATACCAAACCGTTAGGAGTGTTTCTGCGCGATGTAATGAAGTGCAATATGCACAACTTCCGGGTGTTTGGTCCGGATGAAAACACCTCCAATAAGTTGCAAGCTGTCTACGAAGTCAGTAAAAAGTTCTGGATTGCCGACTATCTGCCTGAAGATGACGATGGGGGTGAACTGTCTACCGATGGGCGGGTGATGGAAATGTTGAGCGAACACACGCTGGAAGGCTGGCTGGAAGGCTATTTGCTAACGGGACGGCATGGTTTCTTTTCAACCTACGAAGCCTTTGTGCATGTGATCGATTCCATGTTTAACCAGCACGCGAAGTGGTTATCCATTTGCAACCAGTTGTCCTGGCGGCATGATATTGCGTCGTTGAATTTGTTGATCACATCGACTGTTTGGCGACAGGATCACAATGGCTTTACCCACCAGGATCCCGGTTTTCTCGATGTGGTGGTGAATAAAAGCCCGGATGTGGTACGGATCTATATGCCTCCCGATGTCAATTCTCTCCTGTCCGTTGCCGATCACTGTTTACGCAGTACCAACTATGTGAATGTGATCGTGGCAGACAAGCAAATGCACCTGCAATATCACGATATGGATGCGGCGGTACGTAACTGTACGAAGGGCATTGATATCTGGGAGTGGGCAAGTACCGATGCGGGTGAGGAACCCGATGTGGTGATGGCGTGTGCCGGTGACATCCCCACCCAGGAAGCCCTGGCAGCAACCGTTCTGCTGCGGGAAAACTTCCCCGATCTCAAAATCCGGTTCGTGAATGTGATTGACCTGTTCCGCCTGCAACCCTCGACCGAACACCCCCACGGCATGTCAGATAATGACTTTGACAGCCTCTTTACGTTGGATAAACCCATTATCTTTAACTTCCACGGTTACCCCTGGCTGATTCACCGCTTAGCCTATCGCCGGCATAACCATCGCAATCTCCATGTGCGGGGTTACAAGGAAAAGGGGAACATCAACACACCAATGGAACTGGCGATTCAGAACCAGATCGATCGCTTCAATCTGGCGATCGATGTGATTGATCGAGTCCCACGTCTAAAGGTGGCCGGGGCACACGTCAAGGAAATGCTCAAGGATGAGATGATTGCTTGCCGCAACTATGCCTACGAGCATGGCGTTGACAAACCCGAAATTGTTAACTGGCAGTGGCCCTATTAACCATCATTCAGTAGCACCAACAGACTGTAGGGGCGTAGCATTCGGTCAGCAAATTATCGATCTAACTCCTGCTCCTTGCCCGAATGCTACGCCCTTATAGGGGTTAAATTATAGGGGTTAAATTGTTGTCAAGGGCTGCCTGTGCTGGCATGTGCAATCGCATCGGGCGATCGCCCCTCGTCCATCCTACAGTAGGGTGACAAGCGATAGAGAGTTAGGGTAGGGTGACGGAAGCAAAAGGCCAGATGCCGCATGTCTTAGAACCATTTAACCTATGAAAGTTGCCGTTTTTAGCACCAAATCCTACGATCGCGAGTTCCTGGACGCTGCCAATACGGCTGCCCATTCCCCCCATGAATTGGTTTATTTCGAGGCAAAGCTAGAACCCCACACTGCCGCATTAGCATCGGGTTGTCAGGCCATCTGTGTGTTTGTCAATGATGACGTCGGTGCGGCAACGCTGGAAGTTTTGGCAGCGCAAGGTGTGCGATATGTCGTGCTGCGCTGTACTGGATTTAACAATGTCGATCTGAAAGCCGCACAAGAGCTAGGGATTAGTGTTGCCAGAGTCACTGCCTATTCACCCTTCTCGGTGGCAGAACATACGGTAGGTTTAATCATGATGCTGAACCGTAAGCTGTATCGGGCTTACAACCGGGTGCGGGATGATAACTTTGCCTTGGAAGGGTTGTTAGGGTTTGACTTACACGGTCGTACCGTGGGCGTGATTGGTACTGGCAAAATTGGGCTGATTCTGGCACAAATCATGCATGGCTTTGGTTGCCAATTACTGGGGTACGATCCCAAACCCAATGCACAATTTGCCGCAATTGGCGCGGCTCGTTACGTGGAATTGAATGAGTTATTTGAGAACGCGGATATTATCTCGCTGCATGTGCCACTGTTTCCAGAGACCTATCACATTATTGATGCGGATGCGATCGCCCAAATGAAACCCGGTGTAATGCTGATTAACACCAGTCGGGGTGGGTTAATTGATACCAAAGCCGTGATTGATGGGATTAAATCGGGCCAGATTGGTTATCTCGGCATTGATGTGTATGAACAGGAAGATGACCTCTTCTTCCAGGATTTGTCTGATACCGTCATTCAAGATGATGATTTTCAACTGCTGCAATCATTCCCCAATGTTGTAATTACGGCACATCAGGCATTTTTCACCCGTGATGCCCTGGAAGATATTACGGGCACCACCATTGCCAACCTGACAGATTTTGCCCAGGGTCACCCCTGTGCCAACGAAGTTAAACCACCCGTAAAGGTACCCGCTCAGGTTGCAAAGTAGCAACGGTGGTTAGTAGGGCCAGGAGGAAAAAACCATTTTTTATAATTGGGAGGTTGATCGCAAATAATGGAAGACTGCCTGAGCGATCGCCTCCCCCATGACACCATACCCCTATTCGCGCCTTGCCCCCTTTATTCAGGAATACATCTATGCCCAGGGTTGGGCTGATCTGCGGCCAATTCAGGTAGAAGCCTGTCGGGCCATTTTTGACACAGATGCCCATCTGTTAATTGCGGCAGGAACGGCATCGGGCAAGACGGAAGCGGCATTTTTGCCCGTACTCACTCTGTTGCATGAAAATCCACCAGCAACGGTTGGAGCCATGTATGTCGGCCCGATCAAAGCCCTGATTAATGACCAGTTCGATCGCCTCACCGACTTACTCAAACAGGCCGATATTCCCGTCTGGGCGTGGCATGGGGATGTCGTACAGAGTCGCAAACAAAGCTTACTGAAAAAACCGCGTGGCATCCTGCAAATTACACCGGAGTCGTTAGAAAGTTTGCTGGTGAATAAAAACAGTGAACTGCAACGGTTATTTGGCGATTTGCGTTTTGTCATTATTGATGAAATTCACGCCTTCATTGGTGCTGAACGGGGGAGTCAAATTCTTTGCCAGTTGCACCGTTTAGCGAAATTGACTCGCAACCAACCCCGCCGGATTGGCCTGTCCGCGACCTTGGGCGATTATTCCCAGGCGGAAGAATGGCTACGGGCAGGCACACCGCAAACGGTTATTACACCCCAATTACAGGGTGACAAACGCACCATTCGCCTCAGTTTGGAACACTTTTATGATCCGGGTTTGATCGTGCGGGCAAAGGGTGACAGACGGGATGAGACATTTAAGCCACACCATCGTTATTTGTTTGCTCAGAGTCAGGCGCGTAAATGTTTGATCTTTGCCAACGGCCGCACTGAGACAGAATCGGTGATCGCCTCGTTACGCGAAATTGCCGTGGCGAAAGGGGTTCCCGATGTCTATCACGTTCATCACGGCAGTATTTCTGCCCCACTGCGCGAAGCGGCTGAAAATGCCATGCGAAATCCCGGTACCCCTACTGTGACGGCTGCAACTGTCACCTTTGAAATGGGGATTGATCTGGGGCAACTGGATCGGGTGATTCAGTTGGAGGCACCTGGTTCCGTAGCCAGTTTTTTACAACGATTGGGGCGATCAGGCCGGCGGGGCAGTCCGGCTGATATGCGGTTCGTTTGTGTGGAAGATAAGGTCGATCGCACCACCTATGCCCAACAATCGTTGTATGAAAAACTGCCCTGGCAACTGCTGCAATGTATCGCGATTATTCAACTCTATTTGGAAGAGAAATGGATTGAACCGATCGCCCCCTTTCACTATCCCCTCAGCCTGCTATATCAACAAACGATGAGTACGTTGTTAGCGGGTGAACTATCCCCGGCGGCACTGGCCCAACGAGTTCTGACGCTGCCACCCTTTCGGGCAATTTCGCCCGATGATTTTCGCCTGCTATTACGTCATTTAATTGAAATTGATCACATCCAACGCACGAAAGAGAACGGATTAATCGTTGGCTTAACCGCTGAAAAGATTGTGCGAAATTTCAAGTTCTACGCGATTTTTCCTGACACGGAAGAGTACAACGTCTGGTGCGATGCGATGGAAATTGGCAGCATCGTCCAGCCTCCTAGCACTGGCGACAAACTGTCCCTGGCTGGACGGATCTGGCAGGTGGAAGAAGTGGACATGCGGAGTAAGACTGTTTCGGTCAAACCCGCAATTGGCGAATCGTCCGTATCCTGGCATGGGAGTAGTGGCGAAATTCATACGCGCGTCTTGCAACGCATGCGGCAGGTGTTATTAGAAGACACCCTCTATCCCTATCTTCAGGATGGGGCGAAAAAGCGACTGGCAAAGGCTCGCAAGCTAGCTAAACAGGAAGGCATCGCCAAGCGCTACCTGTTTTCAATGGATGAGGAGAACTACTGTTGCATTTTGCCGTGGACTGGTACGGTCGCCTACCGCACGCTGGAACGGTTTCTCCGCCTCCATTGTCGCGAAACGTTGAAGATTAAGGGGATCACGGGGCGATCGCCCTATTTCCTGATCGTTAACCTGGGCAAAGCGACGCGCGACCGTCTGTACCACGAAATTAAATCCCTGGCAGACCGGCGTCTGGAGGCGGAAAAATTGCTGGCGGAAGATGAGGCTCCTAAATTGCAAAAATATGACGAGTTCATTCCTGCCGAGCTACTGCGGAAAGCCTTTGCGAATGATTATTTGAACATTACCGAACTGAGCCAAATTGTGGCGAACTGGTAGTACAGTTCAGTGGGTAAGGGCAAATGGCCATTGGCCCCTCCTGTAAGGAGCCTATGGCGTGAAGAAGTCTAAGCTCTATTGAAGAAATAAATTCTAAAAATAAAAGGTCGAACTGCTGACAGGTGCGCTAGGATTTGTCAGTCAATATTGGCTTGAATTTAAGTTGCCTTGAATTTGAGTGAACTGTATTCAATAGGGTGATATCATGATTGCCTCGCTCCGGTCTTATCTGGGTTCCCTGACGGCAGCTCTGGGTGCGGTTTCGATAGGTGTAATAGGTATTTCAGAGAGTGCGATCGCCCAGGCGTTTGGGCAGCAGGAAGTGAACCCCGGCAATTTTGTCGTTGTTGCTTCTCCCTATGGCAGTAATGCCTACCAATTGCTGATTCTGGAGCAGTTGACGAACCAACGCCGTTGCTGGAGTGAGAGCGGCACGAATCCCACCCTGGTTGATCCCCTTTTACTGCAGTTTGACTTCACCGGTATTTGTAGCCGTAGCACGGACAGTAATGGCTACTCTGTCCGCATGGCTAACCGTGACTTTGGGTTAATTTATCAGTTGAGTGTGGTGCGGCGGAATAATGATCTGGTGTTAATTGCCACGAATCTGTCGAACCGGAACACGCCCGTGTTAGAAATTGGGCGGACAAATGGGCTGCCACCTACGGGGCAATTTGCCAAATTGAACTTACTACCAGGTTGGCGGCTCACCAAACGGGTGCAAAACAATCAGGTCTTAGGCCATGTTTACCTGACTAGTGACACCTTACCACCGGGGGTGACGGCTTCGGCCTTTCCCGATACCCAGTCAAACTGGGCGCGGGCTTATATCGATGCGATGGCATCACGAGGTATCATCAGTGGGTTTGAAGATGGTACCTTCCGTCCCGATGAGGCGGTGACCCGTGTGCAGTTTGCGGCTATTGTCAATAAAGCATTTGCCAATATGCCCGCCAAACGGGGCGCGACGACGTTTCAAGATGTACCAGCTAACTTCTGGGGCCTCCAGGCCATCCAGGCGGCATACCAGAAGGGCTTTATGTCGGGGTATCCGGAGGGTACATTCAAGCCGAATCAGCGTATTCCCAAACTGGAAGTACTGGTGTCACTAGCAAGTGGGTTGGGCTTAGGTAGCCAGAATACAACTGTGCTGTCATACTACCAGGACGCAGCTCAGATCCCCAGTTGGGCGAGTGCCGCGATCGCTGGCGCAACCGAACGACAGATTGTAGTGAACTACCCTCGGGTGAAGGAGCTAAGTCCTAACCGTGAAGCAACCCGGGCGGAAGTGGCGGCCTTTGTTTACCAGGCATTGGTCAATGCGGGCCAGGTACCCAATATCCCATCCCCCTATGTGGTTGTGGTGAATTCCACCAGTCCTTCCTTTGCGCCGAATTCGTTCCCGCCGGAGCAAATGGTACCTGCGCCTGCCCCGGTTCAACCCAATTTCAATACCCCGACTCCGGCACCCATCCAACCCACAATGCCACCAGTGACTCCGGCACCCATCCAACCCACAACGTCGCCGGTGACGCCAACACCGACGAACCCAAGCCCTGGAGGAGTTGTTGTGCCTACAGTACCGTTGACACCTTAAAATCCCGTTAAAGTGATAAGAGCAATCTAACTTTAGCGTGTGAGTAACTCTTACCTGGATGCGGTACGGCAGGGCAAGAATGCCTGGTGGCGTTATCTAATCAGCATCTTGCTGATCGGTTTTTGCTGGTTGGTCTTGGGTAGTATCCCATTTTTTGTCTGGTGGTTCTGGCAATCAAGCAATTTTTTGGATGGGTTTGTGCCCGCCGCTAATGATGACCAGATTCTGCAATACCTATTACTGAGTCTATCTTTCTGCTTTTTTCTGTTAGGTATTTTTCTGGCAGTGACGCTGATTCATCAGCGCCCATTGCGATCGCTCGTGCGTGCTGATACCAGAATCAACATCGGACGAATCGGGCAAGGGGCTGCCCTGTGGTTGTTATTGGCGATCGTGCCCTATGGCCTGGAGGCATTGCTCGATCCATCTCATTTTGAGCTAACCTTTGAACCATCCACCTGGCTGGTTTTTCTACCGCTGGCACTGATCTTTACCCCAATCCAGACGACGGCTGAAGAACTCTTTTTCCGGGCGTATTTGCTCCAGGGTATGAGCTTGTTGACGCGCAATCGGTGGTTGTTAATCAGTGTGACCAGTTTAATTTTTGGTGTGCTGCATTTGCCGAATCCGGAGGTTGCCGCCAGTAATGGGGTCGTTTGGATAGCCCTGAACTACTTAGGTTTTGGCGTTTTGATGGCGTTCCTGACCTTGCAGGATAACTCGCTGGAATTAGCGATCGGTGCCCATGCGGTGAATAACCTGTTTCTGGCATTGGTGATTCGCGATCGCGTATCCGTCCTGGATACACCTGCGATTGTGACACGAATGGTTACACCCGATGCCCGGATGGAACTGGTCGTCTTCCTGCTCCAGGCTGCGGTGTTTTACTTCGTATTCATCGGGCGGCGGCAACGCCCTGCAATTAACTCTCCACCCTCAGCCTAACTCACAAGTTTTCCTGAGTGTTTGATAAGCATCACTGAGCCAGTTAGTCGGCGGAATTGGAACTGGCTAACTTGGCACCTTTAAAGATGACACTGTTCCGGACAAAATCCTCTAGTAGTTTAGGTGGGTCAAGATCGGGTTTGCGCTGGATCACCCGTCTCATACGCCAAAGCACAAAACCAGTCAGCCAGACTGCGTCTGTAAACGCTGCATAGGCGAACCCATGATTTTTGACGAAATAGCGCCGCCGGGAATCGAACCAGTAGGTGGGCAGGCGTTTGGGGGCATCGGTACGTACTGTGACGCCTGTACTTTGTCCCGCAATGTGCATCACACGGCTTTGTGGTACGTACCAACATTCCCATCCCGATCGCTTGGCTTGCAAGCAAAAGTCGGTTTCTTCGTAGTAGAGAAAGTAGGCATCATCCATCAAGCCAACGGTTTCGAAAACCTGGCGACGAATCAACAAACTGGCCCCTGGTAACCAATCAACGTGGCAGGGTTCACTACCCATATCGCGAACCAGCGACCAACGGGATAACAGTTTGGACACAACACCAAGGCGGAGGGCGGTGTCTAATTCACTAAACATGGTGGGAAAGCGGAAAGCCACATGCCAGGGTTCACCCGTGGCTTCTTCAAAACTACTGCCAGCCAGTCCCACCTGGGGATGTTGATCCATAAAATCAACCAATGCTTTGAGGGCACCCGGATAAACGGTCGTATCTGGGTTTAATAACCAGAAGTAATTGGGGGGATGATCGGCGGCTAAGGCGGGGCGAATGGCAAAATTATTGCCGAACGCATAGCCACCATTATGACCAGACGAGACGACAGATACCCAGTCTCCCCACCCGTTCGCAGAGATGGCCGCGCTGATTTTCTCTACAGAATCATCACCGGAGGGGTTATCGACGACAACAACACGGCTTCCAGGTACGGATTGGACTTCGTTGACAAGGGACTGGAGACAGTTCACCACAAGGTTCGCTGTCCGGTAGTTAACAATGACGATTAATAAGGGATAGTTGTTTGTCGCTTGAGCCATCTGTTGTGTCCAACATCTACTAATGAGTCGTGCTATTAATGAGTCGTGCTATAGGATGTCATGCTATTGCGTTTGTTTCTACCACATCCTGCACCTTGGGGGGAATGATCTTAGCTGGGATGCCAACAGCCGTATGACCTGGGGGAATATCGGCTAGAACAACGGCATTCGCACCAACACAGGCATCATCACCAATCTCGACATTGCCAAGAATGACGGCCCCTGCCCCAACGTTGACCCGCTTACCCAGTTTCGGGGCATCAAATGGTTGCTTAATGTGCCGTAAGCCCAGAGTCACCCCCTGGCGGATAATGCTGTCATCCCCAATGTGGGAATATCCATGAATGACGATGGCACCCTGATGTTCAATGACCACACGACGCCCTAACTTTACCGTATAGGGAAGTTCAATCCCATAACCATTACGAATCTTGTGATATAGCATCCGATAAAGGACGCTAAAAGGGGCACGCAGGAGTTTGGGCTGAATGGTCATGCGCCAAACCCCAAAACGATGAACGGCAACAGCCCGGAATCCTGGCCTTGTCCAATCGCGCCCGTGGGCATCCCAATCTTCTTTAATTTGTTGCCATAAATTTAAGGCGCTCATGTCAGTATCAGTGTCACTCAAAGCTGACCTCCTGCGGCATTAAGGGCAAACATTAACGGACTTTGCGAGGAACTGAGTTTTACTAGATCCGTAGAATAAAATATCTGTCAATAGATTGGGCTAGTCTATTGATCCGATGAAACACCAACCGCCATCAAAAAATGACTAGTTGGAATCGTCTTCATATATTCTTCAATCACTAACCCGAACTAAGGAACCGGATAATGAACTTTATATAAAGCTATAGTACCGTTCGTGGTTACTGGCCTCGTGTGCAGTTTCAACGCACCGACATGGGATGGGTTTGGTTGGATACGTCAGTTTCACCCCCATCCGCCCCATCGTTAGAACCAGGCGTAGCAGCCGTAGCAGGTTGGCTGACATCACCATTTTCCGGTGTTTCTAAAACAACCTTTTCGTGGAAAACTCTCAGGTCGAACCAGAATGTTGTTCCTCTGCCCACCTCACTGATCAGGTGAACTTTGCTGCGATGCTTTTCGACGATGTTGCGCACAATTGACAACCCCAGACCTGTTCCCTCCAGGGTATGAACACGATTTTCAACGCGGAAGAAACGGTCAAAGATCGCCTCCTGGTCTTCTGAGTCAATACCAATGCCTGTATCAGCGACCTCTACCCGGACAAACTGCGGGCGATCGCCATCGAGCGGTTCACTGGTCGCAGGCGGTGCTGCCAGAAAGAAGGGATGAGCCGGTGGAAAAGATGCCTGGTTCGGAGGTAATAGATAGGCCCGGATGGCAACCTTACCACCGGATTCGGTAAATTTCAGGGCGTTGCCCACCAGGTTGGTGAACACCTGTAATAACAGGTCATAGTGTCCAATGACAGGGGGGAGTTCGGGTTCAATGTCCTGAATTAGCTCAATGCCTTTGTCCTTAGCGTTGAGTTGATAGGTCCGCAGAGTTTGCTCGATTGGTTGTACCAGGTCAACCGCTTCCATGTGGTAGAGCTTGCATGACTCCAACCGAGACAGATCCAGGACGTCATTGACTAAGCGGGTGAGGCGATCGGTTTCCCGATTGGCGGTTTCCAAAAACTCACATCGCTCTTCGTTGCTCAGGTCTTCGCCGTACTCGTAAAGTGTTTCAATGAAAGATTTGATATTAAAGAGGGGGGTGCGCAGTTCATGGGAAACGTTGCTGATGAACTGGCTCTTGGCCTCGTTGAGTTCTGCTTCACGGGTGATATCTTGCACCGTCATGGCAATCCCTTTAACCGTTTCGCGGGAGAGATCCAGTACGGTTGTTAGTAGGATTCTGACCGTCCGTTCGCGCAACGGTTCCGGCGTCGAATCGATCGCTTCCTTAATGGCAATCCTAAATTCTGCCCCTTCCCGCAATTCCCCCCTGGCAATTTGATAGAGGGGGCGGGTAATTTCGGTTTGAACGGCGGCGGGCAACAGGTAAAGAATGCTGGTTCCTTCAACTGTTTTTCCTTCCCAACCAAACAAACGACGGGCCGTGGGGTTGACCAGGATGACTTGTAGATCGGTGTCGAGCAGAACAGCACCATCGGCGATGGTTGACACCAGTGTATCCAGCTTGGCTTTTTCTGCGGTTAGTTCCTCAATGTTCTGTTCTTCATAGCGTTCCAACCGTTCTGCCATGTCATTGAAACTGGCAATGAGTTCGCCCAACTCGCCGCCTAAAGGCAGGTCTACCCGTTGCTTGAAGTTTCCAGAAGCAATGTTCTTAACACCAACCAGCAGTTCCTTAATGGGTTTGGTAATGGTCAACGCGTTAAACACGGCCCCCAAAATCACCATGACCCAGATCGAGACGAAGACCGCGATCGTTACATCCCGTGTCAGGTGTGACGAGGTAACTGCGGTCGGGTTGGGGTTGGTGCCGATCGCCAGAACCCCCTTGTACTGCCCCTCATAAATTAATGGTACGAAGACATCAGTTACTTCTCCATCGGGAGTCAGATGTTGCCGCACCATTGGCAGATCAGACCGTTCCGCATAATTATCGGGCAGATGAATCTTGCGGCGAATGGTGAGGGAATTTTGGACTTCCGATTCAGAGAACGGAATGCCGAAGAAGATGTTCCCTTCCTCATCCGCATAGAGCATATACCGGATGCTGGAGGTGCTGCTGTAGAAGCGATGGGAAAACCGGGCTAATTCCGTTCGGTTATTGTCCGCTACCAGGGGGGCCACATTCGCTGCCAGCAGCAAACCCAGGTCGCGTCCGAAGCGGGTGTCATTAATATGGGCATCCTGCTGGATGGTGTTAACCGCCCAAAAGGTTAAACCACTCATGACCAGTGAGACAACCAGCGTTGCCGCTGCCATCAGCTTGGTCTGGAGGGTAAACTCAGACCACCAGCTGGCAACCATTTCCCGAAGTTTTGTGAGGAAGGCAAACAAAGTTAGTTCAGGATAGAAATACTAACCACTATATGGTAACTAGAAACCAGATGTGAACTAGAAACGAATGTTAACTAGAAAGTTAACTGGAGGCAGACTTAGCCGTTCGTACCTGGTACCCAATATCACGCCGGTAATACATTCCGGCAAAGTTGATTTTTTCCAGAGCACTGTAAGCTTGCCCGAAGGCGGCATCAAACGTATCACCGATCGCCGTTACTCCTAGCACTCTGCCGCCATCGCTTACGAGAACCTGTTGCTTAATCTGAGTGCCCG
>CAZGDE010000114.1:0-9427 GCA_964524315.1 uncultured bacterium
ACGATTCAAGTGGTGTATTCGGCGTTAATTTTGACGTAGTCGTAGCTGAGGTCAGACCCCCAGGCCGTACCCGTACCGTTCCCGTGACCGATGTTGACCGAAATTAGTACCGTATCCTCCTTGAGATAAGCACCCGCTGCCGCTTGATTCAGATAGGCATTGGCAGCCGCACGATCAAAGGGTTGGGGTTGCCCATTCTGCATTAAAAGAAAGTCACCCAGTTTAATTTGCAGATCATTCTGGTTGAACATCACTCCTGCCCTGCCTGCGGCACCGGCAATTCTGCCCCAGTTAGGATCCCGACCAAAAATGGCTGATTTGACCAGGGATGAACCGGCGATCGTGCGGGCAATCTGGCGGGCTGCTTTGTCATCGGGTGCGCCGCTCACCTGCACTTCGACCAAACAGGTGGCACCTTCTCCATCACGGGCGATCGCCTTTGCCAGATGAATACAGACCGCTGTTAGCATTGCCTCTAATTTGTCAGCATCAGGGCCTTTATCCGTAATAGCAGGGGTGCGCGATTCCCCATTGGCCAGGGCAATTAACGAATCGTTGGTGCTGGTATCCCCATCCACCGTAATCTGGTTGAAGCTACGATCAGCGGCACGGCTCAACATTTCCTGCCACAGGTGGGGAGACACTGCCGCATCACAGGTGACGAAGCCCAACATGGTTGCCATGTTGGGGTGAATCATCCCCGCTCCTTTGGCGATGCCACCGATCCGTACCGGGCGATCATGTAGAGTGGTTTCCAGAGCGATTTCCTTTGTCACCGTATCAGTGGTAGTAATCGCCTTTGCTGCGCTTGCCGAACCTGTTTCGGATAGGGCCGCAATCAGATTGGGCAAGCCAGCTTTGAGGGCATCTAGCTTAATCCGTTGCCCAATGACACCTGTTGATGCCAGCAGAATTGATTCAGAAGGAATATTGAGTAATTGGCTAAGCGCATGGGCACTTTCGAGGGCATCTTGCCAGCCCTGAGTGCCAGTTGCTGCATTTGCCTGTCCTGCATTGCACAGAATGGCCCGCACGATTTGCCGGGTCTGCAGGCGATCGCGGCAGTAATCAACGCAGGCGGCCCTGACCTGGCTGGTGGTAAACACACCAGCGGCGATCGCCTCCACATCGGACAAAATCAATGTTAAGTCTGGCAGCCCTGATGGTTTTAACCCTGCCGCTATGCCAGCGGCCCGGTAACCTTTAGGTGCAGTAATCCCCCCTTCTATTTGCCGCCAGTCTGCTGCCATCGATCAGTCTCCAATTCCATCCAGGCGATTATATCAGGCTTGCTACTGGTCAGTTGTCATTTGTCAGGGGTCATTCGCATTGGTCACTGGCTGAACTGGTCGTCGTTAATTTTCAGCGCAACTTGAATTGTCAGGGTTACAGTACCATCCGTAAAAAAAAGGGGAGAGTCGCCAAAGCGCCTCCCCCTATCATCAGGGTGCATCTACTTATCACAGTATGCCATCTCAAGGGTGAGGGGTAACACCCCCCAGCGTATTTTTTGATAAAGCTTTATCACAACTTTATTTCCAGGGGGTGAGGGGTGACAGCCCTCATTGAGATAACGTACTGAATTTACGACCCAATCCTTTCCCCGATGGGACGAGCTTTCGCACTGGATGGTTCCGTTCCTTAGCCATTCAGCTTTTCCGCCAGTAGTTGGTTGGTGAGTTTCGGATCAGCCCGCCCACCTGTTTTCTTCAATACCTGCCCCACAAAGAAGCCCAGCATCTTGGTTTTACCACTACGGTATTGTTCCAGTTCCTTCGGAAAAGCAGCAATCACTTCATCGATCGTCGCTGTGATGACACTGGTATCCGAAATTTGAATCAGTCCCTTGCTTTCCACCAGTTGTTTGGGTGAACCACCCTTTCCCAGCAGTTCCGGCAAAATGTCTTTAGCGATTTTGCTACTGATCGTATTGTCTTCGATCAGTTTGGTCAGTTCCGCCAGGTTGGCTGGAGTCAGAGGCAGACTGGTAATGCTGACATCATTGTTGCTATTGAGGTAGGCACTGATATCACCCATTAACCAGTTAGCTGCCTGCTTCGGTGAGGCAGCGGCGGCAACGGTGGCTTCAAAGTACTCTGCCATCGCGCGATCGTCGGTCAACACCCGCGCGTCATAGGCGGATAAACCAAAATCAGCCTCGTACCGTTGCCGTTTTTGCCAGGGCAGTTCGGGCAATTCAGCCCGCCATGCCTCTAACTGATCGGCGGGAACTTCGATGGGGCCTAGATCAGGTTCTGGGAAGTAGCGGTAATCGCTGGAACCTTCCTTCGTTCTCATGCTGACCGTCCGCTGCGAGTTTTCTTCCCACAGGCGGGTTTCTTGAATGATCCGTTCACCCGATTCGATCGCCTCAGTTTGCCGTTCAATCTCGTATTCAATTGCCCGTTGAATGGCATTGAACGAGTTCATGTTTTTAATTTCGACTTTGGTGCCAAATTCCTTCTGGCCGACTGGACGAACCGAAATGTTGACATCACACCGCAGCGAACCTTCCTGCATGTTGCCATCACTGACTCCCAGGTAACGCAGAATCCGGCGTAATTCCTGGGCATACTCGGCGGCTTCCTGACCCGATCGCAGATCCGGTTCCGAAACAATTTCCGCCAGGGGCACACCCGTCCGGTTAAAGTCCACCAGGGAATAGGTGGAACCAGCAAGGCGATCACTCCCGCCGTGAACCAGTTTGCCTGCGTCTTCTTCCATGTGCAGGCGGGTAATACCAATCCGTTTACGGGTAGCGGTTCCCGTTTCCTTATTTACCAGTTCGATTTCCAGCCAACCATGTTCGGCGATCGGCAAATCATACTGAGAAATCTGGTAGTCCTTCGGCAGATCGGGGTAGAAGTATTGTTTGCGATCGAACTTGCTGTAAGGTGCAATTTGACAGTTCAGTGCCAAACCGGCTTTCACGGCATACTCTAGAACTTTCTGGTTGAGAACAGGCAACACACCCGGCATGCCCATACAAACAGGGCAGACTTGCGTATTGGGTGTGCCACCAAACGTGGTGGCGCAATGACAGAAGATTTTGGTGTCCGTTTTCAGTTGGACATGGGTTTCCAGACCAATAACCGCTTCATACTGAGTTTTTGCCGGTGCAGCAGTAACCATAGGCTTTTAATTAATTGGGCAATGCTGCTCTATTTTAGCCCCTAACTCTGCGGTGTCTTTCCCCAAGGAGGGGCGAACGGTGTTCGCCCTTACAGCAATACGGCAATCGACTAACCAAACGTGGAACCGTTCCAGCCCCACATGGCCCCTTTGGCATCAGCGAATTCGATATAGATGCGATCGCCTGGTACACTCAATGCCTTGCTAATCTGGCTACAAAAATCCTGGCTCATGGCCTTGGTTTGGGTAGAACTCATACTACCCACGCTTTTTACTTCGACGTAGCAAACTGGATCAAAGGTACCGCCAAAGGACATGCTGATATTTGGTTCCAGTGCCGTCATCACGTAGGATTCTGGCTTGCCAGTATGTTTTGCCAGACTCGCGGACAAATTTTTAAGCAACCCCTCGACCTGGGCAGTATCAGGGGCAGCAACCGAGGTTTGAACTTTGATTAATGGCATGGTTAACAGCGTCTAACTATGAATCAACTAACTGTGGATCAATTGGCATCACATCGGGGGATGGCGTTGCCATCCCCCAACGTTGATTGATCGTGTGATTAGATTGATCGTGTGATTAATTGATGTGATCAATCAATACGGTGATCAATCAATATTGATTGATGTGGGTGTAGAAGCACTGGTAGAACTGGATGGAGTAGAAGCGATACGGAAATCCGTATAGAGTTTATCGCGCCAGGTAAAGAATGGCTCAAAGGTGCTGATATCAGCAATACCTGGTACTCCTTTACCTTTTAGGGCTTCGGGAATATTGAGATAGGAACCCGTGGGAAACTTCAGATACATCGACAGGCCGGCAACGGCAAAGTCGGCCAGTGTGGGGTAATCGGTTACCAGGTAGGGTTGTTCCAGCAGAATGAAACAGAGGGATGTCAGATCCCGTTTGATTGCTTCTTTCGCTGCTTTAAATGGATCGGGTAAACCGGGCAGATTGAAAAACCCTCCTGGCACTGCGCCAATCAGGGTTTTGAGGACGTCGGGGGTGCCAGAGGGCAGTGTGGCGGTACGAAAAGTAGGGTCTTGACCGAGGGCGCTGATTAGACACTGACGGGCATTTAATCCAATTGATTCATCGGCCCATTGTTCAATCAACAAACACAAACCCCGCAGTTTTGGATCGGTAGGAATGATGGGACGGTCGGGGTATTGCTTTTCTAGATAATCTGCGATCGCCGTTGAATCAGCAATGATTTGATTGCCATCCTTTAAGACGGGCACCTGTCGTTGACCTGAGAGACGAATCAGGTCAAGCTGCCCAATGCCGGGTGTCACTTCAATCTTGCGGTACGCCAGTCCTTTGTAGTCCAGGATGAAACGTACTTTCTCGGCATAGTGAGACAGTTCAAATTGGTATAGCTCCAGCATGGGGGTTCTCCTGTCGAGCAACTGGAACGTACTGCTCCAGCAGTTTGAGCAACTCCGTAAGACTAACCCAATCCTCTTGGAAACACAATCAAAACCGTTGATACAAAGACATTTGACGGGAGATCAAACTTTAGGTCAATACGGGATACCACCGCTGACAGAGAACTGGTTGGCGTTATCTTTCTAAACTTCAAATGTATCGAAGCTAACGTTTTCAAACTTTGCTCAAACTGTGAACCCGCCAATTTTGGCAGGCGTTGAATGGAGATTATTTTAGTTATGAATGCAAAACAAATTCGGAATCTAGCTAAAAAGACAACTGCTTTGTTGAGCGCGATCGCTGCCAGCAGTTTCTTAGGCTTGCCTGCTTTGGCTCAAGTTAATTCCAACTCCACGAATGATTCTCTCTACAACCAGAGTGGACAGACCAGCCCCAGTTCCGGTCAATATTCAGTTAGTTGCGTACCGATCAATAGCCAGTCCAGCACCACGGGCCAAACCTATACCAGTTCTGCTCGTAGCTCAACCACCTCTGGTGTGCAAGAATTTCCTAACCAAACGGATCCCCGTTCCGTTGCACCTAACGGGCCTCAGTCAGGAAATGTCGATGCGGCAGGCAATATTGTTGGTTCCGTTGACAACCAGACTGGTAACCAGGAAACTTTTTCGCGCCGCAACAACGACAATACGGTGAATAGCAACGTTCCGACCGGTGATATGCCTTACGGTAATACGGTTTCTAACAGCCGGGTGGATAACCAAAGCATTTCTACGCCCGTTGCTCCCAATGGTCAACTAAGCCAGGGTGGTATTGGTGGCCCCGTAGATGGGACATCTTCCCAAACAACCCAATCTAATACGACCTCCAATTCCACCAATACAATTTCTAATTCCACCAGTTCGCAAACAACTGGGTCGGGTGCTTATACCTATGGATCGGCTAGAAATCCGCTGTACGGAAATGTTCTGGGTTGGGGTGGTTCTACCACGGGTGGCCGCGCAAATATGATGGTCAGTGCGGCCGCCGATCCCGATTGGGATGTTTTTGATGCTGATAATGATGACAACGATCGCGTCAGCTCCCGTTACGACAACAACCGGACCAGCAGCAACAGTGACAGCCAGCTCCAAACCAGCGGTGTTACTAGTGGTGGTCAGGCAATCAGTGGGTCAACGAGTGATTCCACTACGCTCAACCCTTCTCAAACAATGAACAGTGGTACCAATCTCGATAATCGTAATTCATCGATTACCAGCGATAACCAACTGCGGACGAGTGGTGTTACCAGCGGCGGTCAGGCAATCAATCCTTCTGCCCAATCCAACGGTCAGATGATGGCTAACTGCCCTCCGGGGATGATGCTACGGCAAACCAGCCCTGATCAATCGTCTCCCCAGGGTGACATGATGCCAGGACAGGCTGCACCCAATGGCCGTGAGAACCGCTAATTAAACAAGTTTGCCAACGTGTTTTGTAGGTGAGGTTCACCCGTTCAGACTAAGCTGGACGGGTTTTCTGTTATGAGGTTCTGGAACCCGTCAGCGGTGGTTGGTATTCTAAAGAAATGGTTGAGTCAACAATTTCGGTAACTGTAAAACTATTTGCGGCCTATCAGGAAGCCTATGGGGTACCGCAACTCACATTAGAATTACCAGCCGGTACAGCGGTGGCAGCAGTCCGCGATCGCCTGTTGCACGATCACCCAGAACTGGAACCCTGGCGTGACCTGACACGGTTTGGTGTGAACCTGGCCTTTGTTGAACCAGATACGCTACTGCAGGATGGCGATGAAGTTGTGTTAATTCCGCCCGTTAGTGGTGGGGTACAGGATGAAGATTAAGTGTTCTTAATCTTCAGAAACATTTTTTAGAAGATTTGTATAATCAGTCACATTAAATGACAATTTCCCAGGCTGACTTGAGCATACTAAGTTTGCAGTCATTGAAATAATTTTCGGGAAATATCTTTCGGAAAACCGGAAATCTCTCTTTGAGAGCTGGGTTGTTTAGGTTCATTCTGGATAGAAATGAAAAAAATACTGGTAATTGAGGACGATGCTCACTTTCGTGAAAATCTACTCCGGTTTCTCAAGCTAGAAAACTTTCATGGCCTCGAAGCTGAAGATGGTTTAGTCGGGGTACAGGTCGCCCAAATTGAACAACCTGATTTAATTCTTTGTGATGCCGAGTTGCCTGAGTTGGATGGCTACAGTGTACTAACTGCAATTCGCCATGATCCAGCAACGAAACAGATTCGTTTCGTTCTTTTAAGTGACGATTCTGAGAACTGTAATTTAGCTTGGCCAGTTCATATCAGACCGGATGCCTGCCTGCCAAAACCAGTGCAGCTACGGCAGTTATCACGGGAAATTAGTGCCCAACTCTCATTAAATGCCCTGGCAAGTTAGGCTTTTTAAGGAAAATTCTACCTGAATTGTTAAAGGCTTTGCTGCAATGCCATCGACGGGTCAATAAGGATCGATTTCCTGAACCATTTGTTGCTGGCTGATTATACTGTCCTCGTTGAGAAACAGGTTATAAGAATATTGAGCTTTTTCAAGCTTTGCCTACTGCAAAAACTCGAAAAAGCTCTATTGTCGAATTACTTGTTCATGAACTGCTTACTTACCCAACCTGCACCTGGTCGGTCGTGACATCCGTTGCTCCATTCACGCTTTTAGCAACAGAAATCATCTTATTCAAGACAGCCTGATCAGGCACTTCCCCTTTCAGAACAACAGTTGTTCCCAATTGAGCGACCCAGAGGCGATCGTAATCACTCAGTTCCGAGTCCTGGTCAAAGGCCAGCGCAACACGCTTGGCTAAACCACTCTGGTCATATTCTCCATTCAGCCCCATCCGTTCGGGGGGAATTCCCTCCGCCTCGCTGATACCGCTTGCCGCAGGCGCGGGAGCCGGATTCACCTGTGCATTCTGTGGCTTTTCCATGCCAAATATTCTTTTCAACCAACCCATACAATTTCCGCTCCAGTGACAACATTTTTAGGATGATCGCGCAACCAACGCTTTCAATCACCCTCCCTCAGAGGGAAACAGGCTATTTCATTGGTAGGGTATTTGTCAGGGATGCACCGGTTATGGTATATCGCTGTTATTGATAATTTGTTGACATCTACTGCCCTGGCTGGATTTGCCCTTCCCTTTTCTCTTACCGACAAAACAAGTGACTAATCCTCTGCTGAAGTTACCTGCGTGGTTGCGATTTTGGTTGGTTTCGCTGGGGATTGGAGTGGCGGTTGGTGTACCGACGATCGCCGGTATCTGGGCAGCCCGTAACCTGCTTCAGGTAGGCGAGTCAACTCAATGTCAGGCATCAGCGGCCATCACTGACTCCTACGCCGCCCGCCTTTACTGTGCTGACGAATTAGCTGAGCAACAAACGCCCGAAGCCCTACGCCAGGCGATTAAGTTGGTCAGTTCTATCCCGGCGGATGACCCTTTACGCATGTCTGGCGATCGCCGTCTGGAACGCTGGTCAAACGATTTGCTGCGGGTCGCGGAGGCATCTTTTCAGTCGGGCAAACTGGATGAGGCCATCACAGCGGCCCGAACCATTCCCATCACTAGCAAGGTGTATGGGCAGGCGCAAGACCGGATCAAGTTCTGGCAAGAAACCTGGGAAACGGGCGAAACTGCCTATCAGGAAGCAACGGAGGCGATTGAAAACAAAGAGTGGTCGAATGCGGTCGGTATTGCGCGTAAACTCCTGGCTTTAGATAGTAATTACTGGCAAATCATAAAACACCAGGAGTTGATGGATGAATTGCAGGCAGCCCAGGAGCAGGAGAAAGCTCAGGCAAAGGCTGCTAAAGTCCCTAAACCGGATAAAACGCTAACTAAATGGGAGCAAAACTTTGAGGCAGAGGCGATCGCCCGTCTCCAGAAGGCTGAGAAATTAGCCAGTTCTGGCAAAGTAGAAGATTTGCAAGCAGCCATTTCGGAGGCTCGGCAAATTTACTTTGGTACGTCGGTTTATGATCAGGCCCAGCGCCGGATTGATGTTTGGGATCAACAGGTTGTCAGCCAGGAAGACCGCAACTATCTGGACCGCGCCATTAGACTGGCTAATCGTGGGGATGTTGCGTCTCTGCAAGCCGGTATTGATGCTGCCTATCGTGTCTCTGCCCATGGCAAGCTATACCAGGAAGCCCGTAGCCGGATTGATCAGTGGTCGGATCAGATATATCGTTTGCAATACGCAACACCGGATCTGCCCCCACCAACCCTGACTTCGGGCGATCGCCTATCTGCCCCACTCCAACCCCAACCGGTCGTTTCGCCCCTACCACCGTCAACGTCAGAGTTATAGTTAATTAAATTTAAGCCAGGGCATTTGGGGTTTACCTGCTATCGCTGTTTCGATCACTTCACGCTGTTGCTAATTTTTAGTTTGCTACTTTTTTAGTGTCCCTCGCATGACTGACTGGATTGAAATTGGTAAGATTGTGGCCGCTCAAGGTCTGAATGGCGAAGTCCGGGTGTATCCTGATTCTGATTTTCCGGAACGCTTTTTAGAACCGGGAAAGCGCTGGCTACTCCTCCCTGGACAAGCAGAACCCCAGCCGATCGAATTAGTGCAGGGCCGTTACCTGCATGGCAAAGGGTTGTATGTTATCCAATTTGCTGGTGTGGACGATCGCAACGGGGCAGAAGCGCTCCAGGGCACAAAGTTGGTGGTTCCCAGCAGCGATCGTCCCCCCCTGGAAGAAGACGAATTTCATGTTTTGGATCTCATTGGGTTAGAGGTTTACGACCAGGCCAGTCAAATGTTCATTGGTACCGTTACCCGTGTCGTCCCCGCTGGTAATGATTTGCTGGAAGTGAAACGCCCTTTCCAAAACGATGGTACCCAACCAGAGAAAAAGCAATCGGACACTATTTTGATT
>CAZGDE010000114.1:9437-17579 GCA_964524315.1 uncultured bacterium
TCACCCCCCCCAAAGGCTTGATTGATTAGACTCCATCCAACGGCACGTCCAGCAAGGGATATTGTCGCCAACTAGGGTCGTCAAAATGCCACCACTCGGTTTGCAGTGGCGCAAATCCCTGGCGTTTCATCGCCTGCTGAAGGATGGCACGGTGTTGTCGGGCTGACTGACTGACACGGGGATAATCGACATGGGCCCGGTCGGAAAAATCATCGAAGCTGGTAGGCATTTCCAGTTCGTTCCCATCACGGTCTACCAGGGTGAGATCGACGGCAGAACCCCGATTATGCCGGGAACCTTGGGCCGGATTAGCAACGTAGCGATCGTCGGGTACCAGCTTCCACATTTGTTTCTGCACGGATAACGGTCGATAGCAGTCATACACTTTCAAACCTATTCCCTTCACTGCCAGGTCGGTTTGTACCCGTGACAGCCGTGCGGCAACGGCTGGTCGCAATAAACAACGGGCCTGAGCGTACAGGGGACGATGGGTAAAGTTATTTTTCGTGGCATAGCGAATGTCAACCCTAATCTGGGCATTGACCCGCTTGATGTCAACCAGAGCAGACGAATTGGATACTCGCGCCTGCTGGGACGTAGGTGATGGTTGTGCCTGCGATCGCTGGGAGGTTAACGGTGGCGATGTATCTGTCACGATAACCACACAGGCAGTGAGAACTGCCAGACAGGGGAGGAGGATAAAATATCGTATCCAGTGCCGGGAATGGTGTTGCAGTGGGCGGCGGAGATGACGTTGCAAACTGCGTTGAAATTGGTTCAAGAGCGGCGGAATCATTAGTAGACGCTGGTATTCAGTATGGTTGGGGTTTGCGGCTGTGACAAAATTTTTGCCAGCCTTCTAAAATAGGTTCATTCACTCCAATTCCAGGCTCTCCGGAGAGTGTTTATTGTCCAGAATCTCGGATTGCTTTTTATAGTGGAGAGATAACCTGCTCAATTTGCGATCGCATACCAAACCATCATGATTGCACCCCCGCTACTTCGTTCGAGGGAATTACCAACCCTGCAATACACCGCTACCCCCGACCGCTTTGATGCCTCCTGGGCTTCTCCACTGGCCACCCTGTTGGGTTTGGGGCGGGCTGCAGGAGCCGATTTTGTTGAATTTTTCCTGGAAAGGGTCAATTACATCAGCTGCATGGCTGAAGACGATGCCATTACCAGCATTTCTCCCCGCCTTACCACCGGAGCAGGGGTACGGGTTTTTCGCGGGCACGCAGACTGCTACGTTAGCACCAACGATTTGACCTTCAATGGCTTAAAGGCAGCATTAGAAAAAGCCCTGGCGATTTTGGGCTTACAGTTGCCTGCTCCCGGTGCCTTTGTACCCGAAATTAACCTGGAACCTCTGCGCGACTACGCCGTCCTCCGGGGGAAAGAGTCCTGGCTGTCCCAATGCAGTTCCATGCGCGAAATGGGGGATGTGCTGCTTGAGGCTAACGTCCGTTTGCAAAAACATGCCAGTCATGTGCAATCTCGTCGCGCTGTTTACTTCCGCGATTGGCAGGAAATCATGGTGGTTTCCAGCGATGGCACCTTTGCCAGAGACATCCGCCTGACCCAATCCGTTGGCTATAACCTCCTCTGTGCTGATGGGGCCAATCGTTCCTCCATTTCCGAGCGGGCCGGCAATACGAGCGATCCGAACTTCCTCCGCGGTTGGGATTATGATTCGACAGCAGCCAGTGTCGCCGAATCCGCTGGTAAAATGCTGTACGCCGATTATGTAGAGTCGGGTACTTACCCCATTATCATGGCCAACAAATTTGGTGGCGTGATTTTCCACGAAGCCTGTGGCCACCTGCTGGAAACTACCCAAATCGAGAAACGAACGACCCCCTTCATTGACCAGAAAGGCGAGAAAATCGCCCACGAAAATCTGACAGCCTGGGATGAAGGTTTAACTAACGATGCCTTTGGCACGATCGATATGGATGATGAGGGGATGCCCGTTCAGCGTACTCTGTTGATTGAAAAGGGTATCCTGAAAAACTTCCTGTCCGATCGCGCCGGTTCCATCCGCACGGGGCATCCCCGTACCGGTAGTGGTCGCCGCCAGAACTACACCTTCGCTGCTGCTTCCCGTATGCGGAACACTTACATCGCTCCCGGCGATTATACTAACGATGACCTGTTCGCCTCCATCGATAAGGGCATCTATTGTAAGAAGATGGGTGGCGGTAGTGTGGGTGCTACAGGCCAGTTTAATTTTTCCGTCGATGAGGCATACCTGATCGAAAATGGCAAACTGACCAAGCCCCTCAAGGGCGCAACGTTAATCGGTGAAGCCAAGGAAATCATGAACCGGATCTCCATGTCCTCACAGGATCTGGATCTGGCAGCTGGTTTCTGCGGTTCTGTTAGTGGCAGTGTCTACGTCACCGTCGGACAACCTCACATCAAGGTTGATGCCATAACCGTTGGCGGACGTTAATCAGGTGGACGTTAATCAATATTAATACAAACAACAACGGTGGGAGACGACAACGTTTCCTGCCGTTGTTGTTTGAGGTAGATGCTTTTACCTGAAATATATTGACGTAATGGCAACTGAAATTCTCTGGTTCACGGCGTTGTAATTTTACTGAGGACATGACGCAGAAATTTGGAAACTAGTTTGGCAAAGAGCTTTTCTGCATATGCACTAGGATGGTGTTTAGTCGTGCATGATTAACTGTTAGTGTGTTACACACTACTGGCAAGCGATCGCCAAACCTCAATGGCTAACTCTCACCTTCAAGCTGATCCTCAAAGATGACCTTATCTGAACAGAGCAAGCTGCAATCAAGCCTGGATGCCCTCACCGCTTTTTTCGCCAGTGATACCTTTGCTTATATCGTCAAGCGGGTATTGCAGGGGGTACTAACGTTACTGCTGGCATCTGCCCTCTGTTTTTTCATTATCCAACTGGCTCCAGGAGACTATCTCGACTCGTTGCGGGAAAATCCAAAAATTTCCCCCGAACGGATCGAGCAACTCAGGCAGCAGTTTGGGTTGGATTGTACCTGGGCCAATGACACTGTCGCTAAATTTCGGGGGCCAGCCTGGTTGGCAACGCTTCTTTGCTGGTCAGGGCAGTATTTGCGTTGGCTCGGTCAGGTGGTGACTCAGGGTAATTTTGGTACTAGCTTCGTTTATCAGCGTTCGGTATCATCTCTGTTGTGGGAACGGGTACCGGCTACCCTGCTGATGGCAATTACCTCGTTGGTTGCAACCTGGGCGATCGCCATACCTCTAGGAATTATTGGGGCCGTTAACCAGAATCGCTGGAGCGATCGCGTCCTGCGTGTGATTAGTTACATCGGCCAGGGTTTTCCCAGCTTCATTGCGGCCCTAATGTTACTCATCCTCGCCCAGAATACAGCACCACTGTTTCCAGTGGGTGATATGACCAGTATTGACTATGCCGATCTCACCCCAATTGGCAAAATCCTCGATATTGGCTGGCATTTGATTTTACCCACTATTGCCCTCAGCATTACTAGCTTTGCTGGTCTTCAACGTATTACTAGGGGGCAATTGCTGGATGTATTGCGGCAAGACTATATTCAAACGGCCCGAGCCAAAGGGTTACCCGAAAATAAGGTGATCTATGTCCATGCTCTGCGAAATGCGGTTAACCCTTTGATTACACTACTGGGGTTTGAGTTTGCCAGCCTCCTTAGTGGAGCGTTTATTACCGAATACTTTTTCAATTGGCCAGGTTTAGGGCGGCTCATTCTCCAGGCGATGCAGGCACAAGATCTATATCTTGTAATGGCTAGTTTAATGATTGGTGCTGCCATGCTCATTATTGGTAACTTATTGGCAGACCTTTTGCTCAAAATTGTCGATCCTCGCATTAAGCTAGACGATATCAGCTAAGGTAATTTCCAGGAAAAAATTGCTTTGGGTAGGGGCTGGTTTGGCCAAAGTCTCTATTACAAACTGGGGATTTTGTAGTCAAATCTGCCCTTACAGTTAGTGAGTTTGCTAGAAATCTCTTCAGGATCGCGAATTAAATAAGACCGAATATTTAATCCTTTGAAGGGGCGAACAGCCCTACGCTAACACTCGTACAGGAAAGCCTCGAAGTTATCTAATTTTGGAGTTTAGACTAATTCAAAAAATACGTTATCTGTAGTAGGGGCGAACGGCCGTATTGGCCGACGGCATAGCTGCGCTTTTCTTGTATGCCCGTCAGGGCTTTACGCCTTTACCCATGGTGGAAAATTACATTTAGTCTAAACTTCAATTAATTCTCATTCCTCAGTTAGTAGTTGAAAGGGTTGGTTGGAGTTGCCATGTTTTCCCAAATTTTTTACCTGGCTCGTTCTAAGGTGGATGGCAGTTACCTGGTTGCCCATCTTCAGCCTGAGGTTGCCAGGAACACAGAAGCACCGCCTACCCAACGTTATTTGTTACTGTTTCGGGAACATTTTGATGCTCTCAGTTACCTGAATACCCATGCCCAGGGTTTAGCCGATCGCTTCGCAATAGAGTCCATCACAGCCAACCAAATCGATCATCTCCTCAAGCGGTGGGATTTTTCTGGCATTGGTGTTGTGCGAGATCCCTTAATTCCCCAGGTTGAATTTCTTGCCCACCAGTAATACCCGCCAGTAATAATGGTTCTCAGAACATTTGATTCTCAGAACATTTAGTCAAAACAAAAAGAGCAGGTCAAATACCTGCTCTTTTTTAAGCGAAGACAAGCGCTGCTTGTCAAAAAATACTGCTGTTAAACCTAACAGCTAACCGTTGAAGCTGCTTCAGCTAGTTAGCGGACTTTTAGGACATGAGTTACCCGCAAGTTGCTTAACCAGATAGGCGAGAGAGTTCTTGGGTTCCTGGAAAGGTAAAAAATTCCCAGAAATCTGCCTTAGTTATAGCGTCTCTTACGCCGTGCCACGATCGCTTTCCGCTTCCGCTTTTCTAAGGGAGTTTCAAAATGGCGGTGAGATCTGAGATCAGCCAGGATACCCGCCTTAGAAACTTGCCGCTTAAACCGCCGAAGTGCGGAATCAATTCCTTCGTTTTCACCTAGAACAACTTGGGTCATCCGTACTACTCTCTCCCGTTAAACAATTTCATGAACAGACCAAAGGTAAGGCTTGTAAAATCAATTGCCCATCTCGAATAACCTGCCCAGCACTGTATATCTGGTATTGCAGATTAAATTCAACCCCTATAAGGCAGCACTCCCCAGTATAACCGGAAAGCGCCTAACAAAAAGATTGATTGATTCAGTTCTTAAAAGACAAATCAATCCTGACAAACGTAAGCTGACACAAAAGCACCACTCGCACTCTATCAGACCTTCCATTCTACGCAATCTGGTTAATGAACGAAAGGTCAATCGTACTGAAATTGGTACTGAGCGCCAGGTTAACATTTTCCAATGTTTGAACGAGCCAATGCACCACATCACGGGTGCTGGCCTCGTAATGGTTAAACAGTAGGGAAAACCGCTTTTCGAGATAAGGCTTGACCTTGCGGCAAATCAGCACGATCTTGAGTAACAAACCAGTCGTTAGGGTTGGCCCAATGTTGGAGATCAGGTCGATAAAAACGTAATGCTGGGGCTTTTGGGGGCTTTCAACGACTAAAAAGTTCAGAATTTGACTACAGGTTCGCACGACCAGAAAATCATTGACTTTCTGCCCGTTACTTTCTGGAAGCGTATTTTTTAGCTGGTTGAAGAGTTGATTGTTGAACTGTCGTTTGCCGTATTCTGAATCAACCGAGGCAGTAATGTAGTTGTAAAGGTCATCTTTAAAGGATTTGAATGACTGGGCCTGACTACTATGGGTCAGGAATCGTTGGGCGGCGTCACGATACGTCCCACAACCCTGAGATTTACCAGCAAACTGTTTCAGCGCGATACAGAGTTCCTGATCAGTCAACAGGGTAGGATTTTTAACCGGCTGAAGGATGCGGTTAGCAGCTTGAGATGACGTACTACGGGCCAACTGCGTGCGCCGTACCTGATACGTTACATATTGGGACAAATCAACTTCATATTGCCGTTGAGCGTTTGCTTGCAGTTGGCGAATGATTTGCTGCTGCTCAAACGTACTACCTTCTGACAAAAGACAATGCTCGTAAAGATAGGGATAACGGCGAATTAGCGTGCCCAGTGGCGCTGTACCAGCAAGATTTTCATTTGTTGATTGCCCTACAACCTGCGCTAACCGACGCAGAACAATATATTGCTCACTATCAACGAAATTTCTGACCAGTTCACGCATCCGTCGCACTGAGCGGGCCCGCGAATATTCTGTAACAGGTCGAGACGGTGTTGCTTCAAAGACAGCAATGAGATCGGGAATTGATGACTGCAGTTGGGGTCGTGTTTGCCAACGGTTGATGAGAATATGACAGCAACGATTCAGTACGTATTGGAATTCTTGCTCAGCGGATTTGGATGAAGCAATCCGATCAAGCGCCGCAGCCACCTCTGGGTCGGGATAGCCAACGCCGTCAATAAACAGTGTCCGGAAACGACTAATCAACTGGCTAGGCAATTCAGCCTGAACCAAGTGGAGCAGGTGGTCATACAACTGTTGCTCCTCTTGGTCAATTTGACGGTTGTAGTGGGCTGTCCAGGTACTCACAGTGACTAGAACTCCAATGCCCAGTGGATAAAAATAAGCAACTCTACCTTAGTAATTACAACATCCGTATTGCCTGCTGATCCGTAGAAAAGCTCAAACTTGTTTGATTCTTCACACTACAGACCCTTGGTTAGCAAACGTAACCGTTGTTAACTTTAATGCTATCAGCCAGAATTAATCAACAACTGTGACGTGAATCACCAAATCAACCCATAAAAATACCTACGTACAGTGTCGGTATTACAGCAAACACGTACACTACTCATCTACCTGGCTCAAGCGCCGCAGGTTCAACACGTCACTGAGCTTTTTAATTTGGGTAAAGGTGCGCTCTAGCTGTTCGTGGTTACGAATATCAATTCCCAAATCAATGATGGCGGTCTGGTCTGGATAGGTTTTGACCTGAGCATTACGGACATTGATGTTGTTATCGGTCAGCCGCGACAGAATATCTTTCAGGACACCAACCCGATCTATCACCTCGATCTGAATATCAACAGGGTAGGTTGGTAACCGGCCACTGTCCTGGTCGAAGGAGTTCCAGTTTACCGGAACGAGGCGATCGCCCGGTATCTGCTCTATATTAGGACAGCCCTGGCGATGAATAGAGATACCACGACTACTGCGAGTTACCACGCCAATAATGGGTTCTCCCGGTACTGGCGTACAGCAGCCAGCGATGTGGTATAGCAACCCTTCTACACCAATAATGGGTGACTTACTAAAGGGTTGACTGGGAGCTGGTTTGACAGGAGTAGAGGGTAATGGTAGAAGTTGGGAGTCGGTTCCGATCCCTTCCGACATTTTGGCGATCGGTTGTTGCGCTTTGACCGCTTCGCGCAGACGATTGAGTGCGAGATTGAGGGTTACTTCACCGTAACCTACCGCAGCCAGCAGGTCTTCAACACTATGATAATTACACCGTTCTGCCGTTGCTTGCATTGGAGCGGATTTGAGTAACGCTTCAAACCCGTTCTTGCCCAGTTCCCGCTCTAGCATTTCGCGGCCACGGGCAATATTTTCCTCGCGGTTAGAGCGTTTATACCACTGGCGAATACGGTTACGGGCACCTGGGGTAACGACAAAGTTTAACCAATCCAGGCTGGGACGAGAATTTTTCTGGGTAATAATTTCAACAATGTCACCATTTTTGAGCTGAGTGTCTAAAGTTACCATCCGCCCATTGATGCGTGCCCCCGCACAGTGGTTACCTACTTCGGTGTGAATTCGGTAAGCAAAGTCAACTGGGGTGGCGTTTCGGCCCAAGGAGACGACATCCCCCTGGGGTGTGAAGACATAGACATCGCCATCAAACAAGCCATCTTTGATAGTTTCCAGGTATTCCTGGGCATCTTTCAGGTCACTCTGCCAATCCAACAGTTGCCGGAGCCAGGTGAACTTTTCGTCAGCTTCACTTAATTGGGTCGTGTGGGAGCTACCTGTTTCCTTATATTTCCAGTGGGCTGCGATCCCGTACTCGGCAATGTGGTGCATCTCGTGTGTGCGAATCTGAATCTCGATCGGG
>CAZGDE010000115.1:0-7730 GCA_964524315.1 uncultured bacterium
CGAAAAGTTAATGGACGTAGCGACTGAAACCTACGCAATTTTTCGGCAAATTGACGAGATGAAGAATCAACTCAAGAAATTAGAAAGTTCTAAATAGAAATGATTTTTAGAACACAAAATCTTCTAGAAATCATTCTTACAATCATACAAATACCCACCATGTAAATACCAAAATGGGGAGTAATTGAAATGACTGGAAGCCTGGCTGAATTCAATCAATTGACCGACACAGAACAATACTTTCGCTTCTTTAAGCTTGACTACGATGCGAAAGTGGTAAATATCAATCGCCTACACATCTTGAAACAGTTTTCAAACTCGATCAAAGAGATTGATGCCAGCTTTCCTGAGTTAAGCGATGAGGATCGGCTGACCCAATATCGCACAGCTCTAATCCAGGCATACGACTTGTTCATGGAGTCCTCTGGGGTCGAGCAAAAACTATTTAAGGTCTTCAACGAAAAGCCAAACAACATTGTGATGTTGCGAGATCTAACCAAATAAGTTCCCGAAGATGCGGATTGCTCATCCATTACCGACTAACTGACAAATTTCTGTCTATAAGGGCGGGTTTAGCAAAAGGACACAGGGAAAATTTGTATTTGGACAAAACCCGCCCCTACCGGGAAGACAATTCCCACACGTTTTGTCATCAATCAGCCCCATGACACTAACAGCTAGTGACCAATGAATCCACGCAGAAGGACGAACCTATGCCAACTCTAACTCCCACTGAACTAGAACGCTATCGTCGCCAAATTATGTTGCCGAACTTTGGCGAAGAAGCACAGCACCGACTCAAATCGGTTACAGCCCTGGTGACAGGTGTGGGCGGTTTGGGTGGTACGGCAGCTCTATATCTGGCGGTAGCTGGCATCGGCAAGTTGATCCTGGTGCGGGGTGGCGATTTGCGGCTGGACGATATGAATCGCCAAATCCTGATGACCGACGACTGGGTGGGTAAACCCCGTGTGCTGAAAGCAAAAGAAACGTTGGCGCAGATTAACCCCGATATAGAAATTGAGGCAGTCGTCGATTACATCACACCCGACAATGTCGATGAACTGGTAGCAAAGGCTGATCTGGCACTCGATTGTGCCCATAACTTTACTGAGCGCAATCTGTTGAACGATGCCTGTGTGCGTTGGCGCAAACCAATGGTGGAAGCGGCAATGAGTGGGATGGAAGCATACCTCACAACCATAGTGCCGGGACAAACCGGATGTTTACATTGTTTGTTCCCCGAAAAACCCGAATGGGATAAGCGTGGTTTCGGTGTGCTGGGAGCTGTTTCGGGCACACTGGCCTGCCTCACCGCCCTGGAAGCGGTCAAGCTGATCACTGGTTGCGATCGCCCCCTTCTCTCCCAACTGCTCACGATGGATCTGGGACGGTTAGAGTTTGCCAAACGCCACGCCTATCGCGATCCAAACTGTCCGGTTTGCGGTAATAACGCCCCCTGGCGGCGGTTTTCGCGGGCTGGCTCTACCCATACACACCCCTCTAACCAGCGGGCACATCATTATGCTGCCATTGCTCATCCTGGTGTTGCTGGCGATCGCCACCTCCTATTGCATTCGTAAGACCCATTTTGTTCTTTAGACCCGTTTCACCCTTAATTACAGGAGAATTCCATGACCGTCACATTAACTGAAAAAGCTGAGTTTCGCCTGCGTGCCTTTCTGCAAGGTTCTGCTGATAGTTCACCCGATAAAGGCGTTCGCGTGGGGGTATCGGATGGTGGTTGTAGTGGCTTCCAGTACACTCTGGACGTGACCGATTCTCCCAAAGAAGGAGACATCATCGAACAGCAAGGCAGAGTCCGTATTTATATTGATCCGCAGAGTGCCAATTTGATCAACGGAGTCGTAATCGATTTTGTTGAAGGCATTATGGACAGCGGCTTTAAGTTTACGAACCCAAATGCCACCGATACCTGCGGCTGCGGTAAGTCCTTCCAGGCTGGAGACTGCACCCCCGAAGCCGTGCCCTGTAGTTAATTGGGCCATGCTGATTCTAACTATGGATTAAGCGTTTGATAAATTGCACCTTCGGGCCAATTCATCCCGCTATTCAGCATCACTATGAATCGTAGGGATATGGTAGTTCCCTATCCCTACCGGACATAACCGATCATTCATTGACCTCTCGGAGAACCACTATGACGACTTACAACGTCCACCTGATCAGTAAGAAATATAATCTCGATCTAACGATTCCTGTCGATGACAGCACAACGATTCTGGAAGCAGCTGAAGAAGCAGGTATCGAGCTACCATTTTCCTGCCATTCGGGTGCTTGTTCCAGTTGTGTCGGGAAGATCGTGGAAGGTGAAGTCGATCAATCCGAACAAACCTTTTTGGATGATGACCAGGTAGCCAAAGGGTTTGCCCTGCTCTGCGTTGCCTATCCCAAATCGGACTGTACCATTCGGACACACCAGGAAGCCTACCTGGTGTAACGGGATAACGTGAAGTCAACTGCATCGCTCGACTGTTTTGCCAACCTCATTGGAGACTCCTACGATGTTCAGTCAAGGTTTTACAGTGTCTGGTTCGTCATTGAGATTGCTAAAGCATGGTGAACGGGGAGTCGTCACGCGGCTGAAAGGTGGAGATGACAGTGTGACTCAAAAGTTACGCGCAATGGGAATTACACCCGGCACACTGATTGAAGTAGAACAACGATTTCCCCGATTTGTGATTAAAGTGGGTGGCAATCGGATGGCGATCGATAATCGCATCATTGAATCAGTCTACGTCCGAGTGAATGCCTGCCCCATTCCACGGGTAAACAAATCAATCACCCGGACTAATAGAAAAGTGGCGGCTTTAACGAGTAGCTGAAGTTAACAAATCCGGTACAGCAATTCTCCGTCAAGTGAAGCATGGTTTGTTCTGGTTGGTCACTGGTCAGTCGTTATTGGGTTGCTGATACTGATGACCAATGACCAATCACAAAACGAAAGGCACTGCACTGAGAGGGGAATTACTACATCCAATCATTGAATTACTGGTCAACTGCGATCATGACATCCGATGATTTGATCACGGCAAATGCCTCACTACCAACCGCTACCCCCAGGGATTCAACCGATGATTTGGTGATGATTCCCACCACTTCCACGCCGGGTGCCAGTTCAATAGTAACTTCGCTATTGACAGCACCAGATTCGATCTTTTTCACAGTGCCTTTGAGACTGTTACGTGCGCTCAGTTTCATTGCCTCGCTCCTGACTTACCTGAACGATTTTGTGATCGCAATCTTGGCGATCGTCAATCCTGGTCATCGTAATCAGATTGCATCGTTCAATCCGTATCCAACAGAACACTACTCAATCCATCCTCAGTATCGGAGATAACACTAATGGCGACACTCACTGGTTTGACATTTGGTGGTGCAACCTGGACACCAAAATTTGTGCAAGCAATTAACCAAGATAAATGTATTGGCTGTGGTAGATGTTTCAAAGCTTGTGGCCGTAACGTTTTGATGCTGCAAGCTATGAACGAAGAAGGCGAATTCGTCGAAGATGAAGACGATGATGAAATCGAAAAGAAAGTCATGACAATTGTGGCAGCCGCCAAATGTATTGGGTGCCAGGCCTGTGCCCGTGTCTGCCCCAAAAATTGCTACACCCACGCTGAACTAGCACTGGCGTAAGTTTTTCTCCCTTCCCTAACCCTTTTCCCTAACCCTTTGACAGCGAGAGTCTTAACGGTCAACCACCCGGAGGTTCTTATGTTCTGCACATAACTCATCTAGGAGGAATCCTAAAAATGACGAAAGCAATCGACATCATGACAGAAGACGTAGCAGTCGTTCGTGGATCGGCAACGGTTGCGGAAGCTGTCCGGCTAATGCGATTAAAAGGTGTTCATTCCCTCATCATTGATCGCCGTTCTGAAGATGATGCCTATGGTATCGTCACCGATACGGACATCGCCAATAAAGTGGTTGCCTTTGGTAAAGACCCGAAACAGGTCAAAGTTTATGAAGTCATGACCAAACCCTGTATCGTAGTTAACCCCAATCTGGCAGTGGAGTATGTGGCACGGTTATTTGCCCAAACCGGCATTGATCGCGCTCCAGTCATCCAGAATGAACTAGTCGGTATTATCTCTGTAACGGACATTCTGGCTAAGAGTGATTTTCTGGAAAATCCTCGCGTGGCAATTCTCGAAAAAGCACTGCAACAGGAAGTTTCCAAAGCCCGTGCCGTAGTTGCCGCCCAGGGAGAAGGTTCTGAAGCTGCGATCGCCGCCTGGGAAGCAGTGAACGAACTGGAAGCCGAACTCGCATTTTGCCGTGGGACAGTCCCCACCAAAACCGCCGCTGAGCAATACGCCACAGCTCCTGCCACTGAGCCCGTTGCCGTCTAACCCCAGTGTTGCCAGATGATATTCGGCGAGCAAATATTTCGCTAAATGTTTTCGCTAAATATTTTTGCTAAATATTTTCGCTAACATCACAATAGCAACCTGATTCAGACAATCAATTTTACCTTTGCAGAGATACTACGTTAGTGTCTCTGCAAAAGGTTGTATGAGATGTTGCCACTTTTAAGGATGCAACGACGATGGTTCATACCCAATCTCCTACTCCAGCCCCTCAACCCAGAAACCACCACGGTGAAACACGGGACTTTGTTGCCTACTACAAGGCTGTCGAAGGCCGCCCACCACGGGAAACATTATTAAAAGCATTGTCGCTCTTTGCCGCAGAATTACCACCAGAGACACCTCGATTTGCCATTGACCTCGGTTGCGGTGATGGTCGGGATACGGTGGAATTATTGCGCCAGGGTTGGCAGGTATTGGGCATTGATGCTCAACCAGAGGCGATCGCCCGCCTCACATCCCGTTCCAACATTCAGCTCGCGAACTTGCAAACTCAGGTAATCCGCTTTCAGGAGCTTGAATCCTTACCCGGTGCAGATTTGATCAATGCCAGTTTTTCCCTTCAGTTTTGTCCACCCCAAACCTTTGCCACATTCTGGACAAAGGTTGTGGCCGCGCTACGACCCGGTGGGCGGTTTTGTGGGCAATTAATTGGCGATCGCGATTCCTGGGCGAAATATCCCGATATGAGTTGCCATACCCGCGCCCAGGTCGACAACTTCCTCGCCCCCTTCACAGTGGAATACTTCGACGAAGAAGAACATCCCGGCGAGACGGCACTGGGAGAAGCAAAGCACTGGCACCTTTTTCAAATTGTGGCCCGTAAGACGGGGCATGGTCAGGATTAAGCAATCAGTTGCACCACCATCGCAATTAGGTCATCCGGGACAATTGGCTTAGCCAAATGTTGAAGAAATCCGGCTGCAAGTGCCTGGTTCTGATCCTGTTCACTGGCATAAGCGGTCAGGGCGATCGCCCTCGGCATCGTTTTGTTTACAGTCAGAATGTCACGTATGAGGGTTGGGTTCAACGTCTCCGCCAAACCCGTTGGATCGGTGTAGAGGGAGTGAATATGGCGCATCAGGATATAGCCATCCATACCCGGCATTCCCACATCACTGACCAGAACGGCGATCGGGAATTGGGCTAACATCTGTAATGCCTCCATGCCCGATGCGGCAGCTACCACCCTGGCACCCGCATGTTCCAAAATAAAAGTCGCCAATTCACGGGCATCTGAATCATCATCTACCACCAGAATGGGCACAGCCGCCAGCGGTGCAGCACTAGACAGCAGTTCTCCCACCGCATTGTGTACAGACCCTTTCCCAATCTGCGCTAGCGGCGCTAATCGCACAGTAAAGGTCGCCCCCTGACCTTCACCAGAGCTGGCCGCATGCACGGTGCCGCCGTGTAACTCTACCAGGTGGCGCACAATTGCCAAACCTAGACCCAGGCCACCAAACGCTCTGGTTGTCGTAGCATCGGCTTGGCGAAAGTAATCAAACACATAGGGCAGAAAGTCTGGTGAAATGCCTTTACCTGTATCAGTAACAGTAATTTGGAGCCAGGGATCCGCTAATACTGGGAGTTGGCTCGTCACAGGCAACCGGTTATCCCCATGCCCCATTGCTCCCGGCTGCGACGCAATGGACAGATCGATGGTGACCTGCCCTTCTACCGGCGTAAATTTAATCGCATTGGACAGTAAATTCCAGACAATTTGTTGCAAGCGAGCCGCATCACCCATCACCCGAAACGGCTCTGCCTGGTCGGTGATCCCGTCGTTACCAACCATGCCAACGGTGGCAAACTGATGACGGGTAAATTGCAACTGAATCCGCTTGGTTTCAGCAGCTAATCGCACGGTTTCGATCGCCGCCGTGATCACAAATTGCAAATCCACCGGTGCCACATTCAGACTGAGCTTCCCCCGCAGAATCCGCGATACATCCAGCAAGTCTTCAATGAGCTTGGCCTGCAACTTCGCATTGCGATTGATGGTTGCGATCGCATAACTCGTCTTTTCCGCATCCAACCTGCCAGCCTGGAGAAGTTCGGCCCAGCCAAGAATCGGGTTCAGGGGCGATCGCAATTCATGGGAAAGCACAGCCAAAAATTCATCTTTAATCCGGTTAGCGGTTTCTGCCTGTTGGCGAGCAATTTGCTCCTGTTCTAACCAATGAATTCGCTCAACTTCCAATTCTTTCTGCCGCTGGATATCCGTACAGGTACCAAACCATTTCACAATGCGATTGTTTTCATCTTTCAACGGAATGCCCCGCGTCAAAAGCCAGCAATATTCACCATCAGCCCCCTGCAACCGATACTCAGTCTCATAAAATGATGCAGACCGCAGTGCTGCCTGCCATTTCTGCAACGTCAGCTCCCGATCATCTGGATGAATCAGGGCATCCCAACCAAATCCTAATAATTGCTCGAACGGCAACCCAGTAAACGCACACATTTGCTGGTTCACGTATTCATTTTTGCCCTCTTCATTGGCAATCCAAACCAGATGGGGAATAGATTCCGCCAGATAACGGTGATGGGCTTCACTCTGGCGTAACGCCTCTTCCATGCGTTTGCGTTCTGTAATGTCACTAAATGACACTGCAATGCCATCTTCTAACTTCACGGTCATATTCCGAAACCAACCTTTGATTCCCTCCGATTCGTAGGGGATTTCGATATCATGCGGTTCGCCCGTTTCCACCACCCGTATATAGCGCTCAAACAATTCACTATTAGTTTTATTTCCGGGTAAAACTTCCAGCAAGCGTTGCCCAACCAACTCATCGGGCTGATGCCGCAAAATCCGAGCCGCCGTTGGGTTAACGTATGTCCAGGCAAAATCAATGATGGTGCCAGTCGCATCTCGCACGCTCCGTAACACCGTAAACGCATCCAACGAAAGTTCCTGGGCGGCCCGAAAACGGGCCTCACTGAGCCGCAGGGCTGCTTCTGTCTGTTTTCGTTCAGTCACATCGCGAAAGTAAACACCTAACCCTGAGTCAGAAGGATAGGCGCGTATTTCTAACCACATTTGCAGTGGTTCATACAGCACTTCAAAATGCACTGGCCGTTGTTCAGCGATCGCGCGTTGGTAATTTTGCTCCACAATCGTGCCAACCGACCATTGCCACATTTCCCAATGGGTTTTACCAACCATCGCATCAGGACTCGTATCGTTCAAACGGGCTGCTTCCCAGTTCGCGTAGGTAATTCGCCAGTTGCGATCCAGGGCCACAAAGGCATCACTCATGCTCTCCAGGATTTGGGGCACCTGGGAACAGGCATGGGAGGCTAGTAGACTGGCAATCATCAATG
>CAZGDE010000115.1:7740-17438 GCA_964524315.1 uncultured bacterium
AGAAAACCGTGATAGGCATCATCAAATGCCCGCCGGGGATTAAGGCCACTCACCAGAAAACCAAAACAGCGATCCTGTCCGGGTGTGGCGATTGGGACAATCACGGCGGCAGACGGCGCAATCCCCCACGGCATCAGCGGTAAATCCTGCCAGTAGGAGGCTATATCATCAAGAATGACCGCCTTACCCGTTTTCTGCACCTGGAGCAATCCCTGGATAAAACGATTGCCAATAATCTGTGCGGCGTCAGTCAGATCGATCAGTTTGGGAATAGTACCAGCTACGGGCAAAGCCCCATCTAACCCAACGGTATGAACCAGCTCAGCAGTGGATACCGCCCCATCAAGCAAGTAAAACAAGGCAAAGGGCACATCGGTTAACGCTGTTGCTAACACATCACCAGAGCGTTGACAGACCGCAACCGGTGTTTTAGCAGTGACAATCTGTCGGGCCAGTTCATTTTGCCAACATTGGCGGCGCTCTGCCAACACGCGCTGGGTGGTTTCATGCACTTCATTAAAAATACCTTCAACCACACCAAACTCATCACAAATAGGGGTGTAAGAAAAGGTGAAATAGCACTCTTCCAAATAACCATTGCGATCAATCAACAATAGTTGATCAGCCCAACCACAAGCCTGCCCGGATGCTCTCACATTTGCTAATAGTGGCCCTGCAAAATCCCACACATCTCGCCAACATTCTTCTCCCCGCTGCGTCAAACTTTTCGGGTGTTTGCTACCCAAGATAGGACGATAAGCGTCATTGTAGAGCAGGTTATAATCTTCACCCCAAAGGATTTGAATCGGGAAACGGGAAGCCAACATCAAGCGAATCGCAATTCGCAAACTGGCAGACCAGCTAGAAACAGTGCCAAAGGGAGTAGCAGACCAATCGAGTGATCGCATCCGTTTGCATACTTCATCGTCACCTGCAAACAGAGTATTCAAAACTACTTGATTGACCGCTTCTGCCACATTTTCAAACCTCACTTTGGCAAACGTCACGTCAGCAACACAGCAATACCACTTATTGTACTTTTAAATGGCAAGATACTCCAAAGGGTAGATAGGGTGTATCTACCTTGAGATAGATACACTCTTTAACTGGATGCAACGGCAAGGGCTCCAGCGATCGCCGCCGTTAGCATGGCCGTAAACGCGGTGCTAAACAACCACCAGGCAGCGATCGCGGTGGCACTGCGCGCAGTGTCTACTCCTTGCTGTGTCTGATATTTGAGGTTGGCAATTTGTTGTTGAGTCTGCCACTGCACCTGGGAAGCTTGATCAATCACCGCCGTTTCCAGTTTATGAACTAACTGCCCAGTTTGTTGGGTCAGCTGTTGTAATGACATTTGCCCATCCAGTTGCGTTAATAAGGGTGTCATTCCCGTCACGATGGCTGACACTAAATCAGCACTGACAGAATTAGTATGGGTAGGCTCTAATACGGGTTGAGAGGATGGTTCGAGCCTGCCGTGAACCACGCGTTCGGAGGCAGCATCCGCCAGGTTAACCACTGGTTTAACCTGATCAAGTACCTGTAAACGAACGGCCTCCAGGCGATCGACGATTTTGGCAATTTTTTTCCTGGGTAAATCATCCCGTTGGTTAAGCACCTGATAGAACAAATCACGATTTAACTGCGCCAATTGTTGCATCTGAGCAGCATCAACTGGATCCGGTGCAATAATCGCGGTAAAGTCCTTTTGAATTGCTTTCCGGGTCAACTGTTGGGGTGACGTTTGTAACAGGTATGTCGCTACCGTTTGGTGTAATGGGTTAACGGGCGATCGCCCTGTCGTCCCTACTACCCGTTTCAGGTGCTGGTTCAGTGTTTGCAGAAAGGAGAGTAACTGCTCCCAGTCCAGATCGGACAAAACATCCATGATCGCACTGCTCCGGTTGTCATCGGTCAGCGCTTCTGGCAAGCTTGATGGCTCCACTGACATGGCAGAACTGCGGCTAAAAACAATGTTCACCATCTTCCGAAAACCCTGCCACCCCACTTTGAATGCCTCTGTCGTCACCCCCAATACAGAACCGGCAGCGGTCGTTCCCAACCACACTAACACTAGTAAATAAGCCGACCAGATGGCAACTCCCAACGTCGCCCCCATCACCACATCGGCCACCAGACTGAGCCGAACCGCCAGGAAACAGGCAACAAAGAGTACAGTGTTAATCATCAACAACGTACCAATACCCACTCCCAGACCTATTTGCGGCATAGTAGCGGAGGTGGTTACTGCATCACCATCCGGATCATCTCCATTGGCATCAGCAGCGCTCTGATTAAATGCCTGTCCCCAGAGGGTCACGCCTACAGCAACACCAAAACTAGTCAGCAGTAGTTGCAGCGCAAAGGCAATCAATAACCCTGCAACTACCGTGACAAAAAATGGCGGAATGGTAATCACCATCAGGATTTTTTACCTTTCTTGTGTTTCTTCTTTTTCTTGTGCTTGCCATTTTTGGCCATATCTAATGCTGTTGCTTTCATATCTGCCAACGTGTCCTGTGTGTTGGTTACCCGGTCAGTGATCACCGCAGGAACCGTATTAGCCATCTCCGCCGGATCTGGTAGTTGGGGCAAAGTACGCCCCACTGTATCAGTGGCCATCGCAGTCATATGTTCTAAGGTATCCGGTACCGTGTCAGCTTTATTTGTCACAGCACTGACAACATTCGCGATCGTTGATAGCGGGATTGAGTCCTTTACAGCGTTTACCGTTGCCATCGTCCGATCTGGTAAGGCATCTTTCGTGCTATCAACCGTATCCTTGACTTTATCGGTCACGGCATCAACGACATTCGCAACCGTTGGTTGAATATCGCCTGCCAAATTCTTCACCGTTGCGACCGTATCTTGTAACGTTGGTGCGGGATCGGCTAATGCTTCTTTAATCGTTGCCACGACATCCCGCACCGCGTCGCGAATTTTACTGACCTTACCCTCTCCATCGGTATCATCATTAGTAGATTCGAGGGCTTTCGCGATCGCCACCTGCACTACTTCCGCCACCGCCGTACCAATCAAAGCTGTAGCCAGTTTCCCGGCATCAGTGCCTAATATATTCCTTTGCTGATTTTTCCTATTTCCAGATTGGTTTAATCCGGTTTGATTCAACGCTTGCGTTGATAGCGATTTATGTTTATTTTTTTTATTTTTTTTCTGTTTAGTTCCCATCACTGTCTCCTGACACTTAGGCTCACACGTAGGTACTTCGAAGGCTTGATCTTAGCGTGCCAAATTGCCTGCCAACGTCTGTAACGGGAGAGATTCTGGTGATATTAAGGTAAGCAGAAAACGACAGACAGCAGCAGGAAAACCAAATTTTCTGTCATTCAGCCATTACAGATTAGAAAAGTTTACCCACTACCATCTGTCTGCCGCTTTCTGCATCTATGCCTGCTTAATTAACGCTGCATTCCCTGTTGGGGAGTGCTGGTCAGTTCCAGAATGCCTGGGGAAGCGAAAAAGCCAAAATAGGTGGCGATCGCCGCACTGACACCATGCAACAACACATCACTACCAAAAATAGGTACCGTACCAAACAACGTGTTGGTATAGGGGATCAATCCCAATACGGCAAATAGCCCATATCCAACAGCAAGAACACGGCTATAGGTGCGTGAACTATCTAACGAAATAGATGTGAGAATTCCTGCTAACCCAAACGATGCCCGAATGAAGCTATGCAAGGTATTGGTTGGGATGGTTCCCAGGATGTAACCATGACCAATGCCATAGATATCACTGGCAATGGATTCCGATCCGGTGGTTTGCACCAGACCAGGAATAACCCCCATAATACCCAGCAATAAAAAGAAAATTCCCGAAATTAACGCAAAATATTGTCCTGCTTTCATACCTAACTCCTGACTCGTTGAAACAGTTGTTTCAAGTACAGTTTCAATTACAGAAGTCACTATCAATCTTTTCATCCAACCTGCGGCATACGGCAATTTTGAGCTTTTTTGTCCGCATATTAGTAATTAGCCAAACCAGGTAAATGGAGCTTCTCTGCTTCTTCTCGATTGCTTCCTAAAGTCAAAGAAACCAGACAGCGAAGTTAGTGAAGCCAGGCAGGTGAAATGTGATCTGGCTCACTTTAAACCACTCGAAATCCTCTAATGATTAACCTGGAACATCTTATGCACACTCAAACAAAAACGCAATGGCAGTTTTACAAGGAATTGGAATTACTCCCCGATTCTATACCGGCCCCTAAAGTCACCTATCCCGGCATTACATCGTGGCTAGGGCAGATCTGGGAGAATCTGCTGGAAGCGATGTTTAAGCAACCAGAACCAAAAGTTTGGTCATCGATAAACGGGGCTGGTGACGTGTGGTGGCACGCCTACAATCCCCTCACCGGGCAAACGACCCATTTCGGTTCCGAAGATGAAGTCCTCGTTTGGTTGGAGCAATATCCTTACATTCTGACTAAACGGCTTCAACAGTAGGTGAATTCGCTCCCAACCCCTTATTCTGACCAGGAGAGCCTGCCATGCCGCAAACGAAATTTCTCCTTAGTGTGATAGTCACTATCACTCTGGTGGTGAGTTTGTGCAAGCCAATGACTGCGATCGCTACCCCGTCTGTCGCCCAACCCCAGGAGATGGCCCACACTTTACCACATAAGGAAAGTACCGCCCCCTTATTCAACAATTTAGGCACCCACCAGCACCCAATCTCAACCAAATCTGCCCTGGCACAACGCTATTTTGACCAGGGTTTAATCCTCTCCTACGGGTTTAACCACGCCGCCGCCGCCCGCTCCTTTCGAGAAGCGGCCAAGCTCGATCCCAACTGTGCCATGTGCTATTGGGGGTTGGCACTCGTTCTTGGCCCTAACATTAATGCGCCAATGGAACCGGATGCCATCCCCGAAGCCTGGCAGGCAATTCGGAAGGCAGAGGAACTTAGTAAAAATGTCACCGTCCAGGAACAGGATTACATTCAAGCCCTGGCAAAACGGTACCCGTCTAAACCTGTCACTGACCGGAAACCCTATGACCTACTCTATGCCAACGCCATGCGTGAAGTTGCCCAACGCAATCCAGCGGATACGGATGCGGCAACATTATTTGTGGAAGCTCTCATGGACACGATGCCCTGGGACTACTGGATCGACGGTCAACCCAAGCCGGAAACCATTGAAATGCTCGCTACCCTGGAGTCTGTCCTGAAGCAAGACCCTAACCATGCCGGAGCCCACCACCTATACATTCATGCAGTGGAAGCCTCCCCCCATCCCGAGCGCGGCATTCCCAGCGCCGATCGCCTCGGTGAACTGGTACCCGGTGCCGGACATCTGGTTCACATGCCGGGTCACATTTACATTCGCGTCGGACGTTACCATGATGCGGTTGTTGCCAACCAGCGTGCCGTTGCCGCCGATCAGAGCTATGTCACCCAATGCCACGCCCAAGGACTGTACCCGTTAGGTTACATGCCCCATAACCACCACTTCCTCCTGGCAGGGGCAGCAATGGGTGGTGAAAGTCAGGTGGGTATTGCCGCCGCCCGTCATACCGCTCACATGGTCGATGCTAAACAAATGCGTGTACCAGGCTATGGCACCTTACAGCATTACTACGCCATGCCCTTCTATGCCCTGGTGCGGTTTGGTAAATGGGATACGATTCTCGCCGAACCCTTACCGGCCCGTGACCTGACCTACCCGTTGGGAGTAGCCCATTATGCCAGAGGACTGGCATTCCTCGCCAAAGGTCAAATAGTTGCCGCCAGCCAGGAATTACAACTGTTGCAGGCGATCGCCGCTGACCCTGCCCTCGAAAACGTGACCATTTGGGACATTAACTCCACTGCCAGTTTGCTCCAGATTGCCACCAACGTTTTAGCCGGGGAACTGGCAGCAGCAAAGGGTGACAATGCCACGGCGATCGCTCACCTACAAACTGCGGTCAAACTGGAAGATGCCCTTCGCTATGACGAACCCGCTCCCTGGCTGCTTCCCAGCCGCCAATCACTGGGAGCCATCCTGCTCAAAGCCAACCATCCCATCGAGGCGGAAACCGTCTATCGGGCTGATCTGAAACGCTACCCCGATAATGGCTGGTCGTTGCTCGGACTTGCCCAAAGCTTACAGGCACAGGGCGATCGGCAAGCCGCTCAGGATGCGGAAAGCCGCTTCCAAAAAGCCTGGAAGTATGCCGATGTGGCGATCGCCACTTCCCGCCTCTAAAAATGCAACCAAAATAAAAGCGAAGTTTTGCCAACCAATTAACCCAGGCAATTTACCTGTAGGGGCGTTCGGCCGAACGCCCAATGCCAAAAATATCGCGTTTAACAGACCATTTGCAGCAGGATAAAGGCTGTGTAACCTTTGCGATGACCAGGCTAAGGCAACGTTGACACCATTCAACATCATCACAATTCAATATCGTAAACGCTAGTAGGGGCCAATCCTGCTATTCCATGAACAGCAAGACTCGCCCCTACGATGCCTGCATTTGTTTGACAAAACCGTTCTTTATGACAACTGAAGTCTATCCAGACTGCATCATGTGAACGTATAACGCAAAACCTTATGCAAACGCTTATTTAGTTAACCGACTAGCCCAGGTTGTTGATGATGTAGTCGATGTAGGAGTTAGCTTCCAGTGCGGGGTCACCCGACAAACCGTGGTTAGCTTTGATGTATTTGAGTGCTTCCGCATACCAGCTAGGAACCAGCTCAAAGCGGTTGTGCATTTCAGCCAAACCAGCCAGCAGATACTCATCAGCAGGGCCAGTGCCACCAGCAATCAAGCAGTATTGAATGATCCGCACATAGTAGCCGATGTCACGCAGACACTTAGCCTTACCACGAGCATCAGAAGCGTAGTTGCTGCCTTGCAGTTGGGTGGTGTAAGGGAACTTTTGGTAGACTGCATTAGCAGCACCTTCAGCCAATTGAGCTGCTTTGGTACCCAGTGCTTTTGCTGCTTCCAGGTCAGCCGTAGCTAAACGCAAGCGACCAAATGCAACTTGCAGTTCAGCGTTACCCAGAAAACGGCCTTGAGAATCAGCACTTGCAACTGCTTCAGTCAATTGTGTCTTCATTGGAAATACTATCTCCCTAGTGTTTTAAAGAAATGTGAATTAGCTCCAGCGTGAGCTAGAAAAAGCCTCAGTGAGAATGAATTATTGCCAAGGATGCCAGCTATAGGAACAGGCCGTTCACAACCCAGGCAACCAACCACAAACCGTTAGCTAACAGCAGCAGCAGCCCGATCAAAATAACCAGCTAATTCAGCCATCAGGGCGCTACAGTCACCGGGTTGAATGTTGTTCCGGTCGTTAGCGATCGCAATGGCAGCATCTTTCATCTTGAGGATGCTGGTTGCCATGGAGGAAGTAGGAACGCCTAACGCCAGATAGGTTTCACGCAGACCATTCAAGCAGCGATCATCCAGAACGCTGGCATCACCCAGAAACACCGCATAGGTGATATAACGCAGGACGATTTCCATGTCACGCATACAAGCAGAAACCCGACGGTTGGTATAAGCATTACCACCGGGAGCAATCAACTGGGGCTGCTCATCAAACAACGCCCGCGCTGCATTGGTCACAATCGCAGATGCATTACCGGTAATGCGGTTAACAACGTCGGTGCGCTTTGCGCCATCTTTAACCACAGCCAACAGAGCATCAATTTGCGCGCCGCTGACTAATTGTCCTTGAGAATCGGCTTGTGCAACGACCTTGGTATAGGCATCTAACATTAGATCCAATCTCCTACAACTTGTTTCAAGTAAGTATTTATTTCCAGTCTGAAATGATTTCAGTCTATTGATTTTTGTTTATACAATGCCCAGTGACACAGTTGTTGCTACGAAATATTACAGTCTGTGGCAGTCGTCCCACCTCAAATATTTTCTACCGAAAAAACTACTATGGGTGGGCAGAAAAACTTGTTAGGACGCTAGATACAGCAAAAAGCATGGAAAAATCCTGACGTAAATCGTTAGCAAAATCTGGTCTAGGTAAGCCAATATCAGCCTCAAATTAAGCTCTGTAACGTTTTAGCCGCTGGGTGCAGATTCACGATCCCCCACCCTTATATAATCGGTGACAATCTTTTTCAGAGTTTTTTAGGATTGGGAGTCGTGTAAACGTGGCTATTCCTCTATTAGCTTATTCTCCTTCTTGTCCAAATCAGCGCGTAGACGCTCTGGGCGCTCGGGATGATGAAGCTATCATTTATTCAACCGATGATCTGTACTCGCCAACGGATGTGGGCGATCTCATCAATGCAGCCTATCGTCAAATCTTCTTCCATGCATTCCGGTGGGATCGTGAAGTTGCCCTGGAATCCCAGTTGCGCAACAGACAAATTACGGTACGTGACTTCATCCGTGGATTGCTTCTGTCCAAAACCTTCATCGACAGCTTCTACAACAAAAACAGCAACTATCGTTTTGTTGAACACTGCGTCCAAAAGGTTTTAGGCCGTCGGGTTTACAACGAAGCTGAGAAAATAGCCTGGTCAGCCGTCGTTATGACTAAGGGTATTAAGGGGTTTGTCGATGAACTCCTGAACAGCCAGGAATACCTTGAAAATTTTGGTGAAAATACCGTTCCTTACCAACGTCGTCGGATTTTACCCAGCCGCCCCATTGGTGAAATTCCCTTTAATATCACCACTCCCCGGTACGATGCTTACTACCGCGATCAGCTGGGCTTCCCTCAACCCATCTGGCAAGAGTCGGTACGCAACTTCCGTTCCTACGACAAACAACCCAAGGTTGGCGATCCCAGTCTGTTCCTCAATATGGCGAAAAGTCTCGCGCCCAAAAGTGGCCCGTCGCCTGCTAAATCCGTTTACGACATCGATATCGACAAAGCAGTTCCCTATCGCAGTCGTTAATCGTGCCACTTTTTCAGCAAGATTTGAGGTCGTGCTGAATTTTAATCTCTAAATGCTTAATTTGAAGGGCGCAATTCTTTGCGCCCTTCAGTCGTTCTGATTCTGACAGATTTTGTGTTTGAACCGTTAAACCTTGTAAGGGCGTAGCATTTGGGAGGGAATTCCTGGATTGACTCAAAGAGTTTTGGCCAAATGCTACGCCCCTACGTGCGGGGACACAAACTGGGTTAGAACCAGCAGTCGTTTATCTAATCCGCAATTGGTAGTTCGCCTATTTGCACTCTTTATCGCTGGTGAACCACCATCTTTCACAGGTTTAGCCCATTTAGATGGGTAACAGCGATCGCTGACACGATGGACACACCGCATGAATCGTTAACTGACAGTCAAGCAAATGGTAGCCTTCCTTCTGGGCCGCTTTAGCACCAATTTTCAAAATTGGGTCGCTCTTAAACTCGATTGTCTTATTGCAACGCACGCAAATAAGATGATGGTGATGGTGGGGGTAGGGTTGGTTCAATTCGTAATGCTTATGCCCTTCCGCCAGTTCCAACTCGCGCAGAATGCCCATCCGGGCCATCAGCTTGAGTGTCCGATAAATAGTTGAGAGGCTAATTCCGGCTCCTTCCGCCTGCAAGCGGGTATAAAGGTCCTCAGCGCTGAGGTGATTCCCTTCTGGCAAATTTTGAAAGACTTGCAAAATGGTTTCCCGCTGCGGAGTTAAGCGCCAACCTTTCTCATTCAGTTCTGCCTTCAGTGAAGTGGCGGTGTAAGGAGCAGCCATTATCGTCTTCTCAATAACGCTTATTTAATG
>CAZGDE010000116.1:0-17313 GCA_964524315.1 uncultured bacterium
AAGCATTAGCGACTCAGATCGTGACCGAATTTCAACTTGACCCAACCAGGTTAGATTGGCTGGAATGCTATACCGAGAGTCCCCATCAATCAGACTACAGTGATTTTAGCCAGGTAACCTTTGACTGGCACAACGGACAAGCCACGAACCCTCAATGGCAGACTGTCCCCCGCCCCGCACAAGTCTTCAGTAGTGAGGCGTTGCTCTCTGCTTAGGAGGTGAAATGGAATGAGCGGGTGGCAGCACAATCACTGGCTTCGGCGACAGAGAGAACTTTTGCAGTGTTACTATTTACCGTTATTACTGGGAGTGATTGCGACGATCGCGGTTCTGGGTATATGGCAACACTTACTGAAGTATGAGCAACTGCATACTCATGCATTAGTTCAGCAAGCAGCAAGTGCCATTGAAGTCGAACTCAGGCAAGAGCTATCGACACGCATTCTTGCCCTTGAGCAAATGGCGAGTCGATGGCAGGTTGATGGAGGAACACCAAAGGCTTCCTGGGAGGCAGATGCCGTTCGATCGGTTCAAGATTTTGATGGCTATCAGGCGATCGAGTGGGTTGATTCTTCTTTCTATGTCCGTTGGGTGGTTCCAGTAAAGGGCAATGAGGTGGCAAAAAATCTTGATTTGAGCCAGGAACCTCGTCGGCAAATTATCTTAAGTACTGCGCGTGATCTGCACCAGACTCTCTTAACCCGCACTGTGATGCTGACTCAGGGAGGCAAGGGAATGCTGGCGGTGGTGCCGCTGTTTGTCAAGGATCAGTCTGTCACCCCCACGGTTGAGCGCTTTGATGGCTTCCTTGTTGGCGTGTTCCGGTTTCAGTCGTTATTTGACAGCATCTTAGCAACATCACCTCAATATCAAGTCCAGATTTTTGACCACAACGGATTGATCTATAGCCAGAGAACACCCCTGACGACAGAACAACCAGGGATAGGGACCGTTCAAGCCTATGGGGCAGATTGGCAGGTGCAGGTTTTTCCAACTTCAGAATTTGTGGCGGCAGGGCGATCGCTTCTGCCAGAGGTTGTTTTATGGGGCGGTTTAGTAATTGTCTGGACGCTGGCGCTCACTGTTTCGTTAAAGCAGAAGGCAATCTGGCAAGTTCAACAGATTCGCCGGATCAACCAGCAGCTCCAGAATGAAATGGGTCATCGGCAGCAGATTGAAGCCAGTTTGCAGCAATTAGTGAGTCATATGAACGCCGGATTTGTGGTTCATGCACCAGATACCCACATCCGGCACTGTAATACAACTGCTTGTGACCTGCTCGGACTGTCGATGGATCAGATGTTGGGGAAACGAGCGATCGACCCCACCTGGCATTTTGTCCGGGAAGATGGAACGCTTATGCCAGTTGAGGAATATCCCGTTAATGTGGTGTTGTTGACCCAGACTCCCTTAAATAGCTACGTTTTGGGAATTAATCGGAAAGACCAATCCAGAGCCTGGGTGTTAGTCACAGCTTTCCCAGAATGGGATATCAATCAACAGATTAAACAAGTTGTCGTGACGTTTATTGATATCAGTCGGTTGAAGCAGGTGGAAAGAAACCTGCAAGAAATGACAGCAACGATGGAGAATGCGATATCGGGTATTTCCAAACTAGACATTCAAGGACGTTACCTGTATGTCAATAAAGCCTATGCAGCGATGACGGGCTACCAGCCTGAAGAAATGATTGGGATGAATTGGCAACAGATGGTGCATCCCGATGATCTGAAAGTTATGAGGAATGCCTACCAGCGCATGCTGCAAGACGGCAAAGTAGAGGTTGAGGCAAAAGGAATTCGCCAAGATGACTCTGTTTTCTACAAACAGCTCGTTATGATCGCAACATACAACGAGCAACAAGAATTGGTCGGCCATTATTGTTTTGCTAAGGATGTTAGCGAGAAGGCACAGCTTGAGGCTGAACGCAAACATAAAGAGTCCGAATTGCAACAAGCAATGGAGGCGGCGGAAGCGGCAAACTGGGCTAAAAGTATGTTTCTAGCCAATATGAGCCATGAATTGCGGACACCATTGAATGTCATTTTAGGATTTGCTCAGGTAATGGCTCATGATGGGTCTCTCACCGCCCACCAACGCGAAGATTTGCAAACCATTTGGCGCAGTGGAGATTATCTCCTGAGTCTGATTAACGATGTGTTGGATTTGTCCAAAATTGAAGCGGGACACAGCTCCTTAAAGGAATCGGGATTTGATTTGATCGCCCTGCTCCATACGCTTCACACCATGATGGCTGAACGCGCAACGGCAAAACGACTGCAACTGATGTTTGACCTCGCTCCAAACGTGCCTCAGTTTGTGATTGCGGATGAACAGAAGTTACGTCAAATTCTGCTGAACCTTCTGAGTAATGCCATCAAGTTTACCAGGCAGGGAAGTGTCAGGTTGCAAGTCAGTGTAACCAATCAACAGGGTGAAATTGAGCCCCAGGAAGATTTTCAGTTGTGCTCTCTCTGCCGTTGTCCCCCTAATTCTCAATTTCCCAATCCGATCAATCTTCGACTGGACGTCATTGATACAGGCGCGGGTATTGCCGAGAATGAGCAAGGAATTATTTTTGATGCGTTTGTGCAGGCAGAGGCAGGACGAAAGTCAGTTAGTGGTACGGGCTTAGGGCTAACAATTAGTCGCAAGTTAGTGGAATTGATGCATGGAAGGATTTCCGTTCGGAGTGTCCTCAATGCCGGAAGTACGTTTACAGTGACTATCCCAGTTTGTCCAACCCGCGACATCCATGCTCAAGCTCAACCAAGTAATCGCATGATTATCGGGTTAGTTCCTGAGCAGTCCCATTATCGCATTCTTGTGGTCGATGACCAGCGCGAAAATCGGTTGTTGATGGTTCGACTGCTGACTCGTTTAGGGTTAGAGGTTCGGGAGGCAATGAATGGGCGGGAGGCAGTGCAAATCTGGCAGGAATGGCAACCGGATTTGATCTGGATGGATATTCGGATGCCAGGGATGGATGGATACGAAGCGACCCGGCAAATTCGGGCAATGGAACAGGACAAAGCCAGCATTATTATTGCGCTGACGGCACAGGCTTCTCAGAGTGATCGCGCCCTTGCCCTTGCTGCAGGCTGTAATGATTACATCAGTAAACCCTGCCGCGAAGAAACGCTCTTTCTTAAGTTGAAGGAATATTTGGGACTAGAGTATCTCTACGCTGCTCCGGAGACGACTTCCAGTTCTCCCTCTATACCATTCTCTGATTTAGAGGCAGAGAACTTGACATCCTTTGATCCTGCTGTGCTAACTCAGTTGCCACCCGGCTGGCTAGACGCTTTAGAGGATTTAGCATTGTGTGGCAATGATCGAGCGATCGTTAATCTCGCCAATCAGTTGGCACCAGAGTTTGCAAACTTTAAAGCTTGTTTAGTGGATCTTGCCAACCGCTTTGAGTTTGAGCAAATTGATCAACTGATTCGTCTTGGCTCTTCACCCTAACGGTTTCACTCTCATTCATTCTGCTTGTAATTTGCTAATGGACTACTTCTAATATGGACTCCTTAAGCGCTTCTGAACAACCGGAATTGACTGTTTCAGACCTGACCAGTTTGGAAGAGTGCAGCGAAGCATCGGTCTACGCTCCAGGCTACATTCAGCCCAATGGATGTCTTTTAGTGTTACAAGAGCCGGAACTCAAAATCTTACAGGTGAGTGAGAATATAGAACAAATTTTGGGTGCTCCTGCTGAGACGGTTGTTGGGCAATCTTTAAATCGGCTGTTCTCTCGGCTTCAAGTTCAACGAGTTAGTGAGTCTTTAAAGCAGAATGATCTGGAATTGTGTAATCCTTTTGAGCTAAAGGTGCGGTACAACGATGCTACGCCCACGCAATTACAAGTTTTCCGAAGCACTCTGTCCCGCACCAATCAGGCTTTACTCTTAGAATTGGAACCGCAGCGATCGATCGAAAAAGTTCATTCCATCCAGTTCTACCAGAACTTGCAAGCAATCATCCTGAGTTTTCGGAGTGCAACTAGCTTAGCTGATTTAGTTCAGAAGCTTGCCCAGCGAATCAAAGTGTTAACCGGGTTTGATCGGGTCATGATCTACCGCTTTGAAGCAGACAATCATGGAGTTGTGATTGCTGAAGCGAAGGAAACTCATTTAGAGAGCTATTTAGGACTACATTTTCCGGCAATCGACATTCCGATGCCTGCCCGAAAATTGTTTTTGCGTAACTGGACACGCCAAATCCCTGATGTCAATTACACTCCCGTATGGTTGATTCCGCCGGAAGCATTTCCAGATGAGCAACCACTAGATTTGAGCAACTGTGTATGGCGGGGTGTTTCCCCTTATCACATTGAATACTTACAAAACATGGGAGTAGCGGGGTCATTGACCATTTCCCTGATCGACGATCATCATCTTTGGGGGCTGATTGCCTGCCATCACTACAGGCCCAAGCAGGTTGATGATGCAACACGCAGAACGTGTGAACTTTTAGGCCAGTTTGCTTCAATCGAACTGGTTCATCAACAAGAACGTGACTTAAACGGCTATCAAAGTCAGGTGAAAAGGATTCAAGACAAGCTTCAGCAAGCATTTTTGCGGGAACCCAATTTTATTCAGCAAGTGCTAACGCGAAATGCAACTGAGTTGCTTCACCTTGTCCATACCGGAGGCGTTGCGATTGCCCTGGACGGTCAGATTTCACTCATTGGACAAACACCGCCCTTAGAAGCAGTGCAAGATCTCTTAGCTTGGCTGTCCCAACTTAATCAGCCTGAGTTCTACCTGACAGATTGCCTTGTTCGACCTTACCCGCCTGCGAAAACTTTCAAGGACGCTGCCGCTGGTATTCTCGCGATTTCCATTGTTTTACATCAAAGGTCTTATCACATCGTCTGGTTTAGACCTGAACAAATTCAGACTGTCCACTGGGCAGGAAACCCTCAAGATGCCGTCATGATTGACGACTTAGGAAACATGCATCTGTGCCCCCGTAAGTCATTTGAACTTTGGAAAGAAACCGTCCAAGCAACATCCCTTCCCTGGCAAGTCGCAGAAATTGAGGCAGCCCGGATGATGCGAAATACTTTGATGCTGGCAGTGCTGGAGTTTTCGCAAATCGCATTGCAGCAGGCGGCAGAACGAGCAGCGATCGCCAACCGTGCCAAAAGTCAGTTTCTTGCCAAGATGAGTCATGAACTGCGAACCCCACTCAACGCAATTCTGGGTTTTGCTCAGGTGATAAATCATAGTCCTAATCTTCCTGCGGAGTTCCAAGAACCCATTGGTATTATTAATCGGAGTGGCGAACATTTACTGGCTCTAATCAATGACGTACTAGAAATGTCTCGCATTGAGGCAGGGCAACTGGTTCTGACAGAGCGGTTCTTTAATCTGCATCGATTATTGCAATCATTACAAGAAATGTTTGCGCTGAAAGCGACTCAGAGAGGCTTATCGCTTGTGTTTGAAGAAGATCCTGAGGTGCCGCGTTATGTATGCAGTGACGAAGCAAAATTGCGGCAGATTCTAATTAACTTGATTAGCAATGCCATCAAGTTTACGACAAAGGGTGGTGTGCTGGTGCGGGTCAGTGCAGCAACAACTCAATCCACGGAAGAAGGCTGTACATGTTATCCCAATGCTATGCCACCCTGTCATCTACTCAAGCTTTCCTTCATGGTCAAAGATACCGGCTGCGGGATTGACCGGCGTGATTGGGATTCTATCTTTGAGGCATTTATGCAAACCGAACATGGCTGTCATACGGAAGGAACAGGATTGGGATTGAGCATTAGTCGCCAGTTTGCTCGATTGATGGGAGGGGACATTACCATTCAAAGTATTGTCAACCAAGGATCAACCTTCATCTGTCAAGTTGCTCTTCATCGGGCTACAGCGATCAGTCTGCTAGAGAGAGAAACTGAGCATTTCGTGATTGGGTTAGAACCTGGTCAACTAAGCTATCGCATCCTGGTGGTAGAAGATGCCGCCGAGAACCGGCAACTACTCGCAACGTTGCTAGAGTCGATTGGCTTTGAGGTCAATACTGAGGAAAATGGGGCGGAGGCGATCGCGCAATGGAAAATATGGCAACCTCATTTGATTTTGATGGACGTTCAAATGCCTGGAATAGATGGTTATGAAGCCACACGGCAAATTCGCTTACAGGAAGTCGCGGCGCAACGATCACCAACCCCAATTATTGCACTAACCGCTTATGCGTTTGAAAGCGATCGCCAAGCAAGTCTAAAAGCAGGCTGCAACGAGCATATTGCTAAACCGTTTAATGAAACGACGCTACTTGAGGCGATTGCTCGTTACTTAGGTGCACGTTACCGCTACAGCAGCAGGTCACAAGAACCATCTCGACAACGACGTCTAAATCCCCAAGACCTCAAAGTCATGTCATCTGAATGGCTGACCCAAGTTCATGAGGCAGCTTTGGATTTGCGAGATGAACGGTTAAACCAGTTGGTTGCTCAGATTCCAAATACAGAACAATGGCTGATTGAGGCAATGACATTGTTGGTCGAGACCCTTCAGTTTGAAACAATTGCAACGTTGACGCAGAACCAGGAGAAATAGTCATGACAGCGCTACTCCCGTCAATGGCTCAGATCAATATTCTGGTGATAGACGATAACCTGGACAATCTACGCCTACTCGGCAAAATTCTGGAATCTCAGCACTATATAGTGTTGAAATCTCTCAATGGCAGAATGGCGTTACGGGCTGCCCATCGCAATCCACCTGATTTGATTCTGTTGGATGTCAATATGCCTGAGATGAACGGCTATGAGGTCTGTCAGCAGTTGAAAGCCTCTGAAGTAACAGCCCCGATTCCAGTGATTTTTATCAGTGCCCTGGATCAAGTGGATGACAAAGTGCGGGCATTTGAAATGGGTGGACAAGATTACATTACCAAACCCTTCCAGGAATTGGAAGTTCTCGCCCGCGTGCAAAACCAACTGCTCATTCAACGACACAAACAACAACTGCAACAGGAAATTGAAATCCGGCAGCGGACCGAATTAGAAGTCCGCCGACTGAATCAGGACTTAGCTTGCTTAAATGCTGATCTGGAGCGACAGGTGCAACTGCGGACACTAGAGCTGCAACAAGCGCTGAATTTTGAAGTGGCACTGAAACAGATCTCGGATCAAGTGCGCGATTCCCTGGATCAGCACCAGATTCTACAAGTCGTGGTTGAAACCTTGGCGAAGACATTAGAAGTTTGCTGTTGTGATACCGCTTTATATAATGCGGATCACTCCACCTCGACTATCCGCTATCAATGGGTCCAACCTAGTTCTAATGTCACTCAAGGGCAAACGCTTTATATGCAAGACTCTCCGGAGCTATACGACCAGCTAGATCATCGGATGTGTTTCGCCTTTTGTCAGACGCAGCCTAGTCCCATTCGGAACCACTCGGCAACATTGGCTTGTCCCATCTTTGACGATCAAGTTGATCAGGTCGGAATTCTGGGTGATCTCTGGTTGTTTCGAGATACTTATTCCAGCTTCAGTGAAATGGAAATTCATCTGGTACAACAGGTTGCCAATCAATGTGCGATCGCCCTGCGGCAAGCCCGATTATATGAAGCAGCCCAGGCACAGGTAAAAGAACTAGAGCGGCTCAACCAACTCAAAGATGATTTTCTCAGCACTATTTCCCATGAGCTGCGAACACCGATCGCCAATATGAAAATGGCCATCACACTACTTGCGCCTATAACCAATAAAGGGAAAAACTTTATAGACGAAATTTCAAAATCGCCCGCTCAAGACAACAAAGTGGTGCAGTATTTTAAGGTACTACAAGAGGAGTGTGATCGAGAACTGGCTCTAGTGGAAGATCTATTACACCTCCAGCATATTGAAGCGGGAACATACGCTACCCAGCCAACCCCAATCAACTTACAAGATCTGCTGCCTCACTTAATTGAGCCATTTGAGAGTCGGACTCACCATCAACAGCAAACGCTTCAGGTCAATGTTGCTCCCGATCTACCCACGCTCAATCTTGACACCCGCAGTTTCAACCGCATTGTGACAGAACTCCTCAACAACGCCTGTAAATATACTCCCGCAGGCGGAGCCATCGCAATTTCAGCCAGTGTGACTCAGGGAACAACAGCAATTAGCCCAGTCCATTGCGTACAACTCGTCATCGCTAACACAGGCGTTGAAATCGCCCCGGATGAATTGGCGCGCGTCTTTGACAAGTTTTATCGCATTCCCAACAACGATCCTTGGAAATATGGTGGTACTGGTTTAGGGTTAGCACTGGTGAAAAAATTGGTTGAGCAGATGGGTGGTTCAATTGAAGTTGAAAGCGCGAATAGCCAGACTTGTTTCAAGCTTCACCTGGCCATTTCTAGTTAAATCATTAGTGTAACGGGAAATCGGAGTAAATCGGAATTCCACTCTTATACTCTCTCCTCTGTAAGCCATCAGTCAGCACCTAGAGCGTTGCTCACACTGATTTGGGGTAAAGGGTAGGAAAGAGCGAGGGAGTTACACTGCCCTTGGGATCAGGTTCAAGTGGGTCGCGCCACTGGTTGTCTAGAACCTTCATCACACCACCCTGTTACCAGGAGTGGCTTTGAATCGTAACGCTGGCAAAACTTGAGTGCAATGTTTCGACACGCATTCAAACCAGCGTTGATAATTTTTCCAGAGCGGGAGATGGCTAAAGAACCAGGATGATAGCCTTCCACTTGCTGAAAGAAGTCCCAATTCTCCTGGTCAAAAGCCAGCCATTGCGCTGGCCACATGGCACTGACCCGCATGACGGGATCACCACTGACCGCTTCAGTATTTGATGTGTTGCGCGGGTTCACCCTCGCAGTCAGAATGTTGCAATCCTGCCGGGCAATTCGGGCGACTTGTTGCCACACTGCTGACTTTAGCCAGTAAGCTCGCTTTTGATTTGAACGCTTGGAATACTGACATTTTTGGGGTCGTAGTTTGGTCAAATGTTCAAACCCAATCACCGCACAACCATGCCGAGCTGCAAAGTTAACGATTTGTCGAGCTTGTTTTCTAGCCTGATCCTGTTCGGTATTACGAACTTTCTGCCACCGGGTTGCGGCAAAGCCTTGATGGATAATTCCGGTCTAGTTCATTGACCTGGCAATCTTACCGATGCGTGACTTCCTAAGTGCAGCGTGGGCAGCGTGACCAGATGTAGTCATCCGGGCGACTTCACGCAGTTCGCCATTCACTTCCACGTCGTAGATGGCACATTTGGCTAATGCCCTATCCAGGTCAAGGTCAACCGCGCAGATGCGGTTGCCATCCTGCATCACTTTAGTTAATCCCCCTGTAGCGGTTTGATAACGCTCTATTACCCAATTTAGCCACACTGAGCCATTCGCCTGAGTGACCAGAGTGGGCGTAGAAAGTGTCCACCCTTGCGGGTATTGGGGCGATTGATAGCTGAATTTAACCCATTTCCAGGCTCCTTTCACGACAATTTTCAAGACTATCGACCGCCTCTCATCATCCTTGAACATCCCAGCGTATAACGTGGCATTGAGGCGTAATTCAGTTGGTAATGTAGGCGGACGGTGCTTTTTGGCTGGCTTCCCTGGTTTGGTTAACCGGTTCACCTCTCGCACCTGCCAGTTCTGGTAGTTGGAGTGCCAGGATTTGTAGATCCCGATCGCCTTTGCCAGTGCTGCACGGCGAAATGGTTGGGGGCAGTCAAATGGGAACGGTTGAGTTGCCTCTGGGCTAAAGAATCGCGGCTCGTAGTAACGTTTGAAGTCAACCGCATCTACTCCACCAGGATCGTCGGCAATAATCAGCAGCCAAAATAGAGCAATATCACTGAACAGTTGATTGGTTTCAGTCAAATCAAATCCATCCCGCAACAACTTAGTTTGCAGCGTTTTGGTTTCGATTCGATAACCCTTCTTTTTGCTCAGTGGCATTGTTCTACTTGTTGCTCGTCAGGATCATTTTGAATTTCTTTTTTATATCGCCTTAAGAAGTAAAGACGGCTTGAGAAGCAGTGCATGATGCTCATAAAATCCTGCATCAATTCCTGATATGCGGATAGGTCAGTTTGCCCTAAAACATTTATCTGGCAGTGATTAAAGTCGCAAAACCATTCCACAAAATCAAACCCAAATCGACATAACCTATTTTTGTATCCAATGACAATTTCATCAATTTCATGGTGCGCCACTCGGTTCATTAACTGAAGAAACTTGCGTCGCTTAAAATTCAGTCCTGAACCAACTTCCTTAATCACCTCTGCTGTTGGATATTTCTCTAATAGAAAGTTGCACTGGACATCTAAATCTGCTTTCTGACTGTGAGTGGCAACCCGACCATAAACGACAATATTTCGCAGAACAATTGCGTCAACAGACGGCGATGCTGGTGTCAGGCTTGCATCCCTGATACAGCAGTGTAGGAAGTGGTTTGGGTCGGGACAGTGGTGTCGAATTCGTGCTGGCAGTGCTGGGCTGATCAATGGGTAAATTTGGTTCTGATGGGTCATGGGATGTCGTAATAGCGGAGTTTGGGGGAATATCGTGATTTGGGTAATCACCTGGGTATTCTAGGGATAGGGTAAACGGGTGCGATCCAACTACGGTGTCGAAGCAACGAGATAGATGCAAACGTGATGGTCAATCGCCCCTGGAAGCCGGTACCGGTCATTTCTCTCCGATGGGCCCTTGTGGTTCCTTTAGTGCTGCAAATAGTTGGCATTGTGGCACTAGTCGGTTATTTATCGTACCGGAGTGGGGAACAGGCAACGGAAAACCTGGCGACTCAGTTGTTACAGCAAACGTCGGCGCGGGTGCAAGATCGGCTGAACAACTACCTGCATACGCCCCCCCAGATTGTCGCCAGCAATCGTCTCGAAGTCGCAGCGGGAACACTCCATCTGAATGACCGGGACCAACTGCGGCGGCGGTTGTGGCAGCAGATGATTTTAAACCCAGCGATTCCGTTCAATGCCTTTTGGAGCACCACGGGACGTTCAGTGAGCTATATTCGGTTGAACTCCGAGGCAGTGCGCCAGTTAGCGGCAGCAGTTTCGGGGCAACCACTCCCCCTGGGTGCGATCCTCTTCAGTGAAATCACGCCGAATCAGCGGCAATTTTTTTGGACCGATGCGCAGGGCCAGCCAACGAAACTACTGTATCAATACAAGGATGATTTTCGGACAGCTCCATGGTACAGCTCGGCCCAAAGCAGTGGCAAACAACACTGGACCCCGATCGTCCTCGCACGGGTGATTCCAGTATTACAAACAATGGCTGTGGCACCCGTGACGGATGGGACGGGTAACGTACAAGGATTTTTTACGGCCAGCTATTTTCTGCCGGAAATCAGTCTGTTTCTGAACCAACTACAGTTTTCGCCGCACGGCATGGTACTGATCGTGGAGCGTTCCGGTGATTTGGTTGCCACCTCGATTCCCGCAGAAGGGCGTGGAATGACCTATCGGCAGGGGAAACCGGTGCGGCTCTCGATTCTCAATAGCGAGGATGCCCGGACGCGGGCAGTGGGGCAACAGTTGTTCGCGCAATTTGGTAACTTTGATGGTCTGACAGCGCCCCATCAACTCCAGTTAACCGTCTTGGGCCAACGCCATTTTGGTCAAATTACCCCTTACCATGACCAGGCGGGACTGGACTGGCACATCGTGACGGTGATCCCAGAGTCAGATTTCATGGCTGCAATTCAGCAGAATAGCCGCACCACAGTAGGGCTATGTCTGTTGGCATTAGGTGGAGCGATCGCCATTGGGTTCACCCTGGCTAACCGGTTTTCAGCCCAGATGACCCGGTTGTATCAGGCGAGTCAAGCCCTGGCTGGCGGTGATCTTGACCAGCAGTTGCCGAACGATAGTGCCATTACGGAAGTTCAGGGATTAGTGCAATCCTTTAACCAGATGGCCGCGCAACTGCGCCAGTTATTTCAGCAGCAAGCAGACCGCAACCAACAGCTCGCCAACATGAATCAGGAATTGGCGCAGGCGACGCGACTGAAAGATGAATTTCTGGCCACGATGAGTCACGAGCTCCGAACACCGCTCAATGCCATTCTGGGTATGACCGAAGGGTTGCAGGACGAAATTTTGGGTTCGGTGACGGAACCACAACGACTAGCGTTAACCACGATTGAACGTTCCGGTCATCATTTGTTGGCACTCATTAACGATATTCTCGATCTTTCCACCATTGAATCAGGTCAGATCCAGTTGCACTGTGCCCCGACGGATCTGGTCGCACTGTGCCAGACTAGCTTGAACTTAATCGAGCCGCAAGCCCACAAAAAACAGATTCAATGTGAGCTGAAATATCCTGCTGATGTACCGCTTGCACTCATCGATGAACGGCGAATTTGCCAGGTGTTGGTCAACTTGCTGGAGAATGCCGTGAAGTTTACAGGGCCCCAGGGTCACATTACGGTCGAGATTCGTGTGCTTGACTTGCCGCCCGAGAGGGCAAAGACCCAGTCTAGGCTACAGGTGGCGGTCAAAGATACGGGTATTGGGATTGCGGCGGCGAACGTTCAGAGTTTGTTTCAGCCCTTTGTGCAAATTGATAGTGCGCTGAATCGACATTACGAGGGGACGGGGTTAGGCTTAGCCCTGGTAAAACGTATTGTGGTGTTGCATGGCGGTCAGATCCGCGTCACCAGTGAGTTGGGGGTGGGAAGTTGCTTTATCATTGACCTTCCTTGGACGACGCTCTCCTCCCCGACACCCCCACAACCGATGCAGACTGCTGCTCCGAATAAACGAGACTTACCCAATCAGGGGGCGGTTCCTGTAATTCTGTTAGTAGAGGATAACGTCGCGAATAGTGCCACGATTTCCCACTATTTGCAAGCAAAAGGCACCCGTGTATTGGTTGCTAAAACTGGCCAAGAAGCGCTTTCTTTGGTTCAGGCTGAACCGCCGGATTTGATTTTGATGGATATTCAACTGCCAGAGATGGATGGGTTAGAAGCGATCCGGCAAATCCGTCGATTACCCCATGGGGTAGACATGCCCATCATTGCCCTCACGGCTTTAGCCATGGCGACAGATCGAGAGCGCTGCTTGGCTGCTGGTGCGAATGACTATCTCAGCAAACCCGTTAAGCTCAAACAACTTTTAGCCATCATTCAACAGTTGCTCAAACTAAACTAACCCTCGGGGGCCGTAGTAGTTAACGTTGAGCGATCTTCCGCTTTTCGCTAGAAGTGTGGTGGTCCTTGGCAAGAATCTGATGCACTTTTGATCGATCAGGTTTGATCTTCAACTGGATGATAGGAATCCTGTGAGACTGCCGGTTAACTGATTTAGAATGATGAAGCTGATTGTAAGCTAGGACGATTGACCAATGCCTACTCCAGATACCTATCGTGAAACCGTACTGGCGCAACTGCGGACTCATCTCGATACGATTCGGAGTTTCGATGTGCAATCGTTAGCGCTCTTTGGTTCGGTTGCTCGGGATGAAGCCACTGAAACCAGCGATCTTGATTTTTTGGTGGAATTTGCCGGAACGGCGACCTTCGATCACTATATGGATCTCAAGTTCTTCTTAGAAGACTTGTTGGGTAAACCGGTGGATTTGGTGACTAAGCGATCGCTGAAACCGCAAATTTCTGAGTCTGTTTTAGCGGATGCCCTTGATGTCACGTAACTTGTCCCTCGGCAGGGCTGTTTCAAGGTCAGTAAAGGAAATTTGAAAAGCCCATTACCTGGTTCATGCATGTACTCATTCGCCTAAATCAGCCACGAGACGATCGAGCTTGCGATTTCTCTTTGGTGAGAACGAAACAGCCCTGCCAAGTTGCTGCCCTGAAAGCGATTTTGCTACCGATCTCGGTCATCGCGTTGGCTAACTTGCCAGCGTTTAGCACGGGTACCAACTGCTGCATCATCTGCGCCGTTGGCATCCAGCCGTCTTGGACATGCAGGGTATGGTGAATGCCATTGCTCATCATTACCGCTCCTACCAGTCCTTGCTGTTTGACCTGGTTAAACCACTCGTTGAAGCCCACTGGGACGATCGCTGAAGGGAGGAACACATCCCAACCGGAGCTGATTGCCGTATAGAGATAGCCGACCGGATGTTGATCCAGCAAATACTGAATGGCGGCGGACACGCGTTCGGGCTACTGGGCGATTGCGCGCTTCAACGAGGTTGGCAAGGAGGGGGTGGGGATTGCTCGATCGCCTGGGCGACCGCGGCTACGAGTTCTGGGAACGCTTTATTTTCCACAGTTGAGTTGTTCCCAGAACTAATGGCCGTCAGGTTGTCCGCTCCCGGATTGATCCGGGTTGCTCTCGTGGTAGAGGGGGATGCTACTGCGATCGTGATCGCCGGTTTCCCGTTCGCTGGCGACAACAACCCGCTAGTTGCTCTGCACAGGAAGTGTCTCTGGGACATCCAATCGAGTTCTGGGAACTATGCCAGATCAACCACCCGTGATGTTCCCAGAACTACGGGCAAGCAGGCTCTGTTGCAAAAAGTGGCATGGCAAACTGACTCACGACAACGGTTGCATCAAAGGGAGGATATCAGGGCACCCGCCCCAGAGATGCAAGGGAGAGAAGGAGGGAGGGGGAATTGATCGGCTGGGATGCCAGCCTGATAGCCTCTCTGGTCATCGCTGTGGTTGCCAAACTCAAAATGCGGCAGACGTTGCAAACTCATCGCGACATCTGGCATAAAAATACGATGCACTGGGGTGGCAATGACCTATTGTTTGGTCGTTCCCAGACTGTATCGCGCTACCAACCGTGCTGGCTGCGGTGAAACCCGGAATCATTGAATCTTTATTAATTTACAGTTGTAGGATTTCTGTTCGGAGCGATTCACGCTATCCTGAGTGCCAATATCAGAGCGTGTGACACGCATTGGCAGGATAGAAGGTATGTACACCACCTGGACAGAATCATCGGACGCAATCCTGGCAGAGCAAAGTTGGGGGCGATTGGAACGCGACCTGCACCAACGCTTGGTGCAGCAATTGAAGCGCGAGTTGGCGGCATTACGGCAGGGACGCGGGCAGCGACCAGCTGCCACCGTTGTGGCTGAGAATATTGTTGCCGCATCACCAGCAACCGGAGCAACAGTCGTACCGGCACCAACACCAGTGGCAGTAAAGATCGCCAAAGTGCCAGCGGGAGTGCCAACGAGAGTGCCAGAAAAACGAGTGAGCCGTAGCCATGGAAAGACACTGCCACCAGTGCAGATTCGGTAGCAGTTTCCCATACTACCGGTTGAGGACAGGGGGGCAAAGGCAAAAAAGCCCTTGCTGTGGTGGGAAGGGCTGAGCGTGTATAAGGCTGGTAACCAGTTTACTTGCTTCGGCTAAATCTGCATCAGATGCCTGAAAAAAGCCACAACGCCAACTAACTGAGATCAGCTGGCGTTGCGCTTGGTGATGGATATTAAAGGGTGGACTTTTATTGTGCTAGTCCTGATTTCTTATGTAATAATTCTCTCAAAATGTTAGATATTCTTGACAAGAGTTAAGGTTTTCTTTAGGTTTGCTCAAACTTCCTGTTGGTTCGTGTATTGGGCGGTTGCATGCCATTGCCTGTCAGCGTGGGCACCGGTAGTCCTGGTTGGTGAGTGGCTAGTTGAGTTAATTGGGTCGAGCTCGGGGGGAACGCGTGCTTCCCAACCGCGATGATTGTTTGCGTGGAACTATCCGGGATGTTCTGGCGCACTCGCTAGTTGGCGGGTTGCGTCAGTCGTGGGTGGGAGCTTGGACAGATGCTGGGGACTAGGTGAGGCTGTTGGTGTGCAGATGGTGGAGCGGTTACTGGGGCAATCGTGTCAGTCAGTTCTGGGAATTGTGAATTGTGCGTGTTTGTGGTTTTCCCAGAACCAGAGGGAGGCAGATGATCCATTTTCTCTCCATCCCCTGGCATCCTTTGGTTAGCTCAAATCATATATGGGGATACTTAGCTAGAAGAAAGGTTTGTGGCAGACTAGGCACACGTCGTCTATGTTTGGCATCAGGTAAAGCGGGTGGTGGATGAGCCGAGGCAGTGGGGTTCCTTGCATGCTAAATGTGTGGTTGAGGATAGTCAGCACCTTTTCATTTCTAGGGTCAATCTGGCTAAATATGCCATGCCACTCAATATGGAGATGGGTGTTTTGCTCCATAGTTGCCAGTTAGCTAAACAGGTCGTACAACAAATGGATTGGTTGATTTCCCAGGGGATTTAGCTATTTGGGAGAACGAATCTTCATGTGTAGGAAAATAACGGTACCAGTATCGTTTCCCGCAATAGCATGTGCCCCGTTTAGTTTGAAGCATCAGAGCGATTGTTCGACTCTGCCAACCACCGCTCCAGATCCGTCAAACTAGAAAAGTTCAGCAACGCCAGAGCCAGAGCTTCTAGTTGCTCCAGGTTGAGTGAACGGATTAAGTCAGACAGCGGATCCGGTAGCACCGCGAATTTTTGCTGAAGTAGCCGCAGAACGAGTGATCGCGCTTCTGCCTGCCGTCCCTGTTGCTCGGCGATGGGCAATAGTTCCTGGCGGGCTTCTTCCCAAATTTCTTCCCGCCACTCTTGGTAAATCACAGATTCGCGCATCAGATCCCTCCGTAACACTCGTTGAATCACCTGCTGGTCTAATAATAACCCTGCCAAAATCCCAGTTGCTGCGGCGAGATTGCTTTGTTGGCGGCGGTCTGTCAGTCCGTCAATCCGTTGTGCGACCTGGCGTAAGATACCTGTGCGATCGCTGGTTTGGCTTAATGCCGCATACGGATAGAGTCCTGGTCGTTGGAGAAAGATCTCGGTGGGTTGCTCCCACAACCGGATGACGCGAAACTCGTGCGTTAATTTATTGGCTATAAACCTTGTCTGATAAACTCGTTCAGATTCGGTCGGACGTAAATAGACGACCACTTGCACCAGTCGCTTTTGGGGAAAGCGACGATAAATTCGTAGGGCATAATCCGCCATACGGAAGCCCATTGTGTCATCGGGGTCAGTCTGGAACTCGCAGTGGAGCACGACCGCTTGTGCTTGTCTGAGAATGAGGCTGTCGGCTCGGATCGGTTCTAGTGATAACTCTGAAGGACTGAGTTGGGTCAACTCAACGGGTTCTCCAACCAACCAGCTTGCCAGGTCCGTGGAGAAGGATTCCGCCAGAAATTTACAGATGTTATCGAACATAGATCAATTGTACCAGTAAAGGGATATATCCCCGGACTGAAGCAGGAAGTGCCAAAGAGCGACGGGAGTGGATGGGCGATGTGGTCGCTTTACGATTGTTGGTAACTCTGTATCAGTTCTACGGTGGGTACCCAACCGTCTTGGACATACAGGTGTGGTGAAT